>JAQBOH010000099.1 GCA_028288125.1 Mucilaginibacter sp.
TATGCTTGTAGCCTTCGACTGCATACAAAAAGCCCTCAGAAATAAATCTGAGGGCCTTCAGTGGAGCCGGAGGGATTCGAACCCTCGTCCAAACATGGTATAAGGTAAGCTTTCTACGTGCTTAGCATCTGTTAAATTGTCGGGAAGGGGAAGGCCAGCTGCTTGCCTGTACCGTCTTCCTTAGGTGCTTTATCTCGTCCCGACAGCGCACCGCAGTCGGGACCAGTTTCATCTTTCGATGCCCCTGATGCCGGCCCGATGAAACGGAAAACCGGCGGGACAAAAGCTAGCTAAATTCTAAATTAAGCAGCTAAGGCGTAGTTATTTTCGCCATTTGAAGTTTGAGCGTTCAGATTTAAGCGCTAATTCACCCAACGCGCTGCATGCTTACTTACTTATCTCCATCCTGTCAATTCCGGTCGACCCCTTTTTTTAGTCCTTAGTCTGGAGTCGGTAGTCTTAAGTCAGATAAAGGATTGCAAAGATAATCAAAAAGCCTCGTGTTGCAACAAATTAAGACTTAGAACTCAAGACTTCAGACTCAGGACTCAACACCCTCCCCGGGTACACCTTCAGTGCCTCATCAAGGCAAACCATGGCTTTCTGCAGATCATCACTATTCAAAACGTATGCCATACGCACTTCGTAAAGGCCGGCGCCTTTGGTGCTGTAGAAGCCCGTTGCCGGGGCCATCATTACCGTTTGGTTATTATAGCTGAAGGTTTCGAGTATCCACTGGCAAAACTTGTCAGCATTGTCAATGGGCAGTTGCGCCACCACGTAAAAAGCGCCCCCCGGGTTTGGACAAAAAACACCATCCATGTGGTTCAACGCATTTACCAGCGTGTCGCGGCGGGCGGTATATTCTTTGTTAACGGCCTCAAAATAACTGTCCGGTGTATCAACAGCGGCTTCGCCGGCTATCTGCTCCACCATGCCGGGACTCAAACGGGCCTGGGCAAACTTTAACCCTGCTGCCAATACCGCTTTGTTTTTGGTGATGAGGCAGCCGAGGCGTGCGCCGCAGGCGCTGTAACGCTTGCTTACGGTATCCATCACAATTACGTTTTCATCAAGCCCTTCCAGGTGCATAGGCGAAATAAAGCTGCGGCCGTCATAACAAAATTCGCGGTAAGCCTCATCCGAAAACAGGTACAGGTCATATTTCAGCACCAGTTCCTTTAACGCTTCCAACTCTTCCTTTGAGTATAAGTAGCCTGTCGGATTGTTGGGGTTGCAAATAATAATGGCCTTGGTTTTTGGCGTAATAAGCTTTTCAAATTCTGCTATCGGCGGCAACGCAAAACCATTCTCTATAAAAGATAATATAGGCTTCACCACGATATCGCTCTGGCAGGCAAAGCCGTTGTAGTTGGCGTAAAACGGCTCGGGAATGATCACTTCATCGCCGGGGTCGAGGCAGGCCATCATCGATATGGTTATCGCTTCGGAACCGCCGGTGGTTACGATAATATTTTCGGGACTGATGTTATAGCCTAGTTTATTATAATATTCAGTCAGTTTTTTACGATAGGCCAATGTGCCTTCGGATGCGGTGTAGGCCCAAACTTTGAAGTCGATGTTCTTAATGGCATTCAGCATGCCTTCCGGCGTTTCAATATCCGGCTGGCCGATATTTAAGTGATAAACCTTTTTGCCGGCAAGCTTGGCCTTATCGGCAAAAGGCGTTAATTTACGGATAGGCGATGCGGGCATTTGCTGTCCCTTGTGCGAAATTTTTGGCATGTGCAAAATTAACGAAATAAGTCCGAAAGACGGAAAAGTCCGGAAAGACAAAGTCGGATGTCTAAAGTCAGAATCTTCGGGTTCAGAATAGGCCAAAACAAAAAAAGACACGAATTACCGTGTCTCTCAATGTCGTATTAAAAAACCTTCTGCTTGCGCCATCGCCAAAGCGGTTGAGTAGGATTAGGTGAGCCTATCGGCTGCTCGCCGCCGGCTTGGCTACTACCTCGCCAACAATATTTAAATATTTCTGTGGCGTTTTAGCGTTTGATGTTACCACTATCGTTTTGTTAAACGGCGCGGCAACCGCTGCGTTGTAGGTAATTTTGATCAAACCTTTATCGCCGCTTTTTACCGGTGTTTTGGTATAGTCGGCAATAGTACAGCCGCAGGTTGGCCTAACTTCGGTTAATATCAGCGGTTCTTTACCAATGTTGGTAAATTCAAACACGGTTGTAACCGGCGTGCCTTGCGGTATCTTACCGAAATCGTGCTTTTCCTCGTTGAATTTAAAATCGGCCTTTTCGCTATCTTGTGCCGATGCAGTGAAGGCAAAGCCTAAAACCACTGCGCAAATCATTAATATCTTTTTCATATGTAGTGCTTTAACGAATACAAATATAAAAGGTTTAACGTAATTAAAAAACTATTCCGTTTGCCGGGATGTTTTATATGTTATAATTGCAAATAACAGAATAGAATTTTATAATTTTACCCGCTAATCAAAATTTTATATGCCCGAAACTGCAATACACGCTACGGTTAACTTTAATGCAGCCGAGCTCAGTTTTGACGATTTTAAGAAAATAGTGCTCAATGATTACCGCATCGGTTTCGAAAGCCGGCAAGCGAGTATGATCGGGCGCAGGGAGGTGCTAACGGGTAAGGCGAAATTCGGGATATTTGGTGATGGTAAGGAAGTTGCACAGTTAGCTATGGCCAAGGCTTTTCGCAAAGGCGACTGGCGGGCGGGCTATTATCGCGATCAAACGTTCATGTTCGCTACCGGGATGAGCAACCTGATGGAATTTTTCGCGCAGCTGTATGCTTATCCTGATGTGGATAAGGACCCGGCATCCGCCGGAAGGCAAATGAACTGCCACTATGCTACCCGGTTTGTAAATGAGGACGGCAGCTGGGTTAACCAGGCAGAAACCATGAATTGCTCTGCCGATATTTCACCCACCGGCGGCCACATGCCGCGCCTGCTGGGCCTGGCTTACGCATCAAAATTATACCGGCAAAATAAAGAACTTGAATATCTCAGCAATTTTTCGGTTAATGGAAACGAGGTTGCTTTTGGCACTATTGGCAACGGCTCAACATCCGAAGGATTGTTTTTTGAAACATTGAACGCTGCGGGCGTATTGCAGGTACCGATGGCTATTTCTGTATGGGACGACGAATATGCCATTTCTGTTCCCGCGAAACTGCAAACAACCAAGGAAGATATTTCGGAAATATTAAAAGGCTTTCAGCGTGAAAACGGGACGAACGGCTACGAAATATTTAAAGTGAGGGGCTGGGATTATGTGGCGCTTTGCGAAACGTACGAACGCGCCATAACCGTTTGCCGCGAAGAGCATGTCCCGGTTTTGATCCATGTAAATGAAATGACGCAGCCGCAGGGGCACTCCACTTCGGGGTCGCACGAGCGGTATAAATCAAAGGACCGCCTGGCCTGGGAAGAGGAGCACGACTGCCTGCTGCAGATGCGCAAATGGATGATCACGTCGGCCATAGCTACTGAGGCTGAAATGGATACACTAGAAGACACGGCCAAAAAGCATGTCCGTGAATGCCAGCGCAGCATATGGAACCAACTGGGCGAAGAAATAAGGACTGAATTAAATGAAGCAGCACAGCTAATAGAGCAGCTGGCAAAAGAGGTACCAGCTAAGGATAGATTATTAACTATTGTAGGCGAATTACGTGAATGTACCGACCCGGGCCGTAAGGACGTATTTACCGCGGTGCGGAAAGCGCTGCGCCTTACGGTTAAAGATAGTTCCTCAGCCAAACAAGTGCTCATCAGCTGGCTTAATGATGAACAAATAAAAAACACGGAGCGTTTTAATTCCAACTTGTTTACCGAAACGCCGCAATCGCCGTTTAAGGTGCCGCAAGTTGCGGTGACATATGACGACGATGCCCGGATGCTGGATGGCCGCGAATTGTTAAATGCCTGTTTTGATGCCAACTTTGAGCGCGATAAAAGCATCGTTGCTTTTGGTGAAGATGTTGGCGCCATTGGCGATGTAAACCAGGGATTTGCCGGGCTGCAAAATAAATATGGCGACCTGCGTTTAACCGACACCGGGATACGTGAAGCCACCATAATAGGACAGGGCCTGGGCCTGGCCATGCGGGGCTTGAAACCTATAGCCGAAATCCAGTACCTCGACTATATTTTATATTCGTTAAATGTTTTAAGCGATGACCTGGCTACATTAAGTTATCGCACCAAAGGCGGCCAAAAAGCCCCGCTGATTGTCCGCACCCGCGGGCATCGGCTGGAAGGCATCTGGCATTCGGGATCGCCGCTGGGGTTGATATTAAGCTCAATGCGCGGGCTGCATATTTGTGTGCCGAGAGATATGACACAGGCCGCCGGCATGTACAATACCCTACTCAGGAGCGACGAGCCGGCACTTGTTATTGAGTGTTTGAACGGTTACCGGTTAAAAGAACGGCTGCCGGCCAATGTGGGCGAATTTACTGTACCATTAGGAAAAGCGGAGCTATTACGAGAAGGCAATGATGTTACCATAGTATCCTATGGCTCAACGCTGCGCATTGTGATGGCCGCCGCCGAAGAACTGGAAAAAATGGGCATCCAAATTGAAGTGATAGACCCGCAAACCCTGTATCCTTTTGACCTGGATAACATCAGCGGGAAATCGTTAAAGAAAACCAGCAAATTGCTGGTCGTTGATGAGGATGTGCCGGGAGGCGCGTCGGCTTATATTTTACAAAATATACTGGAGGTGCAAAAAGGCTATTATTCGCTTGATGCACAGCCGAAAACGCTTTGCGCGAAAGAACATCGTCCGCCTTATGGGTCCGACGGCGATTATTTCAGCAAACCATCGGAGGACGATATTATTGAAGCAGTATATAGTTTAATGAGCGACGCTGATCCGCAAAAATATCCGCCGATATACTAAACGGCGATACGTTCAGTTATAAAACATCCTGTAGAACTAAACTATTACAGCGTTATAAAGTTTAATATATTCTTTTTTAACCTTTATTAAAACAGTTTTTAAGTTTTGGTGTATAATTATATTATTGTGACAATTAATTAAGTTAAAATAGATAATTTTGTACTGCCAAAAGAATTCGGAACCTAATACTGCTACTCAACGTATAAAGGTTGACGACGATAAACTATTGAATTAAACTTAACGAAGAATATGAAAAAACATTTGATGTGGTTGATAGGTGCTTTATTGATATTTTCAATTACTATAATAAGCTGGAGATCAGCCGAAGCTGGCAAACCCATAATAACAAAAACAACAACACATACCATTTTATCAGAAAAAGACTTATTTGCACAGTATGTTGCTAACCTTTTCCAGGCAGCGCATTTGCAGCAAAGCGGTTTAGAGCTTGCTGTATTTCAAAAAGCTTTCACCGGTTTTTTAAATTTAAAATTAGCAAACAAGCTGCCGCAAAACAGTTCAATTTTAACTGTTGTTGACTTGAGCAAACCCAGTCACGAAAAACGGATGTGGATTGTAGACATCGCGACTAAAGCTTTATTATTAAATACATGGGTTGCCCACGGTCAGGGCAGTGGCGATGATATGGCCAGCCATTTTTCAAACAACAACGAGTCGCACCAAAGCAGTTTAGGTTTTTACCTAACCGACGATATTTATTTCGGCAAGCATGGCCGTTCGCTACGATTGGATGGCATGGACGAAGGATTTAACAGTGGCGCACGTTCCCGTGATATTGTGGTACATGCCGCGCCATATGTAAGCCAGCAAAATATAAACGTACAAGGTCGCATTGGCCGCAGCTTTGGCTGCCCGGCGGTATCGCCTGAAGTTTCTGACCTGGTTATAAATACAATAAAAGGCAAGACAGTACTTTTTGTTAATGGTAACGACAGCAGTTACTCATCAAAATATTTAAACGAAGATGACTTGCCTAAAAGCTTGTTTGTGCCCGATTCATCCGCAACAATGGCAAATGCCGGTATAGTTGCTAATGATACCATAGGGAAATAAGCCTTATAAAATTTATATAACAAAAACGCCCGGATCAATAACATTGACCCGGGCCTTTTTACATTAAACGATTTTATATACCGGCCTTCAGCAAGTTCGCGTACAATACAATATCCAATCCGTAAACATCCTGGCGAAATTGCAATGTGCCGCTTTCATCTGCCCAGCAGGTAACATAAGTTATATACACCGGAACCTTCTTCGGAAGGTAAATGGTTGTTGGATCCGGCCTGTCCGAAGCCATATCCTTTACAATAAGATTATACTTTGGCCCGGGACCAAATAAATTTAAAGCCAGTTGCTGCGGTTCGCCCAAACGCACACAGCCATGACTCACATCCCGTGCAGGAAGATCAAACGCCGACTTCGCGGGTGTATCATGTAAATACACATTACTTTTATTTGTGAAAAGGAACTTAATTTTTCCGAGAGAATTGTCGTCTCCCGGTTTTTGCTTAAATTCATATTCATCCTTTTTAGCTGTCGACCAGTCAATATCCTGGTCATCTACCAGCTTCCCGTTTTTATAAACCTGTATGCCTTTATTTGAAAGATAGTATCGATCCTTTGCCGCGTCGACCATAATCTCTTTACTGGCAATGCTTTCGGGTATATTCCATACCGGGTTTACGTCAACACTATGTATCAGGCTGTTTAACTGTGGCGTTTCGCGCGGAAACGGCCTGTCGACTGTTGCTGTATCATGATAATTGACAATGGTGTTAGCGTTTGTTTTATTACGGCCTTCGCCGTCACAAACCTTCATGTTTAAAACCGGGTGACCGTTTTCAACCACGTTCAAAGTATAATCGGGAATATTTACGATAACATATTTATTTTCAGATGGCTTATTCTTCCACCTCAAACGCTCCAGGTTCGCAATTATCGTGCGTTTGGTTTCTTCCGGGGACAGCCCGGGCGCCTGGTAATTGTTTGTCAAAGCTTTTTGTAGGGCAACATACTGTGGGGTCTTTGGCTGAATACTGTCCAAATAATTTTTAATGCTCCGGGTTTGTAACACCTGCATCATTGTCGCCGTGTCAGGCAATTTGGCATCCGTGTAATATCTTACATATATTTTTTTCGGATTAACTATCCCATACTGCAGCGCTGTTGAATATTTGATCAGCGAATTGGCGAATAACAATTCCAGCTCGGCCATATCGTGGTAGGCTTCATTAACGGTTTTTATGCCCTTTTTATCGTCAAACTTTTTTAGTAACGCCCGTATTTCGTCGGTACGGAACATTTTGGGGTTTAGCCCATGCTCGTCTGCCTTCATAAACCAGGCGGCGGCGGTGTTTAAATCACTGTTGAACAGGTGGTCCATAACCAGCTGCGCATCGTAGTCGTTTTGTTCGTAAAAAGCCGCTATTTGCCGAGGATAGGCAAGCGTGCTTTTCGCGCTGTCGAGCACATGTTTAAATACCTCGGAAAAACCTTCGGGCGTAACGTTATTAAAAACCTTGTTATGCGTTTTTTTATAAAGTATGGTGGCCATTTCGGGCCGTTTCTTTTTACAACCTTGCAGCGTGAGGAAAATAAAAGGAAGAAAGAATAGAATTGTAAGTGCAGATCTTTTTGCAGAACGAAATATCATCATAAAAATTAACTTGGTTAAATATAAGCCATTATATGCAATCGCTGTACCACAATAAAAATAATCGCGCTTTCATTTATGCTGAGAATATCAGCGTGGACTAATTATTGGCATTCAGCTTATCTGAAGCATGTTCTTGTTAAATATATACGCCCGATAATATCTGCCGGTTTTTAAATCCCGGATCATTTCTGAGTGTTCGTGAAGTATTTTCCAGCCATGTTTGTTATGAACCGGCGCGTTCGCTTGTTCGCTCGTGCGCCAGCGTTCATGGCGTGTTCAGGGGTGTTCGGGGTGCGTTCGCGCCATGTTCGGGGGTGTTCGGGCTTGTTCGCCTCGTGAATTTGAGTTAATGGCTGCGCTTTTTTTTTGACGCCTTTGCCATCGGGTTAAAATTGAGCGCAAGCTTGATCCAATGGTCAAAGTCCTTTTGATTATGGAAACCTTCCTCGCTGACAAATACAAAATCCTTGCTGGGCCTGTTTCGCGCCATAACCATCTGCCTTACGCCGTTCGTCTCAAGTTCGGTTTCCAGCTGGTCGGCGCCAATACGGCACAATATCTCATCGCCGCTTACGCATACGCACATCTTGCCATTTACCATAAAACATATCCCGCGAAACATTTCCTTTTCTTCAACATCGGGCAGGTGCATCAGTGCTTCCCTTATTCTGTCGGCAAGTTTTGTGTTATAACCCATTTTTTATTTTTTTGTCGCTTGCAGCTTTTATGATCGAATATATGAATAATGCAAATCAACCGGCCAATCGGCCTTTCAATTCCCTGCCGATCCCGATAAAACTGCGGTGGTTAAGCGGAAACTCCAGTATAACATGCACCAGGCTAAGCATAAACAACCATTTAAATCCTAACCGGTAGTTATAAAAATAAAGGGCTACTGAGCCAACCCAGATCAGTGTTATAATAGCCGTTCGGGTTATTGATATGCGGTGCCATTTAATAATCCTTGTTTTGCTGAACCAGTTGATATAATGATAGGTATAAGCAAAGGCTATCAGTCTTGTTAAAATTATACTTACCTGGCTGGTAAAAACATTCATGGACGGATTGCGCAGCGTTGTCGCGTTTATCCGGCCGAAATAGTCAAAATTGCTGATTGCCCAGGCTGCCGGCGCAGTATGGTAAGATGTAAACAAAACACTCAATAATACCGGGCAAAGTAAAAAGACAATAAAGGCCATATAACCTGAAACAATTTTGTCTTTTAATGCTCCAAACAACATAAATGCGCCCGTAAATATATATACGTGAATAAGTGTTGGCACATACAGCCCGAATATGGTACGCAGGATGTTATTGGTAAGTAAAAAGTATCCGGCAATTATAAGCATACAAAAAGCAAGCAGCCTGCTGATATTTCCCTTTATCACCAACAATATGAACGAGAGGCCGAAGCAATAAAAAACAATATTCGCATAGGGAAGCCGAAGCAATAATGATATCAGCACCACGGCTATAATGAGCAGGTAATCGTACTTTTTAAGCGTGAAAAACTGCCGGTTGTTAAGCCATGATATTTCGGTAAGATAGTGCGCCGGGCCAAGTATAGCGTAAGATAGCAGCACCAGCTCGAAAGGCATAATGAGGGCAACGCACGAGGCGGCAAGCATGGCCAGGATATTATAACAATTGATGCGGTTAATGCCTGGCTGATCCATTATTGATGAAAGTAATGATAAAATATGGCTTAGTCAAGCAATCGACAAAAGCCAAAATAAATTAAAATGTTTTGCTTTCGCAATCGTCTCTATCTTTAAACACCTGTACATTGATCTCAACCGTAATGTCCGAACAACGAGAAGCCTCTATCATACAAGCAATAACAGCTTATGGTAAGAGCTTGCTCGGATTTATCAGGCGGAGGGTAAAAAGTGATGCCGATGCCGAAGACATTCTGCAGGATGTGTGGTACCAGTTCAGCTCAGTCATAAATTCTGAGCCGATCGAGCAAACAGGCGCCTGGCTGTACCGCGTTGCCCGTAATAAAATACTGGACAAGCACAAAAAAAAGACAGAAACATTGCTGGATGACATGGCGCCTGAAGGCGATACGAATGAAGACGAGCTTTGGGACTTCAAATCTATCCTGATGACGGAAGCGGTTACCCCCGAGACGGAATACCTGCGCAACCTGTTTTGGGAACAACTATTCCACGCGCTGGATGAGCTGCCCCAAGAGCAAAGACAAGTGTTTATCTGGCACGAACTGGATGACGTTTCATTCGGGGAAATGGCCGAGCGGACCGGGGAAAATGTACAAACCCTGGTATCGCGCAAACGCTACGCGGTTTTGCATTTGCGCAAACGGCTGAAACAATTGTATGATGAAATAACAGACTATTAAAAATTATAACGATGAAAAATTTACTTTATAAAAGACGGTTTATATTAATCCCCGTTGCGATTGCGGCTTTCGTGTCGCTCGCCGGATTCGCGGTAATGCTTTTATGGAACGAGCTATTGCCACCTATCCTGCATGTCGGTACCATCACTTTTTGGCAGGCCCTTGGCATTTTTATTTTGTGTAAAATATTGTTTGGCTTTGGCAAAGGCGGCCCCCGGGGCGGCGCTCCGTGGATGCGTCACAAAATGGCCGAGCGTTTTAAAAATATGACACCCGATGAACAGGCAAAATTCAGGGAAAAGATGGGCCAAAAATGCGGATGGGGAAAATGGGATTCGGGCGCATGGAATAATAATAAAGATGATTATGCCCGCGAAGCACCAAATACATCAGAATAGCCGTTGAGGGTTGCGATTAACCTTTTCGTGGAAAAGCATGGAAGTACTGGTATTTATAACAAACATTGAAAGCGCCGAACAGGTTGGCGAGCTTAAGCCGCTGTTAACCGGCATACCGGAGATACGTGACTGGAATTTCGACCTGGACGATTGCGATAATATTTTAAGAATAGAGGCCGTCAACATCTCTCCCAGGCACATCGAATATGTTTTGCAAACAGCAGGCTATATTTGCCGCGAACTTGAATATTAGTAATGATCGGTTCGTGGGTATGCCTGGGATTTATAACGGCGTAAATTATACGGTTAGCAAAACATGAAAATGCATGGTGGCACGTCAATTGCCGAAGTCGAATTTCGGGCTTTCCCCGACTTTCGACTCGACTCTATCCGACTTTTTGGGATGCTTTTTTCGGCGTTTTATTTAGCAGCTGTTTTATCTTATCAACCAGGTCATTTATGTTAAATGGCTTGTTAATAAATGCATCGAAACCAAAATTGCCAAACGAAGTTGCGAGGGCGGGGTAGGCCGAGATCAGCATAACCGGCAAGTGACAGGTATCTTTATTGCTTTTGATAAGCTGGCAAATTTTACCCCCGTTTAAACCTGATAACAGATAATCTGTAAGCACCAGGTCGGGCTTATACTTCTTAATGGTTTCGAATATATCATCCGTCCGGTTAATTCCGTGTACTAAAAAATCATTATAAGTTAATACCGTTTCGAGCACTTGTAAAATATCTCCGTCATCCTCAATTATTAATATGTTTTTTTTTGCTGACATGTCGTCTGAGTTAAAACTGTGATAATAACCTGCAAAGAGCAAAAATGTTTATAAAAACTGTGTCATCATTTTTGCGGTTACTATCAGTTATCGGCTATTTAATTTATTACACTATTAACGTCGGTACATGAAAAAAAGTTTTAAGGTTATTTTGTCAATTGCTTAAAGAGAAAAAGCTGTTATAGGTCTAACGGAACTTAAAGGCATTTACACGTCGAATCAAACGACAATTTAAACTTTTGGGCAAATGCGCTTATCGCTTAAAAAGATTCGCCGGAAGATGATTTATCGGCTGTATTTTTATTTGCTTGTAATACACTTCCGCCCCTTCCGATTGGATTTGAATTTTTCCTTTGGTAAGCGGCAATTCTTCCCCGTCTTCCAATTGCCTGTTGTGATATAACACCATCATTACCTTGCCATTTACCATATGGACGCTGGTATCACCATGGCAGTACAGGTCAAGTGTATTCCACCGGCCCGTTGGATTTTCTCCGTCGCCTTGCTTTACGCAATGCCTGCCCTGTTTGCTGCCCTGGCTAAAGGTCGACAGTGTTCCTTCGGGATTGTAAATGTATTCTGTTTCTGATCTTTTAATAACCGGTATGTCGGCCATTCCGCCGGCAACACCCCAATAATCACCGCAGTTGCCTTCTTCAACCTGGAATTCCTGCGATCGCATCCACGCCCCGTAATCAGCTCCAAATCTACCAACGGAATGATACAATAATCCGCTATCTTTTTTTTTGCCTTTTTTTTGCCCCCACGAAAGATTGCCCCACTTAAACTGCAATTGCAAGTGATAATTTTCGTATTCCTTTTTAGTAGATATGGCGCCCCAGCTCTCTCCCGAAATGCGAATAATATTTTCACCGTTCTCCTTTACTATACTAAAAACGTGGCGGGGATCATTGTTCAGCCCAATCGGCATACCCGTAACGGGTTTACCGGCATTGTCAAGGTCGGGCCCGATATAGGTATCCCAGCCAGAAAGATTCTTGCCGTTAAATAGCTGTTTCCAGCGATCCGTTTTCCCGGCGATTGTAAAGCTAATTGTAATAGCACAAAGCAACAGGGGAAGGATAAATTTTACAGGTTTCATAATGGGATGATTAAACTTAACCGAATGTACGAAATATTAAAATCCCGCTGCCGCGAATCAGTTTTTTGTTACACTGCCCCTAAATGGTGCTCATCCGTTATTAACAGCTCCTGTTCTTTTTTCAGCTTTTCTTTTTGCAGGTACCGCCAGTGTAATAACGCTATCAGCAGCGCAGCTATTCCTTCGCCCATTAAAGTATCCGTCGTGCCGGCCCATTTTGAAATGACCCCAACCAGCAATCCGCCCAGCGGCTGCATTCCGAAGAACGCCAGCGCGTAAAAACTGATAACCCGGCCCCGCATATTAGGGGCCACCGTGGTTTGGATCAGCGTGTTGCTGACCGTTATTTGCGACATCATCCCAAACCCGGCTACCGTCACAAAAAATAAAGCCAGCGGATAACTACGCTCATGTGAAAATAAAATAAGCCCTATACCAAAAACCAGGGTATTGATGAATAGTATTTTTTTGAGATCGGTCCCGGTCTTTAAAGAGGCCAGGAATATTGCGCCCGAAAATGCACCCAATCCAATAAAGCTGTCAATTATACCAAAGGTGGATGCTGTGCCGTTAAAAACATCCCTGGCATAATAGGGAATTAGCGTACTGAATGGCAAAACCATCAAGCTCACCAATGCCAGCATAATTAAAACAAACGCAATTGAAGGGGTTTGTTTAATATACGCCCAGCCTTCTTTCAGTTCGCCGAAAACGTTTTTGGTATGGCCTTTTTTAATGTAAGCCGGCAACTTCATCATTAGCAACGATACAATTACTGCCACAAAGCTCAATGCATTCAGTAAAAAACATGCGCCATCGCCCACCTTTTCCAAAACAATGCCGGCTATGCCCGGGCCAATGATCCGGGACAAGTTGACCATCGACGAATTGAGCGCCAGCGCGTTTGGCAGGTCGGCCTTGTCATCTACCATTTCATATTCCAGCGACTGCCGCGCCGGCACGTCAAATGCATTGATAATTCCCAATATAACACTTAATGCAAGTATTTCCCATACAGCATGATGCTTTAACGATATTAACACAGCCAGCAATGTTGCCTGAATTAATGACGCTATTTGTGTAGTAAGCAACACCTTGTACCTATTATACCGGTCCGATACCACGCCGCCGATCAGCGAAAACAAAAAAGAGGGGAAGAGGCTTGCGAACAGCGTTAAGCCCAGCATAAGGGTTGAATGTGTCATCGTGTAAACAACCCAGCTCACTGCTGTTTTCTGCATCCACGTGCCTATTAACGAAACAGATTGCCCGGCAAAGTATAAACTGTAATTGCGGCTTTTGAACGCACTGAATGTTCTGAATTTTTTTATTGTTTCTGTAGTCATTTATTGCTCTTTCTCCGGGCCTGGCTCATTTAAAATCAACCAGTTTATTTATCGGCGCCAGGGCCTGTTTGAGTATATTTTGTTCCGCGGGATTACATGTTTCCTTTATTGCGCGGGCAAGCCATTCGTCCCGTTCGTTGCGCACGCGGGTTAATGTTCGTTCGCCTTCCGGTGTCAGGGATATGATCACTTTTCGTTTGTCGGTGTCGGACGCGGTACGCGTAATAAACCCCAGGTCAAAAAGATGGCTAAGCACCTGCGACATGGATTGATTGGTGATCATTTCCATCGCGGCAAGCTCACTTGGCAGCAGCGATTTATGATGGAATAATAATGCCAGTGTCGACCGTTCGGTAAGGGAAAGCTGCAGGCCGGTTGGCGACTGCTTCCTTAATTTTTTTACCAACCGGGTAATTCCTGTACGCAAGTCCGAGGCAAGTCGAAGGTCTTTATTTATATTCATTTTATTGTAAGGCAAACTTATTAGTTTGCCTTACAAATATAGAGCCAGTTCGCCGGACTTTTATCATTCCGGCGTCATTGTTGAGGATGGTTAAGATTAGACTTACGATGTTTTTAAAACTTCGTAAGTCTAACACATCTGGCGATAATATGCACAAAAAAGCCTCTGATGATTTTGGATCACAGAGGCCTGGTTGAAGAGAAACAAATATTTTAATGCCTTACCATCACCTGTTTTTCAATTACATTGCTTCCCTGCATAATATGTAAAAAGTAATTGCCATCGGGTATATCCGCTGTTCCGATGTTTACGCTTGCATTCCCGTTTTCGTTTTTTGCTGATTTCAGTATCTGGCCTTTATCATTATAAACAACTATCCTATACGACTGCGGAACCGTCCCGTTCGGGTTGCCGGCTGCATCGCCGGTTACGGGGATATTATTATTGGTTACCGTCATCACGTTATTTGAAGGGTTTGGATAAACAGTAACCGATTGACTGGTCATGGCATAGCCGCCTGAATTAGTATTATAAGCATACTCACGGTCTACAGAGGTGCCGCATGGGGTTACCGCCTGGCACTGGTAAAAAATGGTAGTGCCTGGTGCTATCGGGTAATGGTTTAGGGTTATCCCGTAAGCGATAACGTTGGTTGGCTGGCCGCCTTGCTCAAGGTACCAGGTATAATTGCTTGAGGTAGTATTAGGCAACAACGTAGCTGTGGAAGTTACATACTGGTAATTGTTTGCCTGTGGCGATCGGTCAACTGTAGTAGACACCACCAGTGGCTCAACGCCAATTGATATCGTTTTGGTTACCGATTGTGGGCCGCAATCGGGCTGATTTGTAATGGACATATCAACTTTTAATGTACCTTGCTGCCCATTGGTTCCGGCCAGTGGTTGTATTTGCACGGTTGAAGTTCCTTGGCCGCTGTTTATTTGCAAATTGCCGCTTGTTGTCCAACTATAGCTTACATTACTGAAAGACGGCACGGAATATGTTTTTACGCTGTTGCAGTCGTTTGCGTCTCCCGATATTGCATAAGTTTGGCATAAAGTGCTGCAATCTGCAAGATTGGGCAGCTGTGCATTCAATTCTTTTACAAGCCAGTTGCTATTCCGGGTTTCGTATGTCAAATGCCCCTCGTTATTATTGGGAACATTTGGACCGAGTGGGGTAAATGCAGTGATGTAATTCGCAAACGGGCTATTCGGTGCAGGCGGCGAGGTTTCTGCATAAGGCGCGGCGTAATCGCTTTGCGTAAGCGTTACTAACCCTTTCCCGATATCCAGTACGCTGGGTGTCGGCCCAAAACCGAAGCTCGGCGCAATATTTAATGTGATATTGTATTTGCCAAACCAGCCGCTGGAGCCAAAGCTTTTATATGAAGGCATGGCAAAATAATCGCCACCATACGTTTCATACGGCAGCACGCCGGCCGGCGAATTAAAGGTACGGTTCGTGATCGTTAGTGTTACGGGGATGAGCCATAGAATAGTTTTTGTATAAGTTATTTTACCTGCATAGGCCTGGTAGCCGCTGCTGGCCGCATTTGCCGCGTAGTTTAACGCTATCGTATTCCGTCCTGGTAAAACACCAAGCAAAAGAGCCGGCTGGTTGGTTAAAAAAGCCGGGCTGGTAACCCCAAAAGCAGTAGCTACTTGCATTATCACGTCGCCTAATATCCTGGTATTAAGCTTGCCGTTTACATAAATGATCGAGCTGTTTTGTGTTAACACCTGTGTTTGGCCGCACTCCGACCCATTGCTTATGGCCACATTTCGAATATTGCCCTGGGTGGGGTAACCTAAATTTGTTAATTCGGTTTGCCACGCGTTATGAACGGTGTTATCGATCTGGTAGCTGCTGTTTAAATGGGTTATTAGCATTTGCAGTGCGGCCGGTGTGTTGCTCATTGACAGGAGGCCGGTGGCATCGGGCAGGGTTGGTGCAAATATCCGGACAAGATCGTAGATGCCAGCTGCCACACCTGCACGCATATAAAGCGAATTCGCATGTATTTCCATGCATTGCAGGCTCAGCGGGACAACCACACCCTGGTGGGGTGTACCCTGGGTGATAAACAAACCCGTTTGGTGTGTTTCGCCACCGTTTTCCATGGTTTTTAGGGCATAGCGTGCGCACAGGCCCCCCATGCTCAAACCCATTACCACGTTTTTATTTGGACCCGTTTTGTTGGCGTTTGCCCACCTGATCACATCCTCAACGACCAATGCATTACGGTGTATATCATCCGTACCGTTCTTGAAATCTATCCATATTACATCGTAATTGGACCGTAATAGTGTATAGAAAGAGGTTAGTTTGATATCCAAAACCCAATCTGTGTATGATTGTGATCCCGTCAGGCTTTCAGGTGATGTATATATCCCGGCATCAAAACCTTCTGCCACGATGAACGGATTTGTTAATGTTGTATGCCCCGATGCAAGCTGTACGGTTACTACTCCCACGCCGGGTGCGCCATTGTATAAAGTCGAGGTATTTACATGGTAAACGTATGGCATGGAAGAGAGCGAAAAATCGTTGTTCATTGCGGGCGCCCAACCCCCATTGCTGCCGATACTGGCTAACGGGTCCGGAGTAATATGAAGCAGTGAATGGCTTTGCAGGACTGTGCTGTTCGCCAGGTTTATTTTAAAATTCAGCACTTTCATACCTGTATCGGCATAGCTTACAGGTAGGTCTATGCCGGCCGCCAGTGTGCGGTAACCCAGCCCGTCGCCCGCATCGACCTGGATGCTGCTCACCAGCGAACTGCTGTTGGTAAGCCATAAATTTGCCGGCAAATTTATGTTAAAGCTTTTCCCCCTGTAGGTATTGGTTGATGGTGCAAACGCGATCACATTTCCCTGCAGGTAAGGGTTTTGCCAAACGCCGTTCACATATTTATCAAACAGTTGGCCGTTAGTAACGGTAATAGTACCATTATTTGCCGCATTGGGATCCAAATAACCATATTGATAAAATATACCGCAAAGGCTTACCCTGCCGGGCTGCCGGCTGGCGAACCAGTTGTTATTTATGGTATTAGGGTTTGGAAGCGCCGAGTAGGCGGCGCTCGTTGTCCGGGCTAAAGCAAGTGTAGTGACGATTTCCCAAAAAATTTTGTGATCAACATAATTGCTGTCGGTCAGCGCGGCGCCGTTAAAGTTTTCGAGGTTGGTAAACTCCATGGCGTAATCGCGGAGCAAGCCGAAAGGGATTTTGCTTTTGTCGAGGTTGACAAAAACATGGTTCATGGCATTGTTGAATGTGGTGTCGACTTCAATGGTACTGCCGCCGCCCTCCTGGGCGTTCACCCGGCCAGCCAGCATTGCGCTGATGCAAATACTGCAAAGCAGTATCCTAAAAAAATGTGTTTTCATGTGTATAGGATTTGGTTAAGTAATTACATATTATCACCTGGTATAAGGCATGTCGAACCGGCCGTCTGTAACAGATACGGTATCGCCCGGAGCGTTTATCGCCTTAAAATAAAAGGTGCCGGAGACGATTTGCGTTGTCGGATCTAACCTAGTGATAGTTAAAAAGCCCGATACGGCATCATTAGTGACATAGTTGCGATTATCGTTACCAACTAAAAAATATATAGCATCGGCATTTCCCATGGCATAGGTTTTAAGTTTATAAGTTTGTCCCTGTGCTATTGCAAGGGAATCAGTTCTTATGCCAATGCCTTTTCCCAAACCGTTGTCGTTATTCGAAAGGGCAAGTGTAAAATAATATCCCCCGTTTAGCAAGATGTAGTTGCATTGCAGATGCGGCCCTTCTATAATACTCCTGTTTTCCGGCACGAATGCTCTCCCGTTCACGAGGCAGCCAAACGTACGAGCCCCGGTTTGCGTAGCGGGGGGTAGTAATGATAATTGATTTACAGGCTGTACAACATGCTTTTTGCAGGACGCGGACAAAAGCAGGCCGCTTAAAATGGCTATAATTATTATCGGAAACGCTTTCATAATATAAGGTTTAACTTTGGGTTATATGAAGATATATTAATATTTTTTAATAGGCAACATTGTTTAAAAACACCTCAAAGGTTTTTCATTCGTTTAACTCATTCACTTGTTAAATAACTATTAGTGGATTTATTGTTGTTATATTTATATCACACGAAACAATTTCCTGAAACGATACAACAAAACTTTACTAAAAGTAGAATAAAATTATATCACCATATACCGTGAAAACACCCTATTTTAACTTTTTTCAAAAAGCTGTAGGTATGCCTGGTTGGGGTTAATTTTATCTCGTGTAAGGCATATCGAACCGGCCGTCTGTAACCGATACGGTATCCCCCGGAGCGTTTACCGCCTTAAAATAAAAAGTGCCGGATACGATTTGCGTTGCCGGATCCAGTTTAGTGATCGTTAAAACGCCAGATACGGTCGTATTAGTAATGTAACTCCGATTATCGTTGCCCAATAAATAATAAGAAGCGTCAGCATCTCCCATCGCATAGGTGATAAGTTTATAGGTCTGGCCCTGTGCTATTGCAAGGGAGTCTGTTTTTACCCACATACCTTTTACCAAACCATTATCGTTGTTGGAAAGGGCTAGTGTAAAATAATATCCCCCGTTTAGCAGGATGTAGTTGCATTGCATATCCGGCCCTTCTATAATGCTCCTGTTTTCCGGCACGAATGCTTTACCGTTTACCAGGCAGCCAAAGGTGCGGGCTCCGGTTTGCGTAGCGGGGGGTAGTAATGATAATTGATTTACAGGCTGTACAACATGCTTTTTGCAGGACGCGGACAAAAGGAGGCCGCTTAAAATGGCTATAGTTATTATCCGGGAGGTTTTCATGATATAGATTTAACTTTAGGTTTATATAAATATAGCGTAAATGTTTGTTATTAAGCACCCTGTAATTAGACAAAAAAAGCCATCCGAAGCCGGTGGTTATATTATTAACCTTTATATTTGCGTTACAAGAGTAATTTAGCGCTTATCTATGGATTCTGCCGGAAACTATGAGCTCCTGATTGATAAGATCAATCTCTTCATCCGCAAATATTACTTCAATAATTTTTTGCGCGGGCTGATATTTTTAGCCGCGGGTTTGTTTTCGGCATATGTTGTGATCGCGGTCGGTGAATATTTTGGAAATTTTAGTCCCGGTCTCCGCACCCTGCTATTTTACTTTTTTATAGTTCTCAATACCGGCCTTATTTGCTGGTTGATCATTCCTTCTTTGCTGGCGTGGCTTAAACTGGGAAAATCATTAACGCACGACCAGGCCGCCGAAATAATTGGCCGGCATTTTTTCGATGTGAATGATAAGCTGCTCAATACCCTGCAGCTTAAAAAATTAGCCGCCGAAGACCCGCAGCACCGTGCGCTGATCGAGGCCAGCATCGACCAAAAAATAGACGGGTTAAAACCGGTCAGCTTTCCCTCGGCCATAAACATAAAAGAAAATGCCAAATATCTTAAATGGGCGATCTTTCCGGCAGGAATAATTGGTATCCTCGCTTTTGCAGCGCCATCGGTGTTAACCGAAAGCACAAAAAGACTTATCAGGCATAACGAATATTTTGTGCCTGCGGCGCCGTTTAAGTTTATTGTTCAAAATCAATCCCTGTCGGTTGTCCAGGGCGATGATCTGAAGCTCGATCTGAAACTCGAAGGCAACAAATTACCGGGAGATGTATACATCGAAACCGCGAATAATACCTTTAAACTCGATAAGGACAACATTAGCCGTTTTCATTACCTGTTTACCAACCTGCAGCAGAACACCTCCTTTAAGCTGACAGGAAATGGATTCATATCTGTCCCCTACGAAATAAGGGTTAACCTGCGCCCTGCATTATTACACTTCGATGCCGAATTAACTTATCCTGCTTATCTGCATAAGAAAAACGAAACGCTTTTAAATGCCGGCGACCTGACTGTACCGGCAGGAACACTGGTTAACTGGACGTTTCACACCCAACACGCAACGGGTTTACTGTTTGAGATGAATGGCAAAACAAATATTGCCCGCCTTGGCGCCGGGGATATATTTGAACACCAGGAAAAAATCTATAAGAACGCTGTTTATAAAATAACACCGCGGAATACCCTGGTAAACCATGGCGATTCGGCAAGTTACCGGGTTAATGTGATAGCTGACGAAGCGCCATCGATATCCGTTCAGGAAAAACAGGATTCGGTTAGCACGAAATCTCTTTATTTTGACGGCAGGATACAGGATGATCATGGATTTTCATCATTAACATTCCATTACCAGGTGAAATCAGGCGGCGATAAATCCGCTCCAGGGTCATTTATCAAACCGGTAAAGGCGGATTTGAGCCAGGCACAGGCCAACTTTTTTTACTTCTGGAACCTGAACGATATTGGTATAAAACCCGGGGAAGAAGTAACCTACTATTTCGAGGTGGCTGATAATGACGGGGTAAATGGCCCTAAAAAAGTACGCTCTCCCGAACGTACATTAAAAATTCCCGGTTTAAGGGAGATAAATAACGAATTAAATAGCGGCACACAAGCTATTAAACAAAAAATGGAGTCGGCCATAAAGATTGCAGGGCAAATCGAGCACGACTCGCAAAAGCTTAACCAGCTTTTGTTAAATAAGAACACATTGTCGTTTGACGAGAAAAAGCAAATTGAGGAGTTGCTGCAAAAGAGGAAAGATCTGGACGAATTGGTAAAAGAAATACAAGGCGATAACAAGAAGAATCTATATAACCGCCAGGACAACCAGCAGCAGGATAAGCAGTTAACCGAAAAGCAGCAGCAAATGGAAGATCTGCTGAATAAGGTATTGGATCCAAGAACACAGGAAATGCTGCAAAAATTGCAAGATCTGCTTCAGCAGGAACAAAAAGAGGGCACACGTGATGAATTGTCGAAAATGCAAATGGACAACAAATCATTAAAAAAGGAGCTTGACCGAATGCTGGAACTATATAAAAAGCTTGAGTTTGAACAAAAGTTAAATCAAAACGTTACCCAGCTTAACCAACTGTCAAAAGAGCAGCAGAAACTGGCAGAACAAGCCAAACAAGCGGGCGCGGATCCGCAGGGGCTAAATAAAGAGCAGCAAAAATTGAACAATGACTTCCAGGATATAAAAAAATCGCTTGATGACCTGCAAAAAACAAACGAGCAGACCGAACATAAGCAGGATTTTGAAAACCCAAAGAAGGAAGAACAAAATATTGAGCAGCAAATGGACAAAAGTTCCGACGAATTGAAAAAAAGCAATCCGGCAAAGGCCGCGAAGTCTCAACAGCAGGCGGCGGAGCAAATGAAACAACTGGCAGATAAAATGGAGCAAAAGGAACAGGAGGGCGAAGAGGCTCAAAACAGTGTTGATGCACAGCAGCTGCGGCAACTGCTAAAAAACCTGATTAACAGCTCGTTCGAACAGGAAAAGGTAATGCAAACGCTTAAAAACACAAGTTCGG
>JAQBOH010000060.1 GCA_028288125.1 Mucilaginibacter sp.
TGTTTTCAAATAACTCATACAAGTTTTTGTAATCCGGCAGGTCGACACCGTTCACGGCCAGCAGGTAATCATTGGTATGTACCGTAACCCCCGGCTCAGTAAGCGGCGAGCGCAGGTTAGGGTTCCAGTTGAGCCCGCCGTATATTTTTTTGATGCGGTAACGGTTATTGGCGGTCACATAGTCCGCGCCAAGCAAGCCGCCGTTCACCCTGTCGGCCTGGTGCAGGTGGTCGCCGGGATCGCTAATGCGGTGGTGGCCAACGGAGAGTTCGCTGCACATCCATTGTATCAGGGTGTTCAGGTCATCTCGGCAAGCAAGGTCGGGCAGGAATACGGCGTACTTCTTTTTCATCGCGTTCCAGTTGGCGCCATGCATACCGGGGTCGTAAAAGTAATCGCGGTTGATGCGCCATGCTTCGTCAAAAATTTCCGGCCACTCGGCAGCCGGTTCAATTTTAACCTGCAACACATCGGTATTGAGCATGCCTTTGCCGGCTTCCGGTCTTTCGCCGGCATTGCTGATGTAATATTTCTGGTTGGAAACGTACAGCATCTTTTTGCCGTTGGCTGAAAGGTTGTAGCCGCTCATATCAACCACCTCGTTATCGGCGCGTTTTTTAAAGCTGTATTTATGCATTTTACCTCCTCCACCTTCGTCGGCGTCCACATACAGCAGATCGCCGTCGGCGGTAACGCCCAGCTGCGCGTAGTTGCCCGGCTTTAATGGCAGGTCGACGATGCGGTTTTGGATGCCGTCCCAATCGATATGAAAACCTGTTACTACCGGAGCCGGCGTTTTTTTCTCTGTTGACGCAGCCGGTTTTGCGGCGGAATCGGTTTTCACATACTCCTCATCATTTTCTTTGAACAGCGGCGATGGGGTCTCCCGTTGTAAGGTAAGCAGATATATGCTGTTTGTACGGCGCATATCTTCGCTCGACTGGTCGAACCAGTTCAGAACCGGCCCGGCGTCAGTCGAGGCCAGGAAATATAAATACTTGCCGTCCCGGCTAAACCGGGGCTCGTCCGCGTCGGATAACCCGTCGGTTACCGCGAAGGACTTTTCCTGCTCGGTCGAATAGAAGCATATCTTTTTGAAGTAAGTATCTGTAATAACGGTGTAGGCGATCCATTTTGAATCGGGTGACCAGTCGTTAAACATATCGCGGAAAGGGCCGGGGACATACAGGTCGTCCGATGCGATCTTCCTGATGCTGCCATCGGCTACGGTTAATACATACATATTGCGCCCGTTGTCGGTGTACTCGATATACTTGCCGTTTGGCGACCATTTCGGAAAGGCGTAAAACCCGGTGCCGTTCAGCTTAAAGGTTTTGGCTTCGCCCCTGCCGTCCTGCGATTTGATGTGCAGCGTGTATTCACCGGATGCGTCGGAAAAATAGGCTATCCACTTGCCATCGGCCGACCATGAGGGATATTTTTCGTGCGCGGCAGTGGTTAAGGTCAGGTTATGATAATCGCCTTTTTGCGCGGGAACGGTAATAATATCGCCCCTGAAATCGAACACTGCCCGCTGTCCTGATGGTGAAATATCAGCGCTGCGGATGTATTTGCTGCCGGTGGCAAAGCGCGGGCGCAGTTCGAGAAGGTCGGCGGCTATGCCTATCGTGAGCTTTTTTGAGCCTGAAACCGATGGGTCAAGCAGGTGAAGATAACCGGCCTGTTCAAATATCACCTTGCCATTTCCGCCGGAAGCATTCAGCACCGGGAAATCGGTAAACGAAGTAAGCTGTTTTATGGCTTTTGTGTCAATATCATAGCTGTACACATTAAATTCGCCGTTACGGTCACTCCTGAAATATACGGTGTTGCCCATCCACATCGGGCCGGTGTCGTTACAGCCGCTGGCCGGTTGTGGTATTTTAACAATGCTTTTATCAGCAAATGAAAACAGCCAGATGGTAGCCGAAGAGCCGCCGCGGTAATTTTTCCATTGCCTGAAGGCATCCGCAATCGGCGTATAAGCCATCCATTTGCCATCCGGCGAATAAGTTGCCGTGTAGGCGTTTGGTATTTCAAGTTGGGTTTCCAGTCCGCCCGCGATGGGGACGGTAAACAGCTGCGAATAGCGGTTATTGGATGCCACCCGGTTTGATGTGAATAAAACGGCGTGCCCATCCGGTGTAAAACCTTTTACAATATCGTTGGCCGGATGCCAGGTAAGGCGTTTTGGAATGCCGCCTTCAATGGGGATCACATATACATCCGTATTGCCATCGTACTGCGCGCTGAACGCGATAAGGCTGCCGTCCGGTGAAAACATCGGGTTTGATTCCACACCTTCATCAATAGTTAGCCGTTTCGGCTGCGAGCCATCTAAATTGGCAACCCACAGATCCTGCGCGTAAATAAACGCGATGTGGTTGCCGCTTACCGCGGGCTGCGAGAGCATGCGGGTATCTTTGGTGTCAATGGCAAATACGGCCGGGGATAATAAAAGCAGCATTAAGCTGGTAAACAGGGAGGCTGAAGTAAATATTTTTTTCATATTGTGATATTTTAGAATATTCAGAAAGTGAATATAAGGGATTTATTTAAAAAGAAGTAATAGGAGTTTGATGTTAGCGCGTGTAGTAACTCACCCGGTCGATCCGCCTATCGGCGGACGACCTCCCTCTCTCCGGCAAGCCGGAAAGAGGGGAAGTAAAAAAATATTATTTATTTTTTTGAAACACCCTCTTTACCGAAGGTAGTCCCGATAGCTATCGGGAGGGTCGACCAGCGCAGCGCAGTCGGGGTGAGTCAACTCATTTGTAACAAATCCATGATGAAAAGTCACAAAAGTTACGGATATTGGAATGTTTAATATATTAGGACAAACTATTGATCAATATGAAGAAACTTTTACTTTTTTGCTTCGCGCTGTTTCTTGCCCGGCTAAGTATGGCCCAGGAAACATTCCCCGTTAACGGCGCCTGGGATATCCGCCCCGGACAATACGCTTTTACAAACGCCAATATCGTTGTAAGCGCCGACCAAACCATTACCAACGGCACACTATTAGTAAAAGACCGCCAGATCGAAGCGGTTGGCCCGGATGTTAAGATCCCAAAAGGGTATGTAACTGTCGACCTTAAGGGAAAATACATTTACCCGGGGCTGATTGATGCTTACAGCACCTACGGCATGCCGGAGGCGCCGCGCCAGGCCTTTGGGCAAGGCGGGTTTGGCCGCTCGCTGGTTTATACTTCTACCAAGCCGGGTGCATACGGATGGAATGAATCCATCAAACCCGAAATGAAAGCCAAACTGGTGTTTCATTCGGATGCCGCAAAGGCGGAAGAATTTAAGAAAAACGGTTTCGGCACGGTGCAATCGCTGATACATGATGGCATTGCCCGTGGTACATCAGTAGTGGTTACCTTAGGCGAAGAGCGTGATAACCAAGTGATGCTGAATGACGAAGCCGCCGCGCATTATTCGTTCAGCAAAGGGACGGCTGCTACCAGCTACCCGGGATCGTTAATGGGGGTGATCGCTTTGATACGCCAAACGTACTACGATGCCCAGTGGTACAAAACCCAAAAAGGGGAATACAATATTTCGCTGGATGAGTTCAACCGCACACAGTCGGTACCTCAAATTTTTGAAGCAACCGACGAGATGAGCGTTTTACGCGCCAATAAAATAGCGCGTGAATTTGGCAAGCAATATATTTTTAAAACAGACGGCGAGGAGTACCGCCGCATAGATGCTATGAAGGCAACCGGCGGCAGCTTTATTATCCCGCTGGTTTTCCCGGAGCCTTTTGATGTGGAGGATCCGCTTGACGCACGCAATGTAACTTATACACAGTTGAAAAGCTGGGAACTGGCGCCCACCAATCCTGCGGTTATGGAGAAGGCGGGCATCAGGTTTGCCATTACCTCTTACGGCCTGTCGAAACCCACCGATTTCTGGACCAACCTGCGCATCGCGATGGATAATGGCCTGAGCGAACGCCAGGCATTAAACGCGCTGACCGTTATCCCTGCAGAAATGCTTGGCGTAGCCGACAAGGTGGGCACCCTGTCAAAAGGTAAAATGGCCAACTTTATCATTACTTCTGACAACCTGTTTAAAAAGGACAATGTTATTTATGAGAACTGGATAGAAGGCCGCCAATATGTAGTAAGCCGGAAAGATGTAACCGACCTGCGCGGCAATTATAATTTAGCCAGCGACGGGTTAGGCAGTCTGACACTTAAAATTGGCGGTGCTCCCGGCACTTACGATGTAAATATTGAACGCAACGATGCCGACAGCACAAAGGTGAGGGGAACAATTATCCGCAACGGCGATATGGTGAGCATTTATTTTGATCTTAAAAATAAACCGGCCGGCAACATCCGGTTAACCGGGTATATCACCAAAGTATCGCCGCTTGCTTTCCGCGGGAATGGCGTTTTGCCCGATGGTTCGGAAATAAAATGGACCGGGACCTATACCGGCCCTGCTACGCTGACAACCCCGCGCGAACAGCCTAAACAGGCCATTGTTACCGGCCCGGTGATCTATCCTTTTACAGCCTATGGTTATACTGAACTGCCAAAAACTGAAAGTGTATTGTTTAAAAATGCTACCGTTTGGACTAACGAAAAAGAAGGCATTTTAAAAAATGCCGATGTATTGATCGAGAACGGAAAAATTAAAGCGGTAGGTAAAAACCTTGCAGCCGGTAATGCCCGTGTAATTGATGCCACAGGCAAACATTTATCGCCGGGTATTGTGGACGAACACTCGCATATTGCGGGTTCCGGCGGCATTAATGAGGGCACACAAGCTGTAACATCGGAGGTGAGGATCGCCGATGTGCTTAACCCTGAAGATATAGAGCTGTACCGCCAGTTAGCGGGCGGGGTAACTACCTCGCATATTTTGCATGGCTCGGCCAACCCCATAGGCGGCCAAACACAGCTGATCAAACACCGCTGGGGCGTATTGCCCGATGAAATAAAGTTTGAGGGCTCCGACGGCTTTATAAAATTCGCGCTGGGCGAAAATGTGAAGCAAAGCAATAATACACCGGCAGCGGGCGCTGTTTTACGCTACCCGCAAACCAGGATGGGCGTTGAGCAGGTTTACGTGGATGAGTTTACCCGCGCAAAAGAATATAAAGCAGCCCGCGCGGTTAAAGGGAACAATGTACGCCGCGACCTTGAACTGGATGCCATTGTAGAAATACTGGATAACAAGCGCTTTATTACCTGCCATTCTTATGTGCAGTCGGAAATCAATATGCTGATGCATGTGGCCGATTCGCTGGGTTTCCGTATCAATACGTTTACCCACATTCTTGAGGGTTACAAAATGGCGGACAAGATGAAGGCCCACAACATTGCCGGATCGACATTCTCGGATTGGTGGGCCTATAAAATGGAAGTTTCCGATGCTATTCCGTTCAATGCCGCACTCATGCACGATGTTGGCGTGGTAGTGGCAATTAACTCGGATGATGCAGAAATGGCCCGCCGCCTGAACCAGGAAGCCGGCAAAACGGTTGCATACGGGCATGTAAGCGAAGAAGAAGCGTTAAAAATGGTTACACTTAACCCGGCAAAAATGCTCCACGTGGACAACCGCGTTGGAAGTATAAAAACGGGCAAGGATGCCGACCTGGTATTATGGTCAGCCGACCCGCTTTCGATATACGCGGTCGCCGAAAAAACATTTGTTGACGGCATACCTTACTGGGATATTGATAAAGATGCCGCAAATCAAAAAGCGATGAAGGCCGATGAGGCAAGGATCATTCAAAAAATGATCTCGGCTAAAAACCGCGGCGCCGTAACGCAACGACCGGCTGCCCGTCGTCCCCGAATGGATGAGGAGTCCGATGACGACGATTTTACAGGTGATGGCGACGCATCGCAAGCTACATCAAACGGTAATCATCAATAACCTTAATGATCTTAAAGAAATGAACAAGATATTTTTAATTTTTGGAGGGTTACTGCTAAGCACGATCCTTACATACGGCCAGGCAAATATTTCGCCGGCTAAACCGCAATCAAAACCGATCATAATAACCGGGGCCACCATTCATGTTGGCAACGGGCAAGTGATCAATAACGGCTACATCGCTTTTGACCACGGGAAAATAACAGCCATAGGCGAAGGCGCCGCTCCCAATACTGCAGGCTCCGAGATAATCGATGCTGCCGGCAAACAGGTGTATCCGGGCTTTATTTGCCCTATAACCACGCTTGGTTTGGTAGAGATTGAAGAGGGTGCGCGCGGTACGGTTGACGACGCCGAAACGGGGGAATTAAACCCTAACATACACTCGCTCGTAGCCTATAACACCGATTCGAAGGTTATACCAACCATACGGACAAACGGTATTTTGCTGGCCCAGCCTACGCCCAGCGGCGGGACGCTTTCGGGCCAATCATCCGTAGTGCAGCTCGATGCCTGGAACTGGGAAGACGCGGCCTATAAAACCGATATCGGCCTGCATTTAACCTGGCCGGTTGCCAGGGCTGCAACAAGGAGAAGGGGCGCACCGATGCCCGGAGCAACGCAGGAGACTCCTGCTGAAAGGGCGCAAAAAGCGATCGGTGCCATCGAAAATTTATTCACCGAAGCCAAAGCATACGCCGAAATAGGCCGACCGACCGTATCTAATTTACGCCTTGAGGCGATGAAAGGGTTATTTAACGGCTCAAAAAAATTGTTTGTAAATGCGGACGGCGCGAAGGAAATAGTACAGGCGGTAGCTTTCGCGAAAAGGATGGGTATTTCGGCCGTGGTCGTAGGCGGCAACGAATCGTACCTCGTGACGGATGTGTTAAGAGAGAACAACGTGCCGGTTATCCTGAAGGAAACCCAAAGACTACCTGACCGAGAAGAGGACGATGTGTACCTGCCTTACAAGCTGCCAAAAATATTGCAGGATGCGGGTGTGTTATACGGTTTAACCGGGATCGGTTTCTGGCGACAGCGCAACTTGCCGTTCGAGGCCGGTGAAGCTGTAGGTTACGGATTAACCAAAGAGCAGGCCGTATCCATGATCACACAAAACAACGCTAAAATTTTAGGTATCGATAAAACAACCGGGACACTTGAAACCGGCAAAGACGCCAACCTGTTTATATCAAAAGGCGACGCGCTCGACATGATCACCATCGATGTGGATGCCGCGTTTATACAAGGCAGAAATATCAACCTGGATAACCTGCATAAGCAACTATACCGCAAATTCAGCGGTAAGTACGGCCTGAAGGCGAATTTGTAAATTGCGCCGGTTTTAATAGCGATGGATTTAAAACCCATCGCTATTTTTGTAATAAATCGGGTACATAGCTATTTATCTTCGCTTTCGCTTATAAATGGGGCAATAAAGCTTATGGAAATGGAGTTTAAAAGGCGAATCGATTTCCCGGGAATGAAAAAGCAGTGAGATCCGGCTCAAATTTTATTTCCTACATTTTTTTTACATACAAACAACAATTAATTCCATATCTTTGCACATCAAAAAAACAAGCAATACTACCTGTTCCCCTGACATGCTGTGTAAAAGCGGCATAAATTCAACATTGATAGCTTCGATTTCTAAAGGCCGGATTATCACTAAGGTAATGCGTTCTTAATTTTTTACTTATTCCCCGCCCGGTGATCTGATCCAAATGTTATTGGCTATTACCGGACTGATATTTATTACAAGATGAGACAACTAAAAATAACCCAATCTATTACCAATCGCGAATCGCAGTCGCTCGAAAAGTATTTACATGAAATTGGAAAGGTTGACCTGATCACCGCGCAGGAAGAGGTTATTTTAGCCCAGAAGATCCGCGAAGGCGACCAGGCCGCTTTGGAACGCTTAACAAAAACCAACCTGCGTTTCGTAGTGTCGGTTGCCAAGCAATACCAAAGCCAGGGCCTTACCCTGGGCGACCTGATCAACGAGGGAAACCTGGGCCTGATCAAAGCCGCCAAGCGTTTTGACGAAACAAAGGGCTTTAAATTCATATCCTACGCGGTATGGTGGATCCGCCAATCGATCTTGTCGGCTGTAGCCGAGCAAAGCCGTATTGTACGCCTGCCTTTAAACCAGATAGGGTCGCTGAGCAAAATACATAAATCTGCCTCCAAACTGGAGCAGCACCTCGAACGTCAGCCAACTCCAGAAGAACTGGCTGAAGATATGGAAACTACCGTTGAACGGATCTCCGATTCATTATCCAACGCGGGCCGCCAGGTATCTGTTGACGCGCCTTTTATTGCAGGCGAGGAAAATACCCTGCTTGATGTATTGCAGAGCACAGATAACGCTACAGATAACGACCTGATGATCGACTCGCTTTCGCAGGAGATCAAACGCTCGCTCAGCATTTTAGCTGAACGCGACAGGCAGGTTATTGTGCTGTTTTTCGGGCTTGGCAGTCATGCTGCACATTCGCTTGAAGAAATTGGCGAAAAATTCAGCCTCACCCGTGAACGCGTTCGCCAGATAAAGGATAAAGCCCTGATGCGCCTGCGCCACAACTCGAAAGCCAATTTGCTGCAATCGTATTTGTAGGGAAAGAGCCAAGACATTTAGAGCCAAGAATCAAGATAGAGTTGTAAATCAACCTGTTCTTAATTCCTGGCTTTTTTTTACAGCATATTTCAATATTGGAGGCGAATCAATCTTGCTTCTTGGCTCTTGTATCTTGGCTCTGCGTTTTAATGTCTTGCTTCCTGGCTCTTAACGTCTTGCCTCTCTTCTAGCCTAAAACACTTCTCCTAAATTCACAAAAAATCCATTTGAGCTGTGTAATCCAAATGCATAGTCGATCGCCACGTTGGTATCTGAATGTTTATTGATCTTCACGCGGAGGCCGGTGCCTGCTGCCGGGGCGATCTTTTGGAACTTGTTGCCCTGTATGCCGGTAAAAGTTTCGCCGTTTGCAAAAAGCACACCGCCCAGCAAGCCGTTTTTAGTAATGCTGAACCGGTATTCGCTTTCTAAATAAAGCATGTCTTTACCCCTGAACCTTCCCTCGGCATATCCGCGGCCACCATTGTTATATGTATCAGATCCGGTTGCAGGCAGGTCAAAATAGGGTACATTGCCTGATGTGAACCTGGAGATACCCCAAAAAGCAAGAACATTGTTATTAATGGGTGATAATCTGAAATATCTTCTCAAATCGAACTGCAGTTCCTGCCAGTTATTATCACTGCCTAAAAATTGATAATTGCGCCGGTAGAAAACAGATGCATACCCGCCGTTAAGCGGGTTTATAGGGTTATGGCGATTATCAAATAACAGGTCGGCGTTAACGCCTGACGATTTTGATTGTGTGCCCCCACCCAATCGCTGATAATCGGAAAGGGTGCCATTGGCGTTGCCTGATTCCGAAATATTATAATGGTCGTCCAGGTTATAGCCGAAACCCGCATAAAAATCAGGCACAATTTTCTTGAATACGGTAGCGTAGGTCCTGATGTACATATAGTTAAAATGGTCAATTGCGGCGTTAGGCGCTGCAGAGCCCAAACCATATGTATCCAGCGGGTAATTTTCCCACCGCATATCAGTAACCAGTTTAAACCTGTTGGCGTCGCCCCATATCGTTGAGCGGACAATTAAAATTTTCTGGCTTCTGGTGTCATAAACTGTTTCGGCATCCATCTCGGATAAATTGTCGAGGTGCGGGTCGCCGGTATAAAACGCGACGTTGGCGCTTATGTCCACCGCGAAACCTGATGACAGTGAATAACCAAGGGCGGGGACAATAGAAAAATTTAGCTTGCGCGATTTTCTGCCCTCAGTGGGTGTATTCCTGTTGAATACTCTTTTTATGATATCGATAATATCCCGTTGTTTAGATGAATCAACCGGCGCTTCGGTATCGCGGGATATAGTTTTATGCAACTTTGCTGTATCCTGTTGAGCCGGACTTTTAAAAAAGCAAAAGAGGGCACTAACCAGGAATATATATTTAATGAATCTCAATCAGATGGATTTACACGGTTATTAGCAAAGATAAATGCAGGTTCATGAAATTTAGATGAACCGCCTTTAAATGGTTATCACAAGCTAAAATCACCTCCTGCTTAAAACACCTCTCCCAGGTTTACAAAGAAGCCGCGTGAGCCCATAATGCCAACCCCGTAATCAATACCAATATTAGTGTTAGATTGTTTGTTTAGTTTTATCCGTACGCCTGTGCCGGCAGCCGGGGCGATCATCGCAAAACGGTTGCTGTTATATTCGGAAAAGCTTTGGCCATTGGTAAAAACAACGCCCCCCAGCAAGCCATTACGGGTTATGCCAAAACGGTATTCAGCTTCCAGATACAGCATATTTGTACCCCTGTACCGGCCAATGGCGTAACCGCGGCCGCTGTTGTTGTACATGTCGCCCCCTGTGGCGGGCAGATCAAGATAGGGCACATTACCTGAAGTGAATGTAGCCATGCCCCAGACGGCCAGTGTGTTACTTGACCGTGATGATAATTTAAAGTATTTCCGTAAATCAAACTGTAGTGACCGCCAATTGGCATCGCTGCCCAAAGCGGTTAAATTTTGCCGGTAAATTACACTCGCATAACCGCCGGGAAGCGGATTAAGCGGATTTTTCCGGTTATCATATAAAAAATTAACATTCAATCCCGAAGAAGCAGAGTTGGCTGTTTGACCATATTTTGTGAAATCCGAAACAGAATTGTCGGGATTGCCGGATGCATAAATGTTGTAGTGATAATCCAGGTTATAGCCGAGACCAGCATAATAATCTGATGCAATTTTTTTTAGCACTGTCCCATAAATCCGCACATAATTAAAGTCCAGGTTGTTATTTGTAGCAAAGGTTGTAAATGTTCCTAAACCGTAGGTATTGATCGGGTATCTCTCCCAGCGCAGGTCGCTAACTATTTTATAGTTATTATCCTTCGCCCAAATCTCGGAACGGGTAAGGAAAATTGCCTGGCTTTTTGAATCATAACTCACATCTGTGGCGACCACCGAAAGGTTTTGTGTGCGGAGCGGACTGGTGTAAAAGCCAATATTGGTGTTTATGTCTACGGCAAAACCGGTTGAAAGCGTATAGCCTGCGTAAGGGACAAGAGAGTAAAAGGTAGTCCCGGGCATTTTTCTTTTATTGGATCCTTTTCTATCCGGGTTCCAGGAAAAAATATCAGTAATATCTTTTTGTCTTACTGAATCAACCGGTTGTATTTCTGAATTATCAATCGATGCTTCTTCCGCGGAAGTATTCAAAGAGCTTTGGGAAAAGCTTTGGAAACAGGCTAAAATTGCGAGTAGTATGAGTAAATATTTAGGCAGTTTCATAGGCGATCAATTATCAGCCGTTATTGACCTTTTGTTAAATCGTTTGATCAACACCAACTAAGGCATTGAACGACATTGCTAACGTGAACAAATAGATATTTGTATCCATGTAATAACTGTTTTACGTAATCAGGCAGCTGTTCGTTACAATGCGGGTTTATTATACAAAAAAGAGCGCCCCGCCTCTCACCGCGGAACGCCCGAATTGGATCAAATAATCCAATCAACTAAATCCAGGTCAAATTTCTCAGGTCTGACCTTTTCTCATGTTTAATTAAAAACAATAAGCTCTTATAATGCCGGCGAATTAATCGCCGCCGGGCCCGCCGCCGGGGCCACCGGGACCACCGCCCGGACCGCCGCCGGGTCCGCCGAAGCCTCCCCTGCCCATACCCGGCCCGTCGGGTCGCTTGCCCGAAAGTTTCTGGAAACGGTAGGTAAACGTTAACAGGTAATAGCGCCCCAGCCGGTTGGCATTGGTTTGCGTAATGAAACTGCCGTTTTGTGATGAGGTATATCCCGCGTTTTGATTAAACACATCCATTACCGAGGCCCGCAACGTTGCCATATTGCCCTTTAAAAACCTGCGCTCAACATAAGTGTTAAAGATGTTCGGGTTGGTAGCGCCCTTGTACCCATAGTAAGTGGTTTTTGAATAATCGTAGCTATAGGTCCAGTCCTTCCACACGTAATTTTTGCCGTTGACGCCCAATACCCACATCCGGAAATTGTTTTGTATGCCCGGCTGATTGATGGAGTTTTGTGATGAATTAACGCTGTAAGTGGTATTTAGCTCGGCATCGATCACATCGGTTATATCAACCCTGAAACGCACGCCCTGTGACGCTACGATTGTTTTAGCGATATTTTTTTCGGTGGTAAAGTCGAATGTTGTGGGGCTGACACTGGTGATGTATGAGATATTGTTATTGTAGGATAGGTTACCTACGAAAAATAAATTGTACTTCCGTTTTTCCCAGGGTTTGGCAAATATATAGAACGCGGATGCCTGGTAGTAGCCGGGCGCGTTCAAATATTGGGTCTCTATGGCGCCGGCCAGCCTTTTATTAGGCGTATAATCGCGCGGATAGGTTATGGTGTTTGAAACAATTTTATTGTCGGTTTGGATGAAGTTAACGTTGCTGAAAAATACATTTCCCGACTCAAACATAAAGTTGTTATACCTTAGCGAGAACACGTTATTATATTCCTGCTTCAGGTTGGGGTTACCGGTTATAGGGTACGATGCATTCGAGAAGTCGGTTACCGGCTGCAATTCCGAATAAGTTGGCTGGCTGCTGCTTCCGCTGTAATTGGCGCTGAATGATTGCGTGCGCGAAAAATTATAAATAAAATGCGCGTTCGGCGAAATGTTGAAATCGCTTACACGTGTCGGCGCGCTGTTTGGGGAGCTGCCCTCCAAAAGCGAAGGCTGCGCCGTTATGCCCAACACGTAATTGTATTTCTTTTCAACAAACCGGTAATTTAAACCAAACCGGTTTGTTATGAACGTAAAATTATAGTTATTGCTTAATAGGGGATAGTAATTTAATTGATTGCTGCCGGTTAATGTATCGGTTAGCTTATCGGCCGTGGTATATGAGTGCTTGTAATTATAGTTTACCTCCAGGTAGGAGTGCTTGGCTATAGGCTCGATATACGACAAGTAGGCGCCCACGGTATCGGTGCGGCTGTTGGTATTGATAAATTGGTCGAGCGGGGCATTGGCCGCGCCGGCTATATATTGATAAACCGGGTTTTGAAACTGGTTGCTTGATGAATTGCCTGCTCCCAAATTCATGCTGAAGTTGCGGCCGTGCCCGTTGAGCCTATGGTTAAAAAGTACATTTATGCCATAGTTTGGTGCTGATGAATGGCTTAATGAATTAAAATTATATTGCGATATCAACGATGTATCGTTAACCAGCTTATTTGCCCCGGTTTGCGTGGTATTTAATCCCGCATAGGAAAAAGAAGGGGTAATTTTAAGATAGTTTATTGTATCCGGCTTATACTCCAGGTTAAAGTTTAAGCGGTGGTTGAGTTTTTTATCCTCCTGTGTGCTGCTTTGCGTGCTGGTGCTGGGGTTGGTTAACGAGATGTTATTTTGCGTGATTAAACTAACGGTATTCACGGTGTTATTCGTAAAGCTATAGCTTCCGTAAACAGTTATTTTTTTACCCCACGAATCGCGGTAGTTGAAGCCTAACGAACGAGTGGTAGTGATACCGTTGGTGTTGTTGTTTCCTCCGGGAGGACCGCCGCCACCGGGACCCCGTCCGCCGCCGCCACCACCGCCACCGCCCGGGCCGCCGAAGTTGAAGAGATTGGTGTTGGTATTGTTCAGGTTACCCAGTACAGCTATTTGCTGGTTGCCGTTAAAATTAAACATGTTGCCTTGCAAAATATAGCGGCTAGCCGCTTTGGTTACGGTGTTATCGGGTATGGCATCGTGGCCCCCGCCGGCGCTTACCTGGCCAAAAGTGCCGTGGTTGCGGCTGGGCAATATATTTATATTCAGGACGGTTTGCGGCTCGCCGGTTTTTATCCCCGTAAGGTTGGCCTGGTCGCCGTAGTCATTTAAGAATTGTACGTTTTGAACGGCGTTTGCAGGCAGGTTTTGCGTGGCCGTTTTTAAATCGCCACCAAAAAAGTCTTTGCCGTTAACTCGTACTTTGGTAACGCTTTTTCCCTGGAAGGTAATGTTGCCGTCCTTGTCCACATCGGCGCCGGGTACTTTTTTGATGACGTCTTCAATGGGAGCGCCGTCGCGTACCTTGTATGCTGCGGCGTTAAACTCAACCGTGTCTTCCTTTATTTTTACCGGGAGCACATCGCTGATGGTAACTACGCCAAGCATGGTGGTAGATGGCTTTAACACGATAGGACGTAAAAAGACCGGGTTATTGGTGTTATCCAAAACGATGCGGCGTTTCACCGGCTCGTAGCCGATCGATTGTATCACTAAACTGAACTGGCTGGCCGTTACCGAGTGGAAAAGAAAAGCGCCCTTTAAATCGGTGGTGGTTGATATGCTGTCCTTACCGGTCAGCAGCTTAACGGTTGACCCGGGCAGCGGTTGTTTGGTGGTATCCTGCACGGTGCCGTGCACATCGCGGCCGGTTTGGGCAAAGCTGCGCATGCTCATCAAAAGGGCCGCGGCAATAAATAAGTATCGTAATTTCATAATGGTTCCTTGTTAGGTAGCGCAAAACAACACCAGATTGGCATCATTAAAAAACGGAATAGACAAAGGCTGAAAGGAAATAGACAAAAGCAGGTTTTCGCCTGTTAAAACGCTGATTTTTGATCGTACGTGCAAAAGCGGCTTTTCAACGGTAACTATTGCCCGCCTGTCGGTAAAGTATTGCTGCTTATAGATTTTGATTGGCTTAATGTTGAATTCATTTGTAATATTGCCGGGTAATTATGTTGTTGAAAACGAATTAATTAGGTTGAGAGGTAAGAACCAAGAGCCAGGATTCAAGACAAGGGAAAAAGAGGGATTAACTGGTTTTAAAATCTGTCTTGCTTCTTGTCTCTTAAAATCTTGTTTCTATTAATAAAAACCATGAAATGATCATTCCAAAATCTAAAAGTACGCTGGTAACCATCATCATCCATATTTTGATATGGGCGGTTTTCGGCCTGATTTATTTTTTCCAGCCGGTAACCTGGAATATCGCGGTGCCGTACCAGCTGTGGATAAAGCAGAGCATTATTTTAGGCCTTGTGATTATAGCATATTACCTGAATTCGTTTGTGCTCGTTCCCCGGTTTTTGTTAAAGGACCGCAATAGCATTTACTTCCTGGCAGTGATAGGCATTGCCGCCTTTATTGTTTTAATGAGCGGATATGTCGACCAGTGGCTAAACATGCATCAGTTGATGGACGCGGCGTTTCATAAAAGCGGGCCGCCCCGGCACAGGGGAGGGAGAAGCCATAACTGGGATGTTGGCATGCTTGCGGCCCTGGCCGCTACCGTCGCACTGGTTTTGGGCATCAGCACCAGTATAACGGCCATACAAAAATGGCAGAAAGACAAACAGGTACATCAAGAGATGGAGCAGGATAAGATCAGCTCGGAATTATCCTTTTTGAAGGCGCAGATCAACCCGCATTTCTTTTTTAATACGCTGAATAATATTTATGCGCTTACACATGTAGATGCCGAAACATCGCGCAAAGCCATACACCAGCTATCGCGGATGATGCGCTATGTGCTATACGACACGCAAAACAGCACCACCCAGCTAAGCCAGGAGGTAGCCTTTATTAAGGACTATATCAGCCTGATGCAGCTGCGCCTGACCGATGTAGTTAAAATAGATTTCCGGTCGCCGGCTTTGGTTAAGGAAATGTCGGTGGCGCCGATGATCTTTTTGCCCTTTGTAGAGAATGCCTTTAAGCATGGGGTTAGCGCAACGCATCCCAGCTATATTGAGATCTCGGTTGAACAGAACGATAATATACTCGAATTAAAAGTGGTAAATACCATTATTAAAGAACAAAGTAATAACTTAGAGGAAGCCAGCGGCATTGGGCTTAACAATACCCGGCGCAGGCTTGATTTGTTATACCCCGGCAAATACACGTTGCTGATTCGCGAGGATACTGAAGAAAATATCTATTTGGTGCACTTAACGCTCGACCTCTCATGATATTAAACTGCATTGCTGTTGACGACGAACCCCTGGCCCTTGGCCTGGTTTGCGCTTTTATTGAGCAAACGCCGTTTTTAAATTTGGCAGGCCGCTTTTCGAGCGCAGTGGAAGCGTTAAGGGCTATTCATGCCCAAAAGATAGATGTGGTTTTTTTAGATATACAAATGCCCGACCTGAACGGCATTGAGCTGGCGCGCGTACTGGACAACAGCAAGGCCAATAAGCCGCGCATTATTTTCACCACGGCCTATAACCAGTTCGCGCTGGAGGGCTACCGTGTCGACGCGCTGGACTACCTGCTTAAACCATTTAACTACGAAGAATTTTTGCACGCCGCCAATAAAGCCCTGGCCTACGGCGAGCTACTCGAAAAATCAAACGCCATGCCGGCTGCTGCTTCTCCTGCTCCTGCAGCAGCAGAAGAACGCATTGAAGATGAATACCTGTTTTTAAAGGTAGAGTACCAGCTGGTGCGCATCGCCTTAAATGATATACTTTACATAGAAGGGTTGAAGGATTATGTGAAGGTATGGCTCAAAAACGCTGAGAAACCTATCCTCTCGCTTACCAGCCTTAAATCGCTCGAAGAAAAGCTGCCTGGCAAACGCTTTATGCGGGTACACCGCTCGTTCATCGTTTCGCTGGATAAGATCAATTCCATTACCCGCAACGCCCTGCAGATCGGTAAAGTGAACATCACCGTTGGCGACCAGTATAAGGAAGGTTTCAGTAAGTTTTTGAGTAAATGGGTTTGAAGAAGTTATAAGTTGCAGGTTGTGAGTTGCAGGATTGAATAGTTCGGTTTGAAAGTCGCCGATAACGGCAACTGCTTATTTTAGTTTTTGTGTAAAACTAAAATAAGGATGAAAATATTCACGTGGGCAG
>JAQBOH010000062.1 GCA_028288125.1 Mucilaginibacter sp.
GCTCCAACGATTATGACTTATCGTTAGATTATTTTCAAAAGGCCCTGGTAATAGCGAAAAGGTTTTCGGATAACCAATTAATCGCCTCGATATATTTGAATATTGGTTCGGTTTACTATCGTAAAAAGAGCTATTACCAGGCGCTAAACTATTATAATAAAAGTAATTCCCTTTTTATTATTTTAAAAGACTCAATTAACCTGGCACAGTGTACGCAAAATAAGGGTGTAATGTATTACAATCTTAAACAGTATGGTTTGGCTGAAAAACTGTTGCTGGAAGCTACTAAACGAGCTAAGGAGCTGGACCTCAACGAACCCGTTGCGAGTATTGACCTTACACTCGCGGATCTGTATATTGACCAGGGAAGATATAACGAGGCAGAAAATGCGATCAAAGAAGGTATAACTTATGCAGTTATCGTTAAGAGCGAAAAAATGCAGGACGACTTTAAATTAACCAGTTACACACTGGCGCTAAAACGAAAAAACTATGAAAGCGCTTTACGTTATCTCCAGGATATCCATAAACAGGATAGCGCAATTTATATGAAAAACAATTCAACACAAATAAGCGTAAAACTTGAAGAAGTAAATCAAAGGGCCCGGACCCGTGAGAATGAACAGCGGCAGGCTTACGACCGGGTTAAATTTTGGGCCGTAGCTATTGTAGCAGGTTTATTATCGATTTTGGTTGGATTACTGATCAGCAATGTAAAACGCAAGACAACTACCAACGCCCAGCTTACCAGTCTTAATGCTGAGGTTTCAAGGCAAAAAGATAATCTTGACAGGATAAATCATCACCTCGAAGAGATCATTGATGAACGGACCCAGGACCTTCAAACAAAAAATAAAAAGCTGTCAGAATATTCTTCTTATTTATCACACCAGATACGCGGCCCTATCGCTACGCTTAAAGGGCTGCTTAACCTTGAAAAGGAAGGCTTGGTTGATCAACAGGAGTGCATCCGAATGATGAACAAAAGCGTAACCGATATTGATGACAAGATAATCGAGATGAGCGAAATGCTGCATGATCCCGGAAAAGCGACTACTTAAATAATCCGGCCCGATTTTCAGCCTTAGCTACTATTCGGCCGCCCGTGCTCATGGGCTCCTCAATGAATGAATATTCCCGGCAATAACAACCCCGCGCGGGAATTGTTATCGCCTAAGAAGTTCAATATAATTAACGACAAAAAATTAGCATTCAGATAGTATCCGCCGGTTTGATGGATCGCATCTTCGCCGGCAATCAGTATTGCGCGGCTTAAACTGTGGCTGCCGTTCTGTTTCGCAGTTCTTCATACAACAGGATCACCTTGCGCTGTAAATTTGCGATTTCCATTTCGCGTTCAAGAATCTTCTTTTGAAGAATGCTTAAATTTGAAACCTGCGGCTCAATCGGTCCTGCGTCCAACGCTAGTAGGTTTACTACATTAATTTCGTAAATATTGGCAATTTGCTCCAGGCGCGATAAATTGATATCGGTAACACCGGTTTCAATTTTTGAGAAAGCAGGAATGGAAATTCCCAGGCGATTTGCGACATCTTCCTGGCTCCATCCGCGCTGATGACGAATGGTCCTGATGTTTTTACCTACGTTTTTGTCGGTTTTCTTTTTTTGATTTTCAGTCATAACAATTGTTCTGGTTAGTTTAAGTTTCTTAATAGTTCATCGCTATATAGGAGTCAATTACTTCTATTATCTGACAAACTCTATTCCAGTTTTAATTAATGCGCAATTTACACTTGCGAAACAATTAATAAAAATAATTTTTAAAAAAAGTGTGGATTATTTTCCACAAAAAGTGGGGAATTTCTTAGAAATTTTTCCTTATCATTAACTTGGCAAATTTTAAAAGCAACTGTTTTTGACCAATTTCTTTAAAGAAAATGGTGGCTTTTATATCGGGTTTTTTGCCTTCAAGACTGATTACTTTCCCATAGCCGAACCGCTCATGCTCAACTTCCATTCCAACCTGTAGCTCTGACGTATCTGAAGGTTTAAAATCAGCAGAGGGAACATGTGCTTTAGCTAATATGGACGTCGTTTTAACCGCCGCGGTTTTGGGTTTTAAAAATGTATCTCCGCGTTTGCTCCAGTTATTCCGTTCATCATCAAAAAACGGGTTGCTGGCGCTAACTGGTTTGGCGGTGAAATCGAGTTCAAGGTATTGTGCGTCAATTTCGTCGAGAAACCTGCTTGGCTCGCAGCTGATCAATGTGCCGAATTTAAACCGGGACGTGGCATAACTCAACGTTAACTTGTTTTCGGCCCGGGTGGTGGCTACGTAAAATAAGCGGCGTTCCTCCTCTAGATCACTTCGCGAATTAAGTGACATCTGTGAAGGGAAAAGATTTTCCTCCAGCCCCACCACGTACACTTGTGGGAATTCAAGACCTTTTGATGAATGAATGGTCATTAATGAAACAGTATCCGCATCCGGGTCTTTATCTTTGTCATCATTGGTGAGCAAGGCTACGTCCTGCATAAATACATCAAGCCCTTTTTCTTCAATATCTTCCCTTTCCGAAAACTCCTTTATACCATTAAGTAGTTCCTGGATATTCTCGTAGCGGTTAAGCCCTTCAACCGATTTATCCTCATAAAGGTCTTTTAGCAATCCTGAATGCTGTGCAATATGCAATGCCGCTTCGTATGCCGTAAGCGTTTTAGTGATCACCTGGAAACTTTGGATCATAGTCGAAAAAATACCAACAGATGCAGACGTCCGGCCATCGAGGTATTTCGACGGATTAAGTATTACTTCCCAGGGTGTGATCTGATGCTGGTCGGCGCTTACAATAATGCGGTCTACTGTGGTATCACCGATGCCGCGCCGGGGGTAATTGATCACCCTTTTTAGTGCCTCTTCGTCGTTAGGATTGAAGGTTAACCGGAAATAGGCTATCAGGTCCTTAATTTCCTTTCGCTGGTAAAAAGATAACCCCCCGTATATTTTATAAGGGGTGCCCAGCTTACGCAAAGCTTCTTCCATCGATCGCGATTGTGCGTTGGTACGATAAAGTATGGCAAAATCGTTCCACTTCAAACCCTTGGTCGATCTTTCCTGCATAATGGCTTCGGCAACCAGTTTTCCTTCTTCGTTGTCGCTGAAAGCCCGCATTACTTTGATCTTGTCGCCGCTTTCCTTTTCAGAAAACACATTTTTTTTAAGCTGCTCCTTGTTGTTGGCTATGATGCTGTTGGCCACGTTGACAATATTCTGTGTAGAGCGGTAATTCTGCTCCAACTTAAATATTTTCAGGTCCGGATAGTCCTTCTCAAAGTTGAGGATGTTTTGGATATTGGCACCCCTGAAAGCGTAAATGCTTTGGGCATCGTCGCCTACCACGCAAATGTTTTCATTAACCGCGGCCAGTTTTTTTACGATCAGGTATTGCGAAAAATTGGTGTCCTGGTACTCATCCACCATAAGGTATTTGAACTTGTGCTGGTATTTGTTCAGCACATCCGGAAAGTTTTTGAGTAACTCGTTGGTTTTAAATAAAAGGTCGTCAAAATCCATTGCCCCGGCGCGGAAACATCGGTTTACATAAGTTTCATATATCTTGCCCAAATGACCGCGGCCCGTCGACAAATCGTCGGCCTGTATCTGGTCGTTCTGCTGGTATTCCTGCCACGATACTAAATTATTTTTTGCTGCCGATATCCTGTTATGCACAAAGTTGGCATTATACAGCTTATCGTCCAGGTTCATTTCTTTTAAAATGGCCCTGAGCACACTTTTGCTGTCGTCCGTATCATAAATCGTAAAATTGTTCGGATAACCGATCTTGTCGGCTTCAACGCGTAATAACTTCGCAAACACCGAGTGAAAAGTACCCATCCATATATTTTTGGCTTCGGTGCCAACCAGGTGGTTTATACGGTCGCGCATTTCGCGTGCGGCCTTATTGGTAAAAGTGAGTACCAGTATATTAAACGGGTCGACCCTATTACGGATCAAATGGGCCACGCGATACGTAATAACACGGGTTTTGCCCGAACCCGCGCCGGCGATGATCATCACCGGACCTTTTATTTGCTGTACCGCCCTTTGCTGCTCGGGGTTTAATCCCTGTAAATAGTCCAAATCTTTTTCCTCTTTTCTGTCAGGGCGAAATTAAGGTTTTGCAGCCAAATGAGGAAAGAGGATTTCGGATTTCGGAAGCCCGATTTTTCACAATTGTTTTTTATGATGTTTTAGGAAGGCTTCGCCGTTTCGGATTTTATTGCCGTAGCTAACTTCAACTTTCACCATCCATCCGTTTTAACAACGCGATTTTCATTTTGGCGGCTGTATCACTATGAAAGAGATACGGCAGATACATCAGATACAAGAGATACAAGAGATACAAGAGATACAAGAGATACAGCAGATACAGGAGATACACTGACGCCCGTATTTCCACTCAGGCAATTGTTGCTAATAAACCGAAAGTAAACAAGACCCAAAATAAACCGGTCGATAATAAAGTATTTAAAAAAAAGACCTGCTTTTCTCAAAACAGGCCTTTTTTATATTTATATAATTCCAATCCCGATAGCTATCGGAATGAACTTCCGAAATCTGAAATTATTTTACCTTTCGCCTTTTACCTTTCAGCTTTCACCTCACTTTCCGTTCCAAACATTATTGTTCCGGTCAACGTCAGGCAGTTGCCTGTCGGGGTCAAGCTCGATAGATTGGATAGCCGAAGTTGAGGGATATAAAAATGTCCATACACCGCCGCGCTGCCATATATTCACAGGCAGGTGCAGGGTTTCTGTCTTCCCGTTGGCCTGGGTGATCTTCATATCCACCGGCATGGCCATCTTTTCCTTATTCACCAGCGTGATCAGGGCGCCGTTTGCTGCGTTATCCTGCGGATATTTTACAGATTGTACGGCCTGGTCGAGTTTCCAGGTGGTAAAGAACCAGGGCTGGAAGAACCAGTTCAGGTCTTCGCCGGCCGCATCGTTCATCGTGCGGAAAAAGTCATACGGCAAGGGGTGTTTAAATGCCCAATGCTTGATATACTCATGAAAAGCATAGTCAAAGCGGTCGGCGCCGAGTACCACGTTGCGCAGCATATCCAAACCTAAAGAGGTTTTAACGTAATACTGACCATATTCATTTTGTGCTTCAGGTGCCACCATTAACGGGTCTTTTTCCCTTTTCATCATTTGGGCAATGCCCGGCGCGGCCCTGTTTTTAGGACGAAAATATTCGCCGTTATTGAACTTTTCGGTCGAATATTCATTGATAAAAGTGTTAAAGCCTTCATCCATCCACATGTACTTACGCTCATTTGAGCCAACGATCATCGGAAACCAGTTATGGCCGATTTCGTGCGTAATATCACCCCAAAGATCGCCGTTCTTCAAGTTGTTTAAGCAAAAAATAATGCCCGGGTATTCCATGCCCAGTGCTACTCCTGATACGCTTACCGCGGAGTTCCATGGATATTCAAAATATTCTTTCGAATAAATTTCCATGCTGTATTTCAGGTATTCAGTTGATCGGCCCCACGAATCGTTGCCGGCGCTTTCTGCCGGGTACGTGCTCATGGCTATCCCTTTTCGGCCCGATGGAAAGTTTACCCTTGCTGCATCCCATATAAAAGCTTTTGATGCGGCCCACGATACATCACGTGTATTCAGCATTTTAAAATGCCAGGTTAACATGCCTTTGAAAGGATGAGTTGCAGCTTCGGTAACCTCGGCAGGTTTGATGATCATTACCGTCTTATCGCTATTCCGTGCTTCAGCTAACCGGCTTTGCTGAGTAGCGGTTAACACCTGCGCTCCGTTTTGCAGGTCGCCCGACCCAACTACTGTCATACCCGCCGGGGCGGTTATATAATAATCAAAGTCGCCGTAATCGCAATAAAACTCGCCTAAGCCCATATAAGGCAATGTGTTCCAGCCTTCAACATCATCATAAACGCACATGCGGGGGTACCATTGGGCAATTTCATAAACAACTCCGTCCTTGAATTTTTTGCGGCCCATGCGGTCGGCGCCGTAGAAAGGTATCGAGAAGCTATAATTTACCCGTACCTGTATTTTTTCGCCTTTGGCGCCCATCGGCGTTTTTAAGCGAAGTTGCATCCGTGCATCGGTTATCACCGGATCAACCTTATAGGTTTGTCCTTTGTAGGTAACCGAAACGGATTCGATATGATAACCGCCCCTGCTAAAGCCTTTTACGTCAAAGCGGTCGCCGCCGATAGGAACGGTCGCCGCGCCGCGCGAATCAGGCCTGAACAGGTTTTGATCGAGCTGCAGCCATAAATGATCAAGGTTATCCGGACTGTTGTTGGTATATGATATAGTCACCTCGCCGGTAACGGTAGTATCCTGCACGCCCTCGTTTATCGATGCTTTAATCAGGTAATCCGCACGGTTTTGCCAGTAATGCTGCCCCGGCTGGCCGTTAGCCGAGCGGGTATCGCCGGTGGTTACAGGCCAGGTGATCGGCCCAAACACTTCGTTATGATTATATTTTATAGAATCTGCAGCGGTTTGCGCCGATGCGGTTGAGGCTACCAGGAGTAAGCCCAGTGCACTTAATAAATAGTTTAATCTTAATTTTGTATAGCGCGTTTTCATTTTAATAATTTGGCCGCCAAATTAACCAATTATTTATGAATTTGATAATTTGTGAGAACGATGATACAAACAAATAGAAGCCGATTAAATGAGTTGATGATTGGGTTTGGTATATTTGCATTGATTAACAACAAGTAACTTATATAAATTAGCCAATGACTAAACCACGTAAGAAAAATATAAAAATCTCTTTAGAGTCATTGAAAGGTGATTTTATATCTGAAAAAAGCGCTGATACAATTATAGGTGACTTGAAAAAGGCAAGAAACTTTACAATAGATATGATTCTGATTTGTAAGCAAAGTTCTTGAAGAAGAAAAGGCGCGAAAAGCTGGCGAAAAAGGCCTTAGGATAGAGGTAGAAAATTTATGGAATTAGTTCACTTGCTATTACCTAATCACAGTAATGTTTAAGCAATACCAAATTATCGAATTAACGAAAGATATTAATCCAGTTATTAAGCAAGGGATCACCGGCGTAATTTTAGAGATATATGATGAAAATACTTTTGAAATTGAATTTGTAAAAGAGGATGGTTCAAATTATGAATTTAATGGTCAATACACATTTAGTATCGATTCAGATTATTTAAAATAATTTATATTTCTCATTATACCCTGGTTAATTATTAGATATGAATTCTGTATTTTTGTTCATATGGAATCTATCCTGATCCATCCTGAGCCCGGAACAGTTAAAAACCGTAAAGGCAATTTTAAAGGCGCTAAAAGTGAAATTTGAACCCCAATCAAATACACTGCCACATCATGTTTTAAAAAGTATTGAGAAAGGTCTTAAACAGTACAAAAACGGACAAACAATTTCTTTCGAAGAATTTAAAGAAAGACACTTTTCTAAAAAATAAATTTTCAAGCCGCCAGGATCGATAATCAGTTCCAAATTCCTTTCAAAACTTTTTTCTTCCCCAATTGATATAATTAATTGCCCATAATATTCGCAATTTTGCGTCGCAATAATTTATCATGAATCACCTCGCCAATTCCACTTCTCCGTACCTGCTGCAGCATGCCAATAACCCGGTTAACTGGTATCCCTGGGGCGCCGAAGCGCTGCAAAAAGCGAAGGATGAAAACAAGTTGATTTTGGTGAGCATCGGCTACTCGGCATGCCATTGGTGCCACGTAATGGAACACGAAAGTTTTGAAGATGAACAGGTGGCCACCGTGATGAATGAATATTTTGTTTGTATTAAAGTGGACAGGGAAGAGCGGCCCGACGTGGATCAGGTTTATATGAGCGCGGTACAGCTCATGAGCGGTCGCGGGGGATGGCCCCTTAACTGTATTTGCCTGCCCGACCAGCGGCCCATTTACGGAGGTACTTATTTTCGTAAAAACGACTGGACCAGCCTGCTGTTTAGTCTGGCTGATTTTTATAAACAAAAACCGGACGAGGCAGAAGAATACGCAAAACGGCTCACCGAAGGCATCCAGCAATACGAATCGGTTGACCTGGTTAAAGAACAGCCCGGATACAGCCGCAACGACCTTGAATTAATTATCACCAACTGGAAAAAATATTTTGATAAAAATGAGGGAGGCACGGGCTCTGCACCCAAATTCCCGATGCCAAATAACTGGCAATGCCTGATGCGGTATGCCTATTTAGCTAAAGATGAAGAGGTTGCCAAAGCTGTTAAGCTAACCCTGCACAAAATGGCTTTTGGCGGCATTTACGATCATATCGGCGGTGGCTTTGCCCGGTATTCGGTCGACGGCCGCTGGCATGTGCCGCATTTCGAAAAAATGCTGTATGATAATGCCCAGCTCATCAGCCTGTATGCGGAAGCCTATACCTGGAACCCGGACCCGCTTTATATAAAAATAGTGGATGAGATCATTAGTTTTTCCTTACGGGAATTAACCTCGCCTGAATTTGGGTTTTACTCGGCGCTGGATGCCGACAGTGAAGGCGTTGAAGGCAAGTTTTATATCTTTACAAAAGCTGAAATAGAATCGATTTTAGGAGATGACGCTGAGTTGTTTTGTATCTATTATCACATCACCGATGAAGGCAATTGGGAAGAAGAACATAGTAATGTCCTGTTCCGCAGGGAAGATGACGCAGGACTGGCTCATAAATTAAGTGTGCCGGTAACCCAACTTTTTGAGAAGATCGAAGCCGCCCGCCAAAAAGTATTTGAAGCCCGCGGCCGGCGTGTCCGCCCCGGGCTCGATAATAAAATACTGGCCTCATGGAACGGATTAATGCTCAAAGGCTTGTGTGATGCTTATCGCGCTTTTAATAAATCAGAATACCTGGACACAGCGCTAAAGAATGCCGGTTTTATTGCAAATAAGCTGATAAGCAGCACCGGGCGGTTAACCCGTATCTATAAAAACTCCCTCTCCTTTGGAGAGGATCGGGGCGAGGCCATCGCTTTTTTAGACGATTATGCCAACATCATTGACGCTTTCGTCGCTTTGTACGAAATAACTTTCGATGAGCAATGGCTCACTCATGCAAAAAAACTTACCGGACAGGCCATTGCTCATTATTATGATAAAGCAGGCGGCATTTTCTTCTTTACTGCCGATGACGACGAACAATTAATTGCCCGGAAATCCGAAATTATGGACGGGGTTATACCGGCATCAAACTCGGTAATGGCACGTAATCTTAAAAAACTGGGTTTGTTATTTGATGAAGAGGCATTTTTAGAAATATCGGCGCAGTTATTGCGCAATATTTTACCGCACCTGGCTAAATATGGATCAGCTTATTCTAATTGGATAATGTTACTGACAGAGGAGGTTTTCGGCACTTACGAGATAGCGATTACAGGCTCGGATGCCGAAGATCGCCGTAAGGAAATAGAAAATAATTACGTCCCCAACAAAATTATGCTGGGCGGTATACAAGGAAGTTTACCTTTGCTGCAGGATAAGTTTGCTGCCGGTACGCGGATATTTATTTGTAAGGATAAAACCTGTGGCTTGCCGGCTGATAACACTGCCGATGCTTTAAAACAAATCCAGTTCTGAACAGCGATTCCTCATGAGTTCCGCTGCATAAATTAACAACAAAAAAACACATTTTACCATGAAAATTAAACCCCAGCATGTAGTGTCATTAACGTACGATCTGTATGTTGACCAGGAAGACGGTTCTGAAGCTTTACAGGAAAGCGCGACCGAAGAACAACCGCTTACCTTCTTGTATGGAGCGGGGCAAATGCTTCCCAAGTTCGAGGAAAATTTAAGCGAACTCTCAACAGGTGATGCGTATGAATTTCGTCTCGCCGCGGAGGATGCTTATGGCAACTATGATGAAGAAGCAGTAGCCAATTTGCCCAAGGAAATATTTAACGGTACCGACGTGCCCGAAATCGGAAGCGTCCTTCCCTTGCAGGATAATAATGGCAACCGTTTCCAGGGCCAGGTGGTTTCCGTTGCCGAGGACTCGGTAATTGTCGACCTGAACCACCCGATGGCCGGGCAGCAGCTGCATTTTAAAGGGAACATTTTAAATGTTCGCCCCGCCACGCCCGAAGAGTTATCACATGGCCACGCGCACGGGCCGGATGGACATCACCACCATTAATATATTCATAAAGAAATTTTTTTAGCCTCTTCGTTTACTGTTTCGTTAAACGAAGAGGCTTTTTGCCAATTTTATCAATAGAAGTCAAGTCCTTCACTGGTTACAAAGCATTTTATTACTATCCGGGATAAAATTGGCTTACCATTAAGCGTAGCCGGCATAAATGTTTGGTCTTCTTCGTTTAGCAGATGAACATCCATTTTAACCGTATGATCGTATTGATACCATCCTGAAGTCAAATGAACTTTATAGTCAGCAAGCCGTCCCAGCGGCGTAACCAATAATTCTATTACAGCCTCAAAAGCATCGGTATTTATACCGTACGACTCAAATGGCAAACGAAATAAATTCAGGTACGGAATACAGCCGTAATAAACCCCGCCTGGCTTTAAGGGCCTGGTAACGGTGTCGCCCTTTTGAAGTTTCTCATCAAAAAGATAACGTACATCATTTATTGTATCATAACCCGACTCAAATGTAAAATTGTTGGTATTATAATTGAATTTCTGAACTAAAATGCCCTGGGTGTTGAAAAATTGCCATATACCGGTTCTTTTTCCTTTTATATAATTTCCCATTGCTATTAATGTTTTACGCTTAAAAAAGGCTTTGTATGGGCCATCTTTGGTTTCCTTGTCCGATTTAAGCACAAAAAATCTTTCGATAACCGAATCGGTCAGCCTGTTTTTTCGTTCAATTGTCTCCTGCGAAAAGCCATTCGTCAAAAAAAAGCAGCAAATAAATACAAGGAAAATATTTTTCACAGAATTTAAGTTTTTGCCAATATAAAGCAAGTGTAAGTAAATTTCAAAAATAATCGCCCGACGGGATAGTTAAACGAATCCAAGCTCTCTGTTAGGAAGCGTTGTAATTTACGGGTAACGTTTAATTCGGATTTTGCTGTTTTGAATATACGCTAACTCCGGCAAATGTGCAACAATTGTAATACATATTAAAAACGGATTAAACTTCCGTGTATCTATGTAGTCATTAATCGCAACCTTAATAGTTATTACAATGAAAAAACTTATCCTATTCAATGTTCTGCTGTTATTACCTGGTTTAGCGATATTGGCGCAATCGCATTTAAAAAATGTCCAGGCTACAGGCATATGGGCGCCGGCCGGCGTAAAAATTGACGGTAAAATAAACGAGTGGGAAGACTCCTTTCAAGCCTATAATAAAAGTACCAGATTGTTTTATACCCTTTCAAACAATGATAAATATTTATACCTGGCAATAACTTCAACTGATGCCGGCAACAACACAAAAATCGCGGCAGGCGGCATTACATTCACGGTAAATACCGAAGGAAAAAAACGGGATAAAGGTGCTTATAGTTTAACTTTTCCGGTAATAACAGCCAGTGGCAGGGGCGGGCAACGTGGCGGCAGGGCTGGCGGGCGTCGGCAACCCGGTGAAAACGACACGGCAGCAATTGCGGCGGCACGCAAACAGTTCATTGCTTCCAGTAAAGAAATTAAAGTTTTTGGGTTTAAAACCGTAGACGATACCTTGATCTCCATTTATAACGAATATGGTATCAAAACGGCAATTGGTTATGATACACTAGGGAATTATAGCTATGAATTAGCTATCCCGCTTAACCTGCTGGCTATATCGCCGGGCAGTACACCTGAAATAGCTTACAATATAAAGGTGAACGGATTGCAGGTTAACAGTTCTTCGCAAGGTAAAATATTTCTTGATTCATTTAGTAGCGGTGGCGGCGGCGGTGGCAGAGGGGGCGGCGGCGGAAGGGCTGGCGGTGACGGCGGCGGAAAAAGTGATAAGGGGGTCAATATTGATTTCGAGGACTTAACCACTTCCACTGATTTTTGGGGTAAATATATATTGGCACAAAAATAAAAATCACCTCTCGCACCAATAGCCGATGGTTAAAACAGTACTTACTATTTCTTTGCTACTCTTTTCAGTAACGTTGTTTGCCCAGCAAGCCCGTACCCGGTCGCAAGCACCTTTGCCGCCGCCGTTACCTTTTCGCGAAGTAAGCGGTATTGTCAAAGATCCCAAAGGCCAGACGCTTAGTGGAGCCACCATAACGCTCGTGTCAAAAAAAGACACTCTTAAAACATCGACCAATGATGATGGCATTTTTGTTTTTAAAAATGTAAAGATGGCCACATTTGTCATTACCGTAAAGTCTATCGGTTTTACGACTTCGGTAAGGCGATACTTGAATAATGACGCTGTAAAAAGAATAGTGCTCGACCCGCTGGTGCTGAAGCCGGAAACGAATATGCTCAACGAGGTTAAAATTAACGGGGCACCAAGCATTACGTATAAAACAGATACAGTTGAATACCGTGCCAGCGATTATAAGGTGCGTGAAAACGCGACCGTGGATGAACTGCTTAAAAAGATGGAAGGCATGGAAGTTGGCTCCGACGGTACCTTGACACACCAGGGGCAGCAGGTAACAAAGGCCAGGCTCAACGGTAAAGATTATGCAGGCGGAAATGTGGCGCAAGCTATTCAAAACTTGCCTGCTGATATCGTCGAAAAAATACAAATTGTTGATGATTACGGCGACCAGGCCGGCCGGACCGGTATAAAGGACGGCGATCCCACTAAAGTGTTAAACATTACTACCAGGGCCGACAGGTCTGTCGGCAATATCGTACGGCTTACCGCGAGCGACGGAAATGATGACAGGTATGATGAACGTGTGTTTGCACAGCGCATCAACGCCAATCAGCAAATAGGTATCATCGGTAATATCCGGAACACCGTAAACGGGGTGGCCAGTACTGGCATCAATAGCAGCGCGAGTGGTCAGGCGGCAGGCAGTACTTCCGGCGGGAGCGGCGGTACCACTACCTCGGGCGGCCCTGCATTTACTTACCGCGACCAATGGAGTAAATCTATACAAGTTAACGCCAGCTACAGGTATACTTTCAATGATGTTAATTCTATCAACAACAGCACCGGGCAAACCTTTAGCTCGCTGGGCACAACCAATTTTACCCGGCAAAACACCGGTATAAATAATGCCAAAACACACAACGCCAGTTTTGAGCTGGAATACACGCCCGACAGTTCAAACTTTTTGCGGGTAATCCCAAGCTTCAGCTACTCCGGTAGTAACACCGGCAGTAATACGCAATATAATCAAACCGGGCTGCTTAACCAGTATTCAAACGGTATATCATCATCCACAAATAACACCCCTACCTACGGGGCTGTTATTTTGTATCAATATATATTTAAAAAGCCCCGTAGAAATGTTTCTATCCAGTTTAATTTAACCAATGGAAACCAGCAGCAGAACACAGCTCAAAACACCGAAATACAGTATAAGGATTCGCTTCAGACAGTAGTAAAAGATTCGCTGGTGCATAGAACGATTGACCGGAGCAACATCACCAAAAACTACCGCACAAGCTTAACGTATGTAGAACCATTGAGCAAACTGTCGCAGCTTGAGTTTAATGCCCAGCTCAATTACAGGGGATACAGCAACACTGCTGTTACCAGCAATATAAGCCCCGACGGCACAGCAAGTGTGATAGATTCTTTGAGCAATATTTACCGGTATTCGTTTACAGAATCCCGCGTTTCGTTAAACTACCGGCTTACCAAAACGAAGTACAACCTTTCCATCGGTGCTACAGCTATTCCATCGCACCTTGAGGGAGCCAACGTGAGCAAGGCAACGTCAACAAACCGGAATGATTTTTACGTGATACCTATTTTCCGGTTTCAATATGTTTGGTCGCGTCAGCACAGGATATCAATTAACTATTCCGGAGCGCCAACAGAACCGGCTTTTACCCAAATACAGCCTTTGCCCGATTTCTCTGATCCGCAAAACCCGGTATTCGGAAATCCTGACCTGCGGCCTTCTTTCAGGCATAGCATCAATACGATTTATAATAATTATATATCCAATTCAAAGCTGAACCTATCGGCCAATATTAATACCAGTTTTTATGAAGATCAGATAGTCAGCAACGTTGTCCAGGTTCCGCAGCCGGCATTGCATAGTTTTTTATATGAAACGCATTACGTAAATATGAGCGGGGCGCGATCGGTGCTGGCCAATTACAATATTTCCAAACAATCAGACGACCGCGCATACAATCTTGCCTTAAATGGCTTAATATCCTATGGACATTCGCTGGGCATGAGTAATAACATTCAAAATGTGGTAACCAGCTGGCGGTTTAATGAACGGTTTGGGCCAAGAATAAACCCGGATGACAGGATAGAGATAAACCCATATATTTCATATGATATTAATAAGTCGGAAAATACGCTTCCAAACTCTGTTAACAGTAATATAAAAACTACAGCCTTGAGCGTCGACGGCCGTTTCTTTTTGCTGAAATCAAAAACAATGACAATTGGGTACAGCGCAAGTAAAAATTATATAAACGGGATAAGCTCAAATATTTCAAAGAACCCGTTGGTTGTAAATGGCTATTTTGAACAAGAGTTTTTCAAAAGGAAGAATGGAATTTTAAGAATATCAGCCTTTGATATTTTTGATCAGAATAATTTTATTAACCGCGTTATCACACAAAACTCTGTTACCGACACCAAAACCAATGCGTTGAGCAGGTACGTTTTAATCAGCTTTATTTTAAACCTGCAAAAATGGAGCGGTGCCCCTTCAAGAAATGGAAGGCCAATGAAACGAAGGGGAGACGGCAGTTTCATATATTAATAGCCCGCTCGATATTCGGCTTGCTGCAAATCCACATTTAAGCGGTCAACTATCACTATATCAATTATTTCTATCTGAAATGTAAAATTTTATACTTACCTTGTCCTATTAAAGTCAATGAGATTTTCCCTGATTATATTATTGATATTATTATTCAGGACTTCTTATGCGCAAAAGGTCGCCCCCAAACCTTTGTCGCCTAAAAGCGCCGCTTTGGTATGGGCAAATATCAACCGTTTGAATGACAGGGCCGGCGCTCTTTATCTCAGCTCGCCCGATTCGGCACTTAAAATAGCCGAAACCGCCTTGCTGCTGGCCGAAAAGAATAATTACCCATCAGGAAAAGGTCGCAGCTTTTTAAATATCGGCCACGTGTATTGGTCGCAATCTTATTATCCCGTAAGCTTATTTTACTTTAACTCCGCTTTAAGTTATTTACCTAAAAGTGAACCGCTTGAGCTGGCCGACTGCTACAGGGCTATTGGCCGCACTTATGCCGACCTTAAGAATTATAAGCTTGCTCTCGATAACCTGTACAGAGCTTTGCATTTTGCCGGCTCGGATATAGCGGCAAGAGCTGAAGTGTACAGCGAACGTTCGTATGTTTACTGTGCGCTGAAAAATAATAACCCGGCGATTGCAGATGCAAAATTTGCCCTGAAACTAAATAAATCGTTGGGGTATAAACGAAATATTGCCATTTTATACGGGCGTTTAGGTGCTATTTATGCAAGTAAAAAAGACTATGCCGCCGCGCTAGCCTATGACGACACAGCTTATAATATGAGTATAGCTATGAACAACAAGCGTTTACAAGCCAAAACGCGTGCTGAATATGCTGTAATTAATAATGAACTGGGAAGATTTGATATGGCAATTGGCTATGCACAAAAAGCGATCGCCCTGGCAGGCAGCGCTGGCTTTGCCGATATCAGGAACGAAGCTTATAGAGCTCTCGTCAATAGTTTTGAACGAAAAAACGATTTAAAACAGGCGCTTGCTTACCAAATGAAATACAACGCCATACAGGACAGCTTAATTACAGACGGGAAATTAAAAAGTACACAGCTTATTCAAAATTACTTTTCACTTAATGCCAGGCTGAACAGTATTTCGTTGTTGGATATCAAAGATCGCAATAACAAAGCTAAGATCCGTTCGCAGCAAACTTTGATCCTGGTCCTTGTTTTATCAATGGGTATATTAATTGTCCTGCTGTCGGCCACCTTTTATTTGTATAAGCACAAGCAATTGCTCAGTAATAAATTGCAGCAGCAGCACAAAGCCCTGCTGGGTCAAAAACAATTGATAGAGGCACAGGCTGTTAATCTGCAGGCGGTGAATGACCTTAAAGACAGGCTGCTGACGGTAATCGGACATGATTTGACCACGCCCGTTGCCAGCCTGAGCAATATCGTTGAAATGTTTGAAACCAAACATTTAACAAATACAGAAGTGCATGGGTTAATGAAAAATATTAACCCGATTGTAAAAGGCGCCGAATTAACGCTTTCAAACTTACTGGCGTGGGCGGGAAATCACATAAAGGGCCGCAATATTGATTCATCAAACGTTGATATATTTTTGCTGGGCGTTGAAATGGAGCAGACATTTATACACCCCCTGCAATTAAAAAACATAGAGTTTG
>JAQBOH010000138.1 GCA_028288125.1 Mucilaginibacter sp.
ATCAGTATATAACTCCGATGCCTCCGGCCATGGCGATTCTTCCGAAAATCTTACCGATTCTTCAACCTCGGCCTTTACTTTAGCCTCGATCTCTTCAAACCATTTTTCATCGGCATAGCCCTCGGTATCAATAACATGTTTTACCAGTTCTATCGGATCTTTAGCCTTATAGCTTTCAAGCTCTTCCTTTGTGCGGTATTTTTGCGGATCGGACATGGAGTGGCCTTTGTAACGATAAGTGCGCATCTCAAGGAAAGTCGGCCCTTCGCCGTTACGTGCCCGCTGAACGGCCTCGTCCATAGCTTTGTGAACAGCAGCGGGATCCATGCCATCAACCGGTGATGAAGGAATGCCATAAGGCTCTCCTAATTTATAAATATCGGTTTGCACGGTGGTGCGTTCAACCGAAGTACCCATGGCGTAGCCATTGTTTTCGCAAATAAATATCACCGGCAATTTCCATAGGGCGGCCATGTTAAATGTTTCGGTAAGCGATCCCTGGCGTACTGCGCCGTCGCCCATGTAAGTAATGTTTACAAATTGGGTCCCTTTAAATTTCTCGGCAAATGCGACACCCGCGCCCAGCGGAACCTGGCCGCCTACTATACCGTGGCCGCCATAAAAATGCTTTTCCTTATCAAACATGTGCATAGATCCACCCTTGCCTTTTGAGCATCCGGTAGCTTTGCCATACAGCTCGGCCATTACAGCATTGGCTGAAACGCCCTTTGCAAGCGCGTGGGCATGATCGCGGTAAGCCGTAATCATACTATCCTCCTGTTTGATAACCGACATCGCGCCGGCTAATACAGCTTCCTGCCCTATATATAAGTGGCAAAATCCTCTAATTTTTTGCTGTCCGTATAATTGTCCTGCTTTCTCCTCGAACCGGCGCATTAAAAGCATTGACTCGTACCACATCAGGTAGGTGTCTTTGTTTATTTCGATTGAACCCATGTTTATATTAAACGATCAATTTTTCTGAGTAAAGCGCAAATCTAATTATATCCTTGAAATTATCGAAACTGCTGCAAGTTTGTTTGATGAGATTATTTTTATTTTAAAGAATTTGAGTGTTTTTTGACCCCGGCGCAACAATAAGAAGCCGAAGTCCGTAAAAATTAATAGGCAAGCGATTATTAAAGATTTTATAATCGTCTCGCCAAAAACGTGTGATAATTGAGAAATTTTTAAAATAAATGTGGAATAACAAACTTTTGTTGAAAAAATGCCGTTACTTCCTTGTGGTTTTGAAAAATATGGATAGTTTTGTGGCCAACAATAGACAAAGCGTCCTGTTTAATACACAATTTGTTGACCTGATACAACAAACTAAAGATTAAATGAAGAAATTTATATTCGCTATTGCGTTATTTTTCAGTGTTTTAGCTGTTCAGGCTCAAACAAAAACTACTCCAAAGCCTGCGGACGAGAAGGCTCCCGACGAACAAGAAAGTTTAGCTAAAGATTATCTTTCACAAATTATGGGCGTTGCCATGTCGGCGACCTCCAATATGAAATTATTTCATTTTGTTTACGACTGGATAGGCACTCCGTACCGTTTCGGCGGAAGCTCTAAGCGCGGTATTGATTGTTCAGCATTTACAAAAGAACTTTACAGCCAGGTATTCAACATGGATATTCAGCGCAGCTCGCGTGATATTTTCAGCATGGTTAGCCCGGTAAAAAAGGATGAACTGCAGGAGGGGGACCTTGTATTCTTTAAAATACACAGCCGCCGCATATCACATGTGGGTATATATTTAGGCAATAACCGTTTTGCCCACGCCTCATCAAGGGGCGTTGCTATCAGCAGCCTCGACGATGCTTATTATAAGCGCTATTTTTACAGGGGCGGCCGTATGCTTGAATCTTTTAAAGCAGAGCTTGAAAAAGAGAGCAGCAATAAAAACTAAAAAAAGCTTAAACTACTGACAAATCCTTTCGTGCACGAAGGGATTTTCTTTTGAATATAGTAACGATAAGTAGAGCTATCAGCATTTTTTTAGTTTTTAATTGTTAAATCTATTCCGCTTCGTCTTTGGTTGTCCGCACCAGGCTTATACCGGTAAAGAAAAATATAATGGACAAAATACCAACCACAACAAGGACGGTAATATCGCCGCTGTGATTGATCACACCAAAGCCGGTGTAAATTAAGCCTATAATACCCAGTATGGTAAGTATGGCTCCAAAAACTCTTTTTAAGTTCATAAGGTTAAGTGCTGTTTTTATAAAGCATTTATTTTAAAACAAATAGCACACCAATATTTAAGTTATATTTATACTAACTAATTTATACACTCATGACACCTGAAATAACGTCTCTCATTGTTATTTTTGTTTTACTGATCATTTTATTCTCATCATTTGTGTCTGTAAAACAAGGCACTATCGCGGTTATCACCGTTTTTGGTAAGTACCGGCGGATCATGACTCCCGGGCTTAATTTTAAACTTCCGTTTATCGAGAATATTTATTCAAAAATTTCTATTCAAAACCGCTCCGTCGAGCTGGAGTTCCAGGCCGTTACGTTCGATCAGGCCAACGTATATTTTAAGGCTATGCTGCTTTATTCGGTACTCGACCAACAGGAGGAAACGATTAAAAACGTGGCGTTTAAGTTTGTTGACGATAGTAACCTGATGCAAGCGCTTATCCGCACGGTCGAAGGCTCTATCCGTGCTTTCGTGGCAACCAAGCGGCAATCGGAAGTATTAATATTACGGCGGGATATTGTTGAGCATGTTAAGGAGCAGCTTGATATGATACTGGAGGGTTGGGGCTACCACCTCCAGGATCTGCAGCTGAACGACATTACGTTTGACGAGATCATTATGAAATCGATGAGCCAGGTGGTTGCTTCGAACAACCTGAAGGCCGCTGCCGAAAATGAAGGACAGGCGCTGCTGATCACAAAAACAAAAGCTGCCGAAGCAGAAGGGAATGCCATTAAAATATCTGCCGAGGCTGAGCGGCAGGCGTCACAGCTGCGGGGTCAGGGGGTGGCGTTATTTCGCGAGGAGGTTGCTAAAGGCATGTCGGTTGCTGCCAAAGAAATGAAGGAGGCCAAAATGGACACATCGGTAATCTTATTCACCATGTGGACGGAGTCGATCAAACACTTCGCTGAGAACTCACAAGGGAACGTTATTTTTCTCGACGGATCTACCGACGCGATGCAGCAAACCATGAAACAAATGATGAGTTTAAACCTTTTACATACTGACGCAGTCAAAAAGTAAAAATTTTACTCAATAGTTTATGACATCAAGATTCGTGCGGTTGATTCGCATAGCAACCTTTTGCTTTTTCTTTGTATCGGGCGCTTCGGCCCAATTTTATCATAAGTTAACCGTTAGTGATTTTAAAGGGGCTCCGGGCGGCCTTGGCGATGGTACGATAGCGTTTACCAATACGATGATCGATTACCGGTACGTGCCGTCGTGGCATAATGGCTATTACAGGCTCGATTTTACCATCAGGCTAATTGTAAACAAGAACGAATCTTGGTTGAACAGGAGTAAGATATTATCATCCGAAATGCTTGCCGAAATACTTAAGCATGAGCAGGGGCACTACAATATTGCCTACCTGGAACAACAGGAATTATTGCGGACAGTTGGCAGAACGGTTTTTCACGATGACTATTTGGTGCAGGCCAAGAGCATTCTTCACCGTATCGATGCGAAATACAAGCAATTGAATCAAAGTTATGATGATGATACCAACCACATGTTAAACCGCACGCAGCAGCGAAGCTGGGACGCGTATTTCAAAAAACAGCTTGAATTTATGCCGCCGGAATCGGAAAGCTATACGAGGAATGCGAGGTAAATATGCCAAACTTACGAAGTTTTGAAAACTTCGTAAGTTTATTTGGACCTACTCCGCTACCCAAATTACGTCAATAAACCATTTCTTATTATCAAAAAAATGATTAACGGGCCTAAACCCATTGTTTTTGGCTAGTTGATCGGTTTGTGAAACAGTAAATTTTTGCGATATCTCCATGAATATACATTCATCCTTTGCGAAATGGATGGGTGCGGAGCCATTTATCTTTACTTGCTGATCGGCAAGGCTAACCAGGTAGCTTTTGCATGCGCCTGTTTCCGGGTCATACGTGGGATAGTGTTCAAATTGGTTTAGATCAAAGTTGGCGTCCAGCTCCCTGTTTATCCGTTCCAATAAGTTAAAGTTAAATCTTTTGGTTATCCCACCTTTATCATTGTAGGCGGCCAGTACCGTTTTTGGATTTTTTTTAAGATCGAACCCAATCAGCAGCATATCGCCGGCGGACAGGTGGTTATGAAGATTCCTGCAAAAGGCTTCCGCCTCGCTAGCCGGCATATTGCCGATATTTGAGCCTAAAAATAACACCACCTTGCGTTTATTTGAGATAGATGCCGCTTTTTCCAGCATATCAAAATATTCCCCATTAAGGCCTTTTATCTGCAGGCCGGGCAATGTTACAGGCAGGGTAACATTCAGATATAATATCACATTGTCTGAAATATCGATTGGCAAATAGGTAAATTTTGCCTGATGCTCTAGCAGGTAGTGAAGCAGATAAGTTGACTTTGTCGCATCACCTGCACCAAGCTCAATCAGGTCGAAGGCATCTCCATCACCCATAATAGCGTTGCATATATCAGCGGTTGTTTTTGAAAATATCTCCAGCTCGCACCGGGTCGGATAATATTCCTCACAATTCATCAGCTCCTGGAAAAGCTTATCGCCGTTGGCATCATAAAAATATTTGGAATTTAACCGTTTTGGCGTCGAACCTAAACCGGTTAATACATCATCCAAAAAGCGGTCGGCGCCGTTATTTGATGCCGTTATTATTTGCGTTTGTGGTGTTGCTGCGTCGTTGTTTTTCATAGGAGACAGGTTTTTTTATTTAGCCAATCTGATACCGGTAAATTGCCACCGTAAATGTGTTTGAAAAAAGTTGCGGTAAGTTACGCGGCTATGCCCCGGCGGAGTTACTTCCGAAGCGCCCCGCAGTACTTTCTGGTTCACCATAAACTTGCCGTTGTATTCGCCGATCGCGCCCGCTGCTTTGATGAAACCTGGGTATGGCAGGTACGAACTTTCGGTCCATTCCCAGCATTTGCCCCAGCTAAATTGTGAAGCGGCGGCCTCCCACTCAAATTCAGTTGGCAAGCGCAGTCCTTTCCACATCGCGTAGGCATAGGCCTCAAAATAACTCACGTGGCAAACCGGCTCTTTCAGGCTGAGCAGCCGAAGCCCATTAAAAGTATAATGATGCCACTCGCCGTCGATAAAATGCCAGTATAGCGGAGCCTCAACTTTATTGTTGCGCACCCAATCCCAGCCCTCGGCATGCCAATGCCTGAAATCGTTGTAGCCACCGCCGTTTATAAATTCCAGGTATTCGGCATTGGTAACCAGTGCCGGGCTTATTTCAAAAGCGCTCAGGTAAACCTTATGCCTGTTCAGTTCATTATCAAAACAAAAGCCGTCGCCTTCAAAACCAATTTCATAAATACCCTCCTTTAATTTAATAAAAGCATCATTGGTTGGCGTTACCGTTTTCGGCGAAACATAATCATTTGAATAAGGCGAGAACAATGGGTTATGCCCTAAAATATATTTGATATCAGTAAACAAAAGTTCCTGGTGCTGTTCCTCGTGGTTGAGGCCGAGGATGATCAATTCCATAACTTCATCGGCAGGCTGTTCACAAAGAAACTTTTCCATGGCCTCGTCAACATACTCCCGGTAACGGTAAATTTCAATAACTGTAGGCCTGCTTAAATTCCCCCGGTCGGTACGGATAACGCGGTTGCCGACGGTTTCGTAATAGCTGTTAAATACGTAATTGTATTCCGGGTTATATTCCTGGTAGCCCATAAAATAAGGCTTCAGGATGAAAGTCTCAAAAAACCAGGTGGTATGCCCGATGTGCCATTTAGGCGGACTAACATCCGCCACCGGCTGCACTACGTAATCCTCAGTTTGCAGGAGAGCGCAAATTTGGTTGGTGTAATGGCGTACTTTTTTATACTGTGCAGCTATATCCATTGGCTTATTTGCTTTCCAAATACCGTTTAAGGTTCGAAATTGTTTTAATATTTAAATCATTCGCCTGTTTTTTCCGCATCATTAAAGCGTACGCATTATTGAACCCGATTGGTTTTAACCATTTGATATTATATATTTTTTTAAACTCCCTTTGTACATAGTTATAAGTTTTGTCCTTACTTAACGTTAAGGAATCGATAGTTTTAGATGAGGGTTTCAGAATAGCCAATAAACCTGTACCTGTATATTCCGGGTAAAAATCTATCTGGTTGTTCGTTAAGGCATCGAAGCATATTTTCGTCCCGCCAAGGCCGGTTTTTGTAGCGACGTCATAATCAGTATAACCTTTTATGAGCATGCTGTACATACTTGCCAGGATATATTGCTCGCCGAAAATCTTCGATCCGATACGAACTATTCCCATATTTCCGTTTCGCGCCGGCTTCCATAAACTAATTTTTATTAAAAAATCTTTAGCCACCTTCTCGGGGCTTTGGTGAAGATAATCAGTGCGATAATTAAGTGCCGTCATGACGCTGTCATTTATCTTTCCCGAAAGCACATTCAGTGTACTTTCCAGCTCCGGAAATTTTTTGAGCGCATCGTCCCGCACAACCGGCGCGGCATAATACGGCGGGAATATGCCTTTATCGTCTTTTAATACCACCAGGTTATATGCCTCAAGCCGGCCATCGGTTGAATACCCGCTGATCACATCCAGCTGATTTTCATAAGCGGCCTTATACATTACCGCGTCGCTGATCACTATGGTGTGTATCTTTAATTTATATTTGCTTTGCAGGCCCAGGTTACCATCCTGCCGTCCCATAAACTCGGGCGTAAAGCCCGCGGTTAGCTTGCCCCCATACGCTGACGGAATAAAATAGAAAGAAGAAAATAATAAGAGGAACAATGGCAGAGTTGCGGTAGTCGTTTTCAGTTTTTGGATGTTAAGTTTTTGCAGTCGCGAAAGCAAAAAATCAAACAGAATCGCCAGCAGCGCGGCAGGAATGGCCCCAGCCAATATCATGTTGGTATTGTTAAGCGAAATGCCGCCGAAAATAAACTCGCCCAGCCCTCCGGCGGCGATATAGGACGCCAGCGTAGCCACGCCGACAGTTATCACCGTAGCCGTGCGGATACCGGCAAATATAACCGGCATAGCCAGCGGGAGCTCCACCTTAAACAATACCTGCCACCTGCTCATGCCCATGGCAACAGCGGCTTCTTTAACAGCAGGATCAACCCCAGTGATGCCGGTAAACGTATTACGGATAATTGGCAGTAAGGCATACAGCAGCAGGGCCACAATAGCCGGCTTGGCGCCGATACCCAATACTGGGATCATAAAGCCCAATAGCGCGATGCTGGGTATGGTTTGTAAAACTCCCGCAACACCCAACACCGGGCCGGAAAGCTTTCTTTGCCGGGTGATTAATATACCCAGCGGCAGACCGATCAGTACGGCTAAAAAAAGGGAAATAAATGTAAGCCCGATATGCTGCAGGGTTTGCGCAGCCAGCTTATCCGACTGCTGCCGCATAAAATCAAACAAGGTTTGCTGCTCATTCATGCGCCTGCTGCTTTTTATAGTGGTAAAATGCCGCCATCAGTTGCTCAAAGCTTGCCGACTTTGTTTCACTGTTACCATGATGGATGGCTATAGTTTCTGACAATGTGAATTTAAACTGTTCCAGGCCGGACCATAAATCTGTATCAGCGGACAATGATTTGGCTTTATTTTCCTTTTGCAGGAGCGGAAGCCATTGCCATATATCATTTAACTTAATGGTTTTAAATTCCAGCTGCAGGCGCTGTTCATTTAAGAAATCGCACACGAAATCATTAGCCGGGTTAAACAGCAATTCAGCGGGAGTGCCGTCCTGGATAATTTTTCCTTTATCCATCAGGCAAATATGATTGCCCAATTCAAAGGCTTCCTGTACGTCATGGGTTACCATAATAATGGTTTTCCTTTTCAGCTCATCAAGCGCATTAAATTCTGCGTGAATTTTTGAGCGGGTGACATTATCCAATGCACCGAATGGCTCATCCATCAACAAAACCGCGGGGTCGGCAACCAGGGCTCTTGCCAGCCCGACACGCTGCTGCTGCCCGCCGCTAAGTTCAGCCGGGTACACATGCAAACAATCAGGCGAAAGGTGCAGCTTTTCAAGCAGTTCCGAAACGCGTCTTTCAATTCTCTTTTTATCCCATTTTAACAATTGCGGAACAACGGCTATATTTTCGGCAACGGTATAATGCGGAAAAAGGCCATTATTTTGTAGCACATAACCAATTCCACGGCGCAATATTTCGGGCGGTTGCTCCTGTATGTTCTTATCATCAATAAAAATTTTACCGTGGGTTGGCTCGATGAGCCGGTTGATCATTTTAAGGGTAGTGGTTTTACCGCAGCCGCTGGTGCCCAGCAGGATAAGGTTTTCGTGTTCCTTAACTTCAAATGAAATATCATCTACAGCTTTAATTTTACCGAAGTGTTTGCTCAGATGTTCAACTTTTATCATAACGGCTATACTGTAATGGCCATAAATAAATTATTCAATGATTCGGCGTAAAGAGGGTGTGCAAAAACGCACCAGCGTATCTGCTCGTAAGTAATGCCGCCCATCATGGCCATTTGCAGCACCGTCATGATCTCGCCGCCCTCTTGTCCAAGGATTGCAGCCCCCAGTATTAGTTTGGTGTCTGTGTCAACAATGGCCTTCATAAAACCGCGCGTGTCGCCTGTTTCAATAGCACGGGCCACGTGGTTCATTGGCAATTTGGCTACTTTGTAATTTAATTTTTGTTTTATGGCATCCGTCTCACTTATTCCGATGCGTCCCAGCTGCGGATCGGTGAACATACAGTAGGGCACCGGCCTGTTCTTTATCGATAAGTTTTCCTTGTGCACCAGGTTACGGTACACGATTGTATAATCATTGTATGAAATATGTGTAAAAGCCGGCCCGCCTTTCACATCACCCAAAGCATAAATGCCCTTTATGTTGGTCTCGAGTTTATCGTTTACTTTAATGCTTCCCCGCTCGTCAATTTTTACTCCTGTTTTTGCCAGGTTAAGCGCCGAGGTTTGCGGCGTGCGGCCAACGGCTACTAAAACATGCGTGCATTTTATTTTTTCTTCCGTTCCATTACCACATATCGTAGCTACTATCTTCCCGTTTGCCTTCTTTTTAAATTGGGTGGCTATTGTATTGGTATAGATTTTAATATCCTCAGCTTCCAGTATTTTAGACAACTCCTCCGAAATATCTTCATCCTCTCGCGAAACTATCCGGCCCGACCGTTCCAACACCGTCACCTTACTTCCAAAACGGCGGAACATTTGGCCAAATTCCAGCCCGATATAATTTCCGCCAAGCACTAGCAAATGTTTGGGGATATGGTCCAGGTCCAGAATAGTAGTGGATGTTAAATAGCCGATGCCATCCAGCCCTTCAATTTCGGGTATAACCGTTTTGACGCCGGTATTGACAAAAATCAGATCCGCCTTAAATTCTTTTTTCTTGCCATTTTTCAGCTTTACCGAAATGGTTTTGTCGCCAATAAATTCGGCCTCGCCAAAAAGCAGGTCCAGGTTTTTGGTCGTTTCAATACCGCTCTGACTGCCATCCCTGAACAGGTGCACAATATCATCCTTGCGTTTTTTGATCGCAGGCATATCCACCGAAAAGCTTTTTATCTTAACGCCCAACAGGCTGCTGTTGGCAGCCAGGTAGGCCATTTTTGCCGAGGCGATCATGGTTTTGGTTGGCGTACAGCCATCGTTTACGCAGGTGCCGCCGATCCATCGTTTCTCCACCAGCAAGGTTTTCATGCCGGAAAGAGCCAGCTTTTTAGCTAATGGCCCGCCGGCCTGGCCTGCGCCTATTACAATAGCATCGTACTGCTTCATTACTATTCCGTTATTTTTACACCCTTCCAGAAAGCGATATAATCCTTAATATTTTCTGCCGCCGGTTTAGGCTCAGGGTAGTACCAGGCCGCGTCTGGATTTTGCATGCCGTCAACATCAAGGGAGTAATAGCTGGCCAGGCCTTTCCACGGGCAGGTTGTATGCGTAGGAGAGGGTTTCAGGTACGTGACTTTTACGCTTTCCTTCGGGAAATAATGGTTGTTCTCAACCACCACAGTGTCACTGCTTTCCGCAATGACCTGGTTGTTCCATGTTGCTTTCATGTTTTTTGACGTTATGTTTTATAAAGATAAGCGGTTTGCCGGCTGATTTACAATTGCGGGCGGTTTTTTAGCCTCACCCTGCAATCTCCAAAGGAAAGGGTGGCCTTAGCGCAGGCCATAATACAAACTTAGCGCTTATAACGCGCCATCACTAACAGCACCATGCGGTTGTAGGTGCCAAGGCCGTGGGGCTGATTATTTGCTTTGAGGAACCTGTCGTAAAAAAGACTGCTTAAAATATCCGCCTCGCCCTGGTAGCGGAGCCAGTATACGCGTTCGGCTTTAAAATCATTGCGAACCGCCGCGGATATACGCGGCTTTAATTCATTATTCGCCGTGGTATCGCGATAACGCAGCGCGTGCATAAATTCATCCACCGCAAGGTGGTATGCCGAATATTGCAGCAAACGGTCGTGCGAGCCTATGCCGGCAATAAAGCCTGCAAAGTTGGCTTCGTCCTCGGTGCCATAGCCCATTTGGTGCGACATTTCATGGCAGGCAACCACCGGCCTTTCAAATACCGGCATACGATAGTTTATTTGCGCCTCGGTGGTAAATGGATTATAATAGCCCGACGTGCCTATGTAATTTAGTAAAGGCGTTAACAGGGACGGCTTGATACCGGGGCTATAGGTACGGAAATTAACTGAGTCATCGGATAACTTGCGGACAGCAAGCATAGCTGTTTGATATATCGCACCGTTTTTCTGCGACAAATCAGCTGGCGTTACGCGCGAGCGGCTGGCATTGGCGCTGTCAATAAGCATGGTAGTAACCTTCTTCAAGTCAGCAGTAGTGTAGCTGCTGTCGCGCAGATTAAGCAGCTCGCCGGCCGGTGGCCTGAAATAATTCATTCCCCAAAACAGGTAAAAAACCAGCATACCGGTTTCTGCACAGATAATTATCTTCAACAAAAAAAATCCGGCGCGCTTAAACTCTTTTTTAAAGGCCAGTTTAACCAGCAGGAACAATGCATAAATAAGATAGCCAATAATTAATATATATAATATATCGCCAACGCTAAAAGCAAAAAGATTGAATACGGGATGAAGCACATGGCAAATAACAGGGTACAACCCCTTCGAATAGTATCGCTCAACGGTTTGGGGATGACCGGCAAATAGCGTCAGCAAAAAAAGAATTACGGCAAGCGCAACGATGATAATAACCCTCACCTGTAATATTTTTTTACTGCGCTTTTCTAACATAGGCAGGGATAAATATAACAATTATGTAAACGGGCAATAATACGTTTTAACGACATTAAAGGTTAGCTATTGTTTGTATTCCGCAAAATGTGCCGGTTATAAAAAAGCCCCGCGACAATCCGCAGGGCTTAAACCAAAATTGATGAGGTACAGCAGTTGGGATTTATTTTATGGAAACAGGGATCCTGGTTTTATCCCAGATCATGCTAAAGCCATGCTTTTTTATACGGTAAACCATCCGCTCGTGCATTTTTGTCTTTTTCGGTGTTACCATTACCCGCAATTGATCCTGGCCTTCGTCATATTTAAATGCACCCCATTGTTTAGCGGTTTTGTTAAATATAACGGTCCATGGACCGTTCTCAACCGGAATTACAAAAAATGCATACGAACCTGCTGGCAGCGGTTTACCCTCTACAGTGATGTCTTTACTGGTAGTAAAAATAGTGGCTTCGTTTGCGCCTGCCCTATACACTTTTCCATACGGTTCAAGCCCGCCGAATATTTTGCGCCCTTTTACCGATGGGCTACCATACCATATTTTGATATCAGAACCTGCCACCACGCCGCTAACGCTATCACGCGGGCTGGGCACCGGTTTTTTCGCGGTTTGTGCCATAGTAACTGATGAGACTAAAAAGGCACAGGCAAAAAGGCATATCGCCTGTATTTTAAATAATCGTTTCATAAGTGTTTTTGATTTGGTTTATAATTAATTGCGGATAAAGATATATTGAAATCCCCGTATTTTAAAAATAACTGCCGGTTATATTATTTGCGGCTGGCAGCTTAAATCATAAAACAATTTTGCCTTTTTAGCGTTAATGTAGCACTATCACATTGCAGTTAGGAATTGACCGAAAGGTTAAACAATTGTTGTGATTTTGGCCCCATGTCTTAAGGCGTGGGGTTTTTTTGTGGCTTTTATTCCAGAGATAATGCCAACACTACATTTTTTCCTTACGGGAATTTTAGCACCATAAACTATATATTTGAAGCGTTTATGAATGCGCAATAAGATTTGATGAAAGATACAAATAAGATATTCTACCTTGTTCTGTTTGTATTGGCGCTTATAGTCAACTTTTCCGGCCTGAATGTCCGGTTTTTTACCGACGACCCTGGCCTATATGCTTCGGTCGCGAAAAACCTGATCTACAAAAAAGACTTTTTTCAGCTGTTTACCTATAACCTCGACTGGCTTGATAAACCGCACTTCCCTTTCTGGGTTGTCTTACTAAGTTTTAAACTCTTTGGCATTAGCGCGTGGGCCTACCGCTTGCCGGCTTTGCTGTTCTTTCTGGCAAGCCTGCTTTATACTTTTCTGTTTACAAAAAAATACTATAACCGGGAAATCGCTGTCATTGCTGTTTTAATCCTGATGACGGCACAGCATATCCTGCTGTCAAACACTGATGTAAGGGCCGAGCCATATTTAATGGCATTGCTCGTCGGCAGTATATACCATATCTCACGACTCAGAGAACGTTTTTCGTTCACACAACTATTCTTAGCGGCTATACTTACAGCCTGCGCTGTAATGACAAAAGGCATATTTATAATCATACCCATTTATGGTTCCTTGCTGGGAGAGCTGATATTCCGAAAAAAAATCAGCCATATTTTTCAATTAAGGTGGTTATTGCTGTTACTATTGACTTTTATATTCACTTTGCCGGAATTTTATGCGCTATACCATCAATTCGACTTGCACCCCGAAAAAACGGTTTTTGGCAGACAACATGTTTCGGGCATTAAATGGTTTTTGTGGGACAGCCAGTTCGGCCGGTTCGTAAATAACGGGCCCATAAGCCGTAAAGCATCCGGCAGCATTTTTTTTTTCCTGCACACATTGCTCTGGGCCTTTGCGCCCTGGTGCCTGCTGTTTTACCATGCGGTTTATAACGATATAAAAGGATTGTTCAACCGGCAAAAACGGACAGAATATTATTCCCTTTGCGGAGGATTAATATTGCTGCTGCTTTTCTCATTATCCCGTTTCCAGCTGCCTTTTTATACCAACGCCGCGTTTCCTCTTTTTGCAGTCATGACAGCGCCAGTTTGTTATCAACAGATAAACAAATTTGGAACTCAATTCAGATTAATAGCGCAATGGCTATTTGTGATTATGTTGCCTGTTGGCATTATCATCATAAATTTCTTCCTAAAACCCGCAAACAGCATCGTTTTTATTGTGGATTGCGCGCTATTTGGCGTGGTTATTTTGGTCATCCTGCTTAAAATTAAAGCTGCGCACACCAGGGCCTTCTTTTTGAATTGCGCCGCTGCCTTGTTTGCAGGTTTTTACCTGGATACTGTTTTATATAACGAAATTACCCCGTATGTGGGCCAGATTGCTGCTGCTGAGTATATCAATCAAAAACCGTTTGACAAATTCCACCTGTATACCCTGACAGCCGGAAACAATATCTACCAGTTTTATTGTAAACGTTCTGTGAACATGGTTCCTATTGAAAACTTTAATTCTTTCAAGTCAAACGGTGTCCCGGTTTTTTATGCCAATCAGCAATCGCTTGACTATCTAAAACAAAGCCATGCAAATTTTAGAGTCATAAAAGCCTTTATAAACTATCCGCAGGAAAATATCCTGCCCGCTTTTATAAACAAAGCCACACGTTACAGAGTATTGGACCATGTTTATTTAATCACGAAGTAGTCTTGGGTCGTAGATCAAAAGTCCTGAGTCCTTAATTTCTATTATAAACTGACTGGAAACAAACGGATTGTACCCGAAGCTACGACTCAGTACTCCAGACTCAAGGCTTATGACTTCTTTCCCCTCCGCCGTTGATCATATCTGATACAATGCCAGGGCTTTCATCCCGTTCGGCAAGGAATACGCCGACTATATGCACTATAATAAAAGCTATGACCAGATACATACAAAAACCATGTATATTCCTGACATTGCCCATTAACGATCGCGAAAAATGCAGTTGATCCCTGAAAGCCAGCGTAAGCCCTGTTATTACCATAACTAACAGCACTAAATAAAACAGCAAGTAAGTGAGTTTCACAACAAACTCGTGCCGGGCAAGCTTCAGTTGCTTTTTTACGATAAAACAATCGCGGTAAGCGGTTTTCATTTTGCGGATCAGTTTCTGATCGGCTACCTGGAAAAATTCCAGGATGAGGCGGAACAGCAGCAACGCCCCGAGGATATAACCAAAATAAATATGAACGGCCCATACCTTATCACTCAGCGAGCCGGCTAAGGATCGCGTTTGGTCCGTGGTGACAGACCCGCCAGATTTTTGCAGCTCGTCTTTTATAAATCCCGCGTTCGCATGTTCATCCAAAACGGTCGAATTGATTAAAACGGTGATCAGCGAACCGCAGATCACAATAGTATTCGCCCAATGCCATAAACGCAGGGATGCTGTATATTTTTTTATTTTATTCGGATGGTCGATATCCTTGCGTGTGGGCTCAATTGCTGCCATGGTTTATGAGTTATTTGTTTTGGATTAATAACGGTTAAGATAGTTTTTTTATAGAATAACTATTCCGACAAATTGTTTTTAATCGCTCAGCGTTGTAAACGGCCTAAACAGCCCATATTCATAGCAAAGCTTTGTAATATATCTGTGACTATGGATATCTGCCGTTTTTTTCCGTATTAACATATAATTTTATGACACATTTGAAAATCGTATGATATGCTTAAACCTTTATTAGCCG
>JAQBOH010000166.1 GCA_028288125.1 Mucilaginibacter sp.
CGGTTCCCTTCAAACTTCGGGTGTACCGCGAAATATCTGGAGGCAAATTTTACCACGGTATGGTTTTCCGGGTCTATTTCATCTTCCTTATTCCGGTTGAGGAACATCGTAACTCCGGTGTAAACCAAAAAAGCGCCGAACAGGTACAGTATCCAATGAAAATGGGTGATTAGCGCCGAACCCACGAAAATAAATGCAAAACGCATCATTATCGCGCCGATAATGCCCCAGAACAACACTTTGTGGTAATGTCTTTTATCCACCGCGAAGGCTGTAAAAATAAGCACCATTACAAATATATTATCGACCGATAGCGCGTATTCAACCACGTAACCGGTTATAAACTCGAGCCCCAAATTTTTACGGTAGAGGCTTAAACCCGCGGGCAGGTTATCGGGATCCAGGTTTAGATGATGAAAATTTTTGGTGTTGATCTCCTGTAAAGCCGCATAGCTGTCAACGTGGTGCAGCAGGTGGCCGTACTGCAAAATAAGCGCATAAAAACCGAGCGCGAGGGTTATCCAAACCGCGCTCATGATAGCGGCGCGCTTTAAACTAACCGGCTTATCGGCTTTGGCAAACAAGCCCAGGTCAATGGCCAGCATCAACAAAATGAAAACGATAAAGCCCGATATAAAGATGAGTTCGCTATTCATTATTTATCGCGTTCGGTGGTGAACCGTACCAGTTGCTCAAGTCCTGTCCGGGCTTCGCCAAGGGGGAAAGTGTTTAATATGTCAAAAGCCTCGTCCTGGTACTTTTTCATTTGTGTTTCTGCATATTGCAGGCCGCCGGTTTCTTTAACAAAACTGATGATGCGCCCGATTTTCTCCGGATCGTCGTTATGGTTTTTTACCAGGTTGATCATCTCCCTTTTTATGGCCGCTTTACTGTTGTTGAGCGAGTAGATCAGCGGCAGTGTTACTTTCTTTTCCTTGATATCTATCCCCAGCGGTTTCCCTACATCATCCGTGCCGAAATCAAACATATCGTCTTTTATCTGGAAGGCTATGCCTATCTTCTCGCCAAATAGCCGCATCTTTTCAATCGTTATGTCATCCGCGCCGGCCGAGGCCGCCCCGCATTCGCAGCACGACGCAATCAGCGAGGCCGTTTTTTGCCGGATGACCTCGTAATAAACCGACTCCTCGATATCCATCCTGCGTACCTTTTCTACCTGCAGCAGCTCGCCTTCTATCATCTGCCGCATGGCTTCCGAAACAATTTTCAGGAACCTGAAGTCATCATTCTGGATGGAAAGCAATAAACCTTTTGATAACAAATAATCGCCCACCAAAACGGCGATCTTATTTTTCCATAGGGCGTTGATCGAAAAAAAACTGCGGCGGCGGTTGGAGTTATCCACCACATCGTCGTGTATCAGGGTAGCGGTATGCAAGAGTTCGACAAGGGCGGCGCCGCGGTGGGTTGATTCGTTAATGCCCCCGCAAATGCTGGCCGAAAAGAATACGAACATCGGCCTGATCTGTTTCCCTTTGCGCTTTACAATATAATGGGTAATGCGGTCGAGCAACGGTACCGAGCTTTGCATGGAGGCCTTAAACTTCCCCTCAAAAACATCAATATCAGCGGCAATAGGTTTTTTGATCTCGTTGATGCCCGGCATTTAATCAATCAAGTTGAAGTGTCAATTTATACCCGGACTTACGCCGGGCCAATCCGCAGCAAACATAACGTAAAATTTTTTATCCGCATGAATTCTGCACGGCCCTTGATTCTTTCCTATCTTGCTTCTTGCCTCTTCCTGTCTCGGTTCTTGACTACGTCTTCACAAATAATCCTCGTCACTTACCTGCTCCATCCAGTCTACCGGCGATCCATTTAGTTTCTCCTGTACTGCAATATGACTCATGGCTGTAGTGGCCGTAGCGCCGTGCCAATGTTTTTCGCCCGGGGCAAAATACACCACATCGCCGGGATGGATATCCTCTTTTGCACCCCCCTCACGCTGCGCCCAGCCGCTGCCCGCGGTAACAATTAAGGTTTGTCCAAACGGGTGTGTATGCCAGGCCGTACGCGCGCCCGGTTCAAAAGTCACCAGCGCCATCGCCACGCGGGCCGGTTCGGCCGGTTCGTTTAGCGGATCTATCCGTACCGATCCAGTAAAATATTCTGCCGGGCCTTTTCCTGAAGGCCTCGATCCAATGCGTTTAATTTCCATGATTTCTCCTGTTTTCTATTTCTGTTGTTTCCCGGACCCTTGCCTATTGATCCCAGGCGTTGCTTCCTCCTAAATAACATGATTTGCCTGACGAAGTTTCGTAAAGCTTTCAATAGCACAAAAGTACCATGCCGGAAAAGCCGACCGGTAACGATTATCAACAATAAAGTAAGCAAATCAAACAATCAGGCGCGCAGCGACCGCGGGATGGCGCCCGTCACCCGCTTAAAGTAGTTGTTAAAATAGGTGGGGTATTCAAAGCTATTCTAATGATTGAAAGTTTCCTTGATAAGTCAGAAACAAAACAATGACCTTGATGCTCAGTAATCGTTGGGAGGACCTAAAGTGGAGGGATGTGTTTGAACATCGCTCACACTTTTAAGAAGAACATGTTGATTTTCAGCCATTTGAAAATCATGCGGAGAGAGGGATTAATTTTATTGATCCCTTGAAGGGGGCTAAAATCAATTTATTGCCTGTTCGCTATCGCTCACTGGACATTTTATTTGCCAGCTTATATTCAAACTTTGCCTTGGCAACGCTGGCAAACAAAAATGCCCGGCTTCGCCAGGCAAAATGATTTGCGGAGAGAGAGGGATTCGAACCCCCGGTACCTGTTACAGTACACCTGTTTTCGAAACAGGCACATTGAACCGCTCTGACATCTCTCCGTATATGTATTGTCTACCGCCTTACGCGCCCGATGCCAAACTGGTCGCCGGCGCTAACCGCTTTGCCGGCGTGAAGGTCAATTTCAAGCATTTTCTCGCTTTGTACGCTATTATTAAATTCATCTTTTAACGTAAAAAGCACTTTGCGTGTTTTAACATCGATCACTTCCCCGCTCGACGGGTAGGCATACCTGCCGTCCCTGCTAAACGTGATCCAGCCGGGCATATCCTGCAACGGGATGGTGGTTAATTGCTGATATGGCGCAGCAGCACTGAAAACATGCATCCGCATATTAAAGCCGTCGCAAACCCAAAGCTCTTTTTCGTCCGGTGTAAGGCCGATCCCGTGACTCGGATCACCATGACGCCGCACCGGGCCTTTATCCCACCCTTCTACCACAACGCGGACAAGCTTTTTTCCTGTTTTTATATCACCAACCTCAAAGCCCAGCAGGCTATCGATGGTTACAAAGGTACGTGTTTCGGTGCCGTTAACCGTAAACGGGCGGATGAAATTTCCAAACGGGCCAATCTTGCCAATAATTGCATGTGTTTTGGTATCGGCTATTTTTAACCATTGGGAAGTCAGGTCATCGAGATAAACATAATTGCCTGACGGCCCGTAAAGCGTATTATGCGCCCTGCCGAACCCCGGGATAGTTTTTATAATTTCACCCGTTTTGCAATCGGCCACGTTCCATATTTTGCCTTCAAACGAAGGCAGGTACATGGTTTTGCCATCGGGCGATACCGACATGCGGTCGCAGCCGCCGGGGATGGCTTTTTCCCATATGATCTTCCCGGTAGCGAGGTCAATCCTTTGAAGGGTTTCAATAGTGCTGATATAAATGCTGTTCAGCGGAACACTCACCGCGATACCTTTCACGTTCGACGGGCGGTTATTGGGATGAAATCCGCTTGTTTGAATGCGCTTGACAAAACGGTGCTGATGGTCGATATCAAACACCAGCAAGCCATGGCCGCCATAGCCCATATAATCGCGTATACCGGGCGCCGCCACGTACAAATAATGCCCGGTGGCCGGTATGGATTTTTTTTGAGGAGGCCGCTTCGCCGGTAACGCCATAGACAAAAGCGCCATGGCTGCAAATAGTAAAATAAAAACGCGGGCACTCGTCCTCATAATTGGGTTTAAAAGGTTCAAATATAAAAAATGCAGTTAATACTGCTCTAAATGAAGGCGGAAATTGGCGGGAAATTATAGCCGTATAATATCATTTATTTCATGAATCACAGCATCCAGCTTTTCTATTGCATCTTTAAGATAGTTAAGAATTTCCATGTTATGGACACTAATCATATCCTTTTCTTCGATCAGGTTGATCAGGCCGATAATACTGGCGACCGGGCTCCTGACCAGGTGTGAATTTTTGTACGATATAGATTCCAATAACTCAACTTTTTCCCTCAACTCATCACGTAACAGTATCATTGCAGTAATATCCTCGGCAACGGTTGTGATTGTACGCGGTTCGCCTTTTTCATTTCTCTCTGAAACCAGTTTGCGGGTATATATCCAGATATAATTGCCATCCGACCGCCTGTAGCGGGCCGTCATTTCAACTACTTCATGTGCGGATGAATGTATCAGCTTATTGAGGGTTTCGTGCATTACCGGTATATCGTCCGGGTGGATTACTCTCTCATAAAAGTTCCGGCTTAATTTATCATAATCACTCTTGGAATATCCAAGAATGCGCTGACCCATTCCGCTCGAAAAAATAATTTGATGACGCTGAAAATCATACGATTGAAATTCGATATGCGATACTTCGATAAGCGATTTCAGGAATTTACCGTCAGGTTTCATCTTTAAAAAATAAGTGGTAAGTGGTTTGAGTTATAAATGTAATAAACATTCGCGCCAATAGCGCAAGTTTCCATGTAACAGCCAATAAGACAGCGGGTTTTGCCAATAATATTTACCCCGCAGCACAAACAAATTCGGGTGTTTTACTATTTAGAGGATATTAACCACGGATATGCACCTTTCTAAATTATGTAATTGCTTTTTGCTGGCTGCCGCCCTGGTGGCGTTAAGCCCTGCGGCGTCAAAGGCCTACTCGGTATTGGCGCACGAAGCTATCATTGATGCCAGCTGGGACAAATCAATTTTACCCTTATTGAAGCTAAAATACCCTGATTCGCCGGCCGACTCGTTGAAAAAGGCACGTTCGTATGCTTACGGCGGTTCGCTTATAGCGGACATGGGGTATTTCCCGTTAGGCAATCCTTACTTTACCAACCTGTTGCACTATGTGCGCAGCGGCGATTTTATTGCCGCTTTGCTGTCCGAATCTCAGAACTTATATGAATACGCTTTCGCGCTCGGAGCACTATCGCATTATATGACCGATAAGTATGGCCATTCGCTGGGAACTAACGTAGCGGTGCCTATTGTTTATCCAAAGCTGCAAAAATTTGGCAGCGTGGTAACGTACGATGAGGACAATACTTCGCACAAACGGATGGAGTTTGCTTTTGATGTGCTGCAAATAGCCCGGGGCAACTATATACCGCAATCATACCACAATTTTATCGGCTTCCAGGTGGCCACACCGGTGCTTGAACGGGCATTTTTAAAAACTTACGGGCAAAACATTAACGATGTTTTTATAAACTTCCCGTTGGCGGTAGCTTCTTTCCGTTGGTCGGTAAAAAGCTTGCTGCCTGCACTAACACGGACAGCATGGGTGATTAAAAGCCAGGACCTGATAAAAACACATCCTGACATGACAGAGAAAAAGTTTCATTACAAGATGAAGCGAAGGGAATACGATGCTGAATATGGCAAGGGAGGAGAAAAGCCAGGTGTAACTGCCGTCGTGCTGTCACTGATCATCCGCGTGTTACCTAAAATAGGGCCTTTAAAATCTTTGAAATTTAAAGATCCCGGGGCCGAAGGAGAGAAACTATTTGTAAAGGGCTTTGACACATCTGTATTTCACTACGAGGCAGCACTCAAAAAACTACACGGGAGAAAGGATATCGATTTTGTCGATATTGATTTTGATACCGGCAAACTTACGGAACCCGGCGAATACGGGCTTGCCGATAAAACCTATAGTGATATGCTGATTAAGTTGCGGGCTAAAAACTTTGATAAGCTTACAAATCCGTTAAAAGTAAACATCCTGCACTTTTACCGGAATCCGGCTGCCGCTGAAAGTATACGAAAGCCAAAATCTGATAGGGTTAACCGGGAAAAGACGAACGCCGCGCTACAGGAATTGAAATCGGCAAAGCCGGTGAGCGTTGATAGCTTAAACATAACTGCAACCGGCCGGCATATTTCAATCATTATTTCCTTCTCTAAAAATATTTAAATCAATTTACGCGAATTATTGTTCTGATCAATATTATTCCTAATTAAGTTAACCCAAATCTTATGACGCAATCCGCAGTTGTTTTTACCGAGGTAAGTGATGGTTATTTAGCCGGACGTGAACTTGGTCAAAAGATCATTGAAAAATTAGCCGATAAAAAACCAAACGTAGTGATCGTTTTCGCCTCTTCAGTGTATGAATATAGTTCGTTACTAAAAGCGTTGAAGGAAACGTGCAGCCCCGGAATTTTGGCGGGCAGTTCATCCGCCGGTGAGTTTACGTCCGGCGACTTCGGGACTGATTCGGCATGTGCGGTAGCCATATATTCTGATGAGCTTAAATTTACGGCCGGTATTGCACAGGGCATCCGGGCCAGCCGCGAAACGGTGGCCGGGGAATTATTCAACACACTGTCGCCGGTACATGAATACCAGTACCAATATTATTCGGCTATGATTTTTGCCGATGCCCTTTCGGGCTATACGGATGAGATGATTGAATTGCTTACCGAGAAAACCCTGGGCAAATACCAATTTTTTGGCGGCGGCGCGGGCGACAATGCAAATTTTCAAAACACCCACGTTTTTTACGACACCGAAGCCTATACTGATTCGGCAGTTATATTGGAAATATTATCAAATAAACCGATTGGAGTTGGCGCGGCGCATGGATGGAAACCTGCCGGCACACGCATGCGGGTAACCGAAACCGATGGTATGAAGCTGGTTAGCCTGAATGCGCGGCCGGCTGTTGAACTGTTTATAGAACATGCGCAGGCCACCGGGCAGACTTTCAATGCTGCAGAGCCCATCCCATTTTTCCTGCACAATATAATAGGAATAGAAGTTGCCGGCGATTATAAGCTGCGCGTTCCTTTGGGCGTATTGCCGGATGGTTCTATCGCCATGGCGAGCGATATCCCGAGCGGTGCGTATGTGAGTTTTATGTCTACCAATAACGATTGTTCAAAGCAGGCGGCTATGGAAGCGGCAATAGGTGCTATTAAACAGTTGGGCGGCCATAAGCCCAATGTAGCCCTGTTTTTTGATTGCGTAGCCACGCGGCTGAGAATGGGCAGGGAATTTGACTTTGAACTCGATAAAGTTACTGAAACCCTGGAGGGCGTAAATTATGCAGGCTGTAACACATATGGCCAGGTGGCCAGGGTTAATGGCCAGTTCAGCGGATTTCAGAATTGTACGGCAGTTGTTTGCGTAATACCGGAGTGATGCTTTTAAAACTGATCGCTGGCTTAAGTGACCGGGAAAACCGGTTCCAGGCGGCTATCAATTTAGCGGGATATTTCGGCTGCAGGTACCTGTTTGTGTTTATTATCGACCAGGAGATTGGCATTTTATTGCCGGCTCCCGGTTTCCCGCAAACTTTGCCGGACGGCAGGGCATGGCAGGCTTTTATAAATAACTGCCCGGCAAATGGGCACTATTCAGGCTATTTACCTTTTCCCGAAAGTAATAATATGCTTGCCTCTACGGGGATTTCGGGGCCTGAAAAATCTATTGCCATTTTATTGGGCGGATCACCATCGGAAAAAGAGCTGGAGCCATTGCAAGCAATTTTACCGATGCTGGTGCACGTATTTACCCAGGAGTTGGCGCAATCCACCGCCAATACACGCGTCGCGTTAGCAGGTAAAGCTGTGGCCAAGGCCGAAAAACTAGCCGCAACAATGGATGTGATGCGTGTGCATTTAAAGGATGCCCTTGTTCAAAAGGAAAAGGATAAAAAGGCCATCGAAGAACTCATGAAGAAAAAGGACGAGTTTATGAACGTGGCCAGCCACGAATTGAAAACGCCTATCACCACTATGAAAGCCTATCTCCAGATCCTGCAAAAGATGGTGCCCCCTTTGGGAACTGCCTCTGCCGGCGATTTTATTATCAAGGCTAACAAGCAGGTAAAAAAACTTATCGACCTGGTAGATGACCTGCTTGATGTAAGTAAAATACATGCCGGTAAGATGGTTTACCAATTTATCGATATTAACCTGGCCACATTGCTGGAGGAGGTTGTCGCGCAGACGCAGATAACTGTAAAAACCCACCGGATCGTGATCAAAAATAATGTTCCGGTGATCATTCAAGGAGAAAAGCACCGGCTTGAGCAGGTGCTCAGCAATTTTTTATCCAATGCTATAAAATATTCGCCGGAAGCAACCGAGATTGTTATCAGCAGTCACCTCTTAAATAATGAAGTTAAAGTATCTGTAAGAGACTTTGGTATAGGTATTCCCGCCGACCAGCAGGAATATGTGTTCGACCGCTTTTTCCGGGTGCAGGAATCGTCAAGAAAGTTCTCGGGGTTGGGCCTGGGGCTTTACATATCAGCAGAGATCATTAAAAGGCATGGCGGGAGCGTTGGTGTTGAAAGCGACGGCAATGGCTCGGAGTTTTATTTTAATATTCCGGTGGTTAAAGCACAACAGCCCGCGTAGCCATTCTGTCTGACAAAAAAAATCAAATGTTTATTTTTATTGAGAATCAAGCGTAATAAAAACGCTCGGAGCAGGGTCACGTTATCGACTTATACCGCATCTTTTGGCCAGGCCGGGCAAAATTAACCGTTGTTTCTTCAGCCGGACGTATTACAGGCCGCTATTTTTTGGAAAATGGAACAAATCACCATTTTTTTTATCATTATCTAGCTATAATTGGGTTTTTTTTACAATAAATCAGATAATAATACGCTTCACTACTTGATTTCATTAATTTTACATTAAATTCGTTTTAAATTTAACTATTGTGAGTGCTATTCATTTATTTGATGATGAAAAGTTAACATCCCTTCTGCGGGATGGTGACGAACCGGCATTTACCCACATTTATAACCATTACTGGAATAAGTTATATTATATAGCTCACAAGCTGTTAAAAGATACCGATGCGGCTGAAGAAATTGTCCAGGAGGTGTTTCTTACATTATGGAAAAAAAAGGAAACCCTGGTTATTCAAAACATCAACCATTATTTAGGCGCGATGACCAGGTATGCCGTATACCGGTATCTTTCAAAAGAGAAGCAAAATAAGGTTAAGGAAAATTATGCGGCCGAGGCAAATGGTTCGGCCATATCTGAAATTGATATAGATAATAAAATATTGTTTGAAATTATTACCAAACTTTCAAACAAACTCCCCGAAAAATGCCGCCTGGTGTTTCAGTATAATAAACTGCAGGACCAATCGCTTGCCGATGTAGCTGCGCAGCTTAATATTTCCCAGAAAACAGCCGAGGCACATTTGACCAAAGCCCTGCGTATCATCCGAACCAGCATCGGCGCAACCACTGATGTGTTGCTGGTTATGGCCGTTCTGGCCATTTTAAAGCGATAAATTTCACTTTATATCTATTGATATTTGAGCCTCGTTTATCGATCTGCCAAGTATTTTTTATTTGACTAAGGGTAATTAGCACCCATATGACTCTATACCTGTAAAAAGGTCTAAAAATTTTGAGATGGACAGGAATAAACTGAACATATTGGCGCAAAAATACCTGGATGGCACTGCCACTCCCGAAGAAAAGCGCCTGCTTGATCAATGGTATGATACCATACACTCCGGCTGGCCGGATACCGTTGATCTGGATAACCCGGAAACCGAAGCGGATGTACGCCAGCGGATGTTTGATAATTTAAGCAATGAGCTTTTTGTTAAAACAACCGGGAAGGTTAAGCATGTTCCGGTGTTTTCGATAAAACGTATGGCTAAATGGGTTGGCGCCGCAGCGGCCGTATTGGCGCTGGGGTATTTTGTTTGGTCGGGATATGATCAAAGTATTACCGGCAAGGCTTCAGTGTTTGAGAAAAAGCTTGTACAGGTGCCATTGAACCGTGTAATGCGTCTTACGTTACCGGACAGCTCGAAGGTATGGCTTAATGCAGGTTCCGTATTCAGGTATCCTAAAAGCTTTGCGGGTAAAACCCGCGTAGTTGAACTGGTGGAGGGGAGGGCATTTTTTGATATCAGGCACCAAAGCCAGCATCCTTTTATTGTAAAAACCAGGAACCTGAATATTACCGTGCTGGGAACCTCATTTGATGTGCGCAGTTACAAAAAGGAGGGCACTACCCGTGTAAGTGTTGTTACGGGTAAAGTAGGTATAACCATGCCAAGCCGGGCCAACGGGCAGGTGATTATGCTGCTGCCCAAGCAAGCTGTTGTTTTAAGTAATAAAACCAATCAACTAATAAAAGGAACCGTTCAGGAAGCTGAAGTTAACGCATGGTGCAAAAATAATTTTCTGTTTGAGCAGGAAAGTTTGAGCAACGTATTTAAGGCTTTAGAGAAGGAGTATCACGCTAAAATCACCGTGGAGGATAAAAAATTACTTGACGAACGTATATCTATAAAATTAAATAATCAGCACTTAGATACAATAATGGAAATATTAAGTTTTACGAAGCACTTTAACTATCAAATGGCCAATGACAGTACGATAATCATAAAGTAACCGCTTCCTGCTTAGCAGCTAAGAGAGGAAAAAACCGGGAACATTATCCATGCCCCCGGATAAAAGAGTAGCCACTGTACATATGCTTGAGACCCATATACAGCCGGCTTTGGTTTAACTATAAAAATTAAACAATACAAATATGATCAATTTTTACGGCAAAGTGTTGCCCATACTCCAAAAATGCATGCGCATTTCGACAATTATCATTGGAATACAAATATGTTGTACTTCAATCCTGATGGCGAACAGAACCCGCGCCCAGGAAATGAACCTGGATGTAGTTAATGGTACTGTTAAACAGGTTTTTAAGAAAATAGAGAAACAGGCAAAAATAACGTTCGTGTATGACGAACAGGTTATCAATTCTATACCAGCCCTTACCTTGCATATAAAAAACCAGTCGCTCGACGAGGTTTTAGAGCAGTTAAAGACGACAACGCAGCTGCAGTTTAAAATGGTTGGCAATTTTATAGGTGTTGCGCAAAACACGGCAGGCATGCCAAACCTTTCCATATCGCCGCTGCTAAGCATACAGGCCGTTAATGTAACAGGTTTTGTCCGCGATGCTTCAGGCCAGCCGCTGGTTGGGGTTAGTGTAAACATAAAAGGCACCACAAGGGGCGCACAGACAGATGTTAACGGACGTTTCAGCATCCCGGTAAATGCAGGTGAAGTATTGGTATTTACTTATATCGGTTACGTGAAAAAAGAAGTAACAGTAACCGCTTCAACCGAGCTTACCGTTCAGCTGGATGAAGATTCAAAGCAGCTCAGCGAAATAGTAGTGACCGCGTTAGGCATTAAAAAAGAACGCAAATCATTAGGCTACTCGGTTACCGAAGTAAAAGGCAGCGAATTTACCACAGCCCGGGAAACCAACTTCGCTAACGGATTGGTTGGCAGGGTTGCCGGTGTTAACGTAAGCTCTGTTTCGGGCGGACCGGCATCGTCGGTAAATATCAACATCCGCGGCGCTGCAAGCTTATCGGGCAGTACGCAGCCTTTATATATTGTAAACGGTGTTCAAATAAATAACATTGATAATACCCAGATTGTCGGCCTGTCAATGAACAACGGCGGCCAATATACCAATTCGCCCGACCAGGGGGATGGTATAGGTAATATTAACCCGGATGATATAGAAACTATCTCCGTACTTAAAGGCGCGGCAGCAGCAGCCCTTTACGGCTCAAGAGCGAAAAATGGTGTAATTCTTATCACCACGAAAAGAGGCAGCAGCAAAGGTACTGTTGAGTTCAACTCGAACTACCAGGGTGAAAAAGTTATTAACCCGACCGATTTTCAATATGTTTACGGGCAGGGAGCTAACGGCGTAAAACCAACAACCGCTTTGGCTTCGTTTACCAGCGGCAATTCAAGCTGGGGCGCTAAGCTCGACGGTTCATCAGTTATCCAGTTTGATGGTGTATCGCGACCGTATGTTGCGCAAAAAAATAATTTTGACGAGTTTTACCGTACAGCCAGCACTTTTACAAACACAGTATCCTTCAGTAAAGCTTATGATCTGGCGGCAATCCGTTTTTCAGCAAGCGATTTGCATAATGAGGCGATCACTCCAAATTCTGGTTACAACCGGCAAAATATTACCTTTTCGGGAAATTTTAGCCCGGTTAAAAGGTTAACGATCGACGCCCATATCAACTACACCCTTGATTACGGTAAAAACAGGCCTATTTTAGGCGATGGCGCCGGCAACTCAAACTTCCAGGTAACGTTTTTGCCAACCAGCCTGGATGTAAGAACGCTTAGCCCGGCCACCCAGGGCACAAACGCTGCCGGTAACGAGTTACAGTTTGTTCAAAATAACTACGCCACAAACCCCTATTTCGCGGCCTATAAATTTGTAAACAACAGCAGCCGTAACCGCCTGATCGGTTCGGCAAGCGCACGGTATACTTTTGATAATGGTTTGTTTGCGCAAGTTCGCATCGGCCAGGATTATTATACCGAACGTTATACCAACATTGTACCTAACGGGGCGGGTTATTATGCAGCAGCATTCCAAAACCTGGGCGAAACCTACGCATCAGTTTCAGAATTGAATACTGATTTCCTTGTTGGCAAGCCCTTTAAAGTAGGCCACGATCTGACAATAACCCCCAACGTAGGCGGTAACCTTGAAAAGCAAACTACCGAGTCAACCACCGAATCGGGTGTTGGCTTTGTAATACCGTATGTTTATACCATAGGTAACACAGTATCAAAATCAATCGCGTACGGCAATTTCAGAAGCGATATCAATTCGCTGTACGGTACATTGGAAGTTGCTTATAAATCGTTTTTATACCTTGACGGAACTGCCCGTTCTGATTGGTTTTCGACTATCGCGTCCTCCGCGTCTCCAAACAATAAACTAAACATCGTATACCCGTCAATCAGCAGCTCATTTGTATTCAGCGAATTGTGGAAACCAAGCTGGATGGATTTCGGAAAACTAAGAGTGGGCTATGCAAGTGTGGGCAGCGCTACCAATCCGTATTTAACTTTATTAAATTACGGATTATTGCCATCGCAATTAAACGGTATGCCGCTGGGTACCATTACAAACACGTCAACGCCAAACAGCGACCTGAGGCCGTCAGAAGCTACCGAGCTTGAAATCGGTACTGAAATACATACTTTAAATAACCGGTTAAATTTTGATATAACCTGGTACAATAAAAATTCCAAAAACGAGATCGTGCCTGCCCCCGCGTCTATTACTTCGGGATACCAGGGCGCGGTTTTAAATATCGGTAAGATCAGGAACCGCGGCGTTGAGCTTTTAATTTCGGGTGTACCTGTTAAAACGAAGAATTTTACCTGGAATACATCATTCAATGCTGCCATGAACGAGAATACTGTTTTGGCGCTGGCGGCAGGGCAATCGAGTTTGTTAGTTGCCTCTTCACGTACAGGAGGCGGGTTTACAGCTGACATAGTAGGCAAACCAGCCGATCAGATAGAAGCGTTTGACTACTCGCGCGATGCAAGCGGCAATATTCTTGTTGATGCAAACGGCGTACCAAAACAAGGCGCTTTAAAACCTTACGGATCTGCCTACGGCAAATGGACCGCCGGTTTCAATAACGAATTTAGTTTTGGCCGGCTTAACCTGTCATTCCTGATTGATGGCAAGTTCGGCGGTAAAGTATTTTCCGGAACGGAGTATTATGCTTACCAGTATGGTTTAACTAAAACTACTTTACCGGGCCGCGAAACCGGGTTTGGACCAGGCAACGCGACAACCGCGCAAACCTATTACAGCACTTTTGGCGCTAACGTAACCAACCAGTTTGTTCAAAACTCCAGCTTTATTAAGTTTCGCCAGGTAACATTAGGCTATACCTTCCCGGGTTCGATGTTTAATAACGTTATCCAGGGTGCAACTATCAGCCTGGTTGGCCGTAACTTATTTTACCTGATGAAGAAAACCACAGACATTGACCCTGAGGCAAGCTATGGCACGTTATCACAAGGTTTAGAACTAGGCGGTGTATTGCCAACCAGGATATATGGATTAAGCCTGAATGTTAAATTTTAATAATATTAACGATTAATCTTAAGCAAAATGAAAAATAAATTAACGATATATAGCGGCCTTCTTTCGATTGGATTACTCCTTTCAACAGGCTGCACCAAAAATTTTCAACAACTAAATACGGATCCGACTGCATTCAGCGCTACAAATTTTGACCCGAACTACCTGCTTACCACAGCACAGCTTGATTATACAGGAAGCCAGGATTTTAGCTATGATACCTGGCGTGCCGACCTTATTTATTCGTCGACGTTGATACAGGGTTTTGCCACGTCGATCGGCTATTGGGCCGGCGATAAATACCTGTCGAACCCTGGTTACCTTGCTGCCTACTGGCAAAGCGACGGCGGCGGCGACGGCGCTTATTCTGAACAGGTAAAACCCATAGTTGATGTGGTTAACACTACAGCCGGAATAGCGAAATATAATAACCTGCACCAGGTTGCAAGAATAATGAAGGCCCTAATATTTGAACGTATTACCGACCTGTACGGCGATGTGCCTTATTCACAGGCAGGCCTGGGTTATTACACAAAAATATTATTCCCGGTATATGACAAGCAAAAGGACATTTACGCCAATTTAATTACGGAGCTGCAGGATGCCACAGCAAAATTAAATCTATCGGGTGATGTGCCAACCGGAGACGCGTTTTACCATGGCGACATAGCCAAATGGCAGCGTTTTGGAAATACTTTATTATTGCGCGTTGCCATGCGCTTAAGCAAAGTGGATCCGGCTACAGCCAAAACGGTTGTACAAACGCTTATCGGCAAAACCTTTCAAAGCAATGCTGACGACGCCTTTCTTTCACATGATGCAGCCGGCGGCCGGCCTACCGTTAACCGCGTTAGCCAGGTATTACGCGGCGGCCCCGAAAATCAATATGTAAAATGGTCGCAAACATTTATTAACCTGTTAAAAGGAAGCAATGACCCGCGTTTACCTGTTATATCTGTTGTTAATGCAAACATAGGCGCCTTAGGCGGCGATAATACCCCGGCAAAACAAAAAGGCCAGCCGAATGGCTACGACCTTAGCGGAACGCCGGGTTTAACGCTGGGATCAGCGCCGGGATTCACCACGCTTGGCGACTACTCGAGCCCAAGCATCTACCTGGTGCAGCTAAACTCGCCTACATTTATATTGACTTATGGCCAGTCGGAACTTTTATGGGCTGATGCGGCTGAAAGATTTAGTATTGGCGGCGTAGCTGCAACACATTATGCCAATGGCGTTATAGCCGCTATCACTTATCTTAGCGAATATGATCAGGCAGCAACTGTCTCGGCAGGCGCGGCAGCCGCTTATGTAGCAGCTAATCCGTACATAGCAGGCGCTACAGGCTTACAAATGATCAATACGCAATACTGGGAGCTTAGCAATACCATGATGGATTTTTACGAATCATGGTCAAACTGGAGAAGAACCGGGTATCCCGTGCTGACGCCGGTGAATTACCCGGGTAACGCCACGAACGGAACTATTCCGCGCCGTTTTCCGTATCCATACCAGGAAGCCGCTAATAACCCTACTAATTACACCGCTGCTCACAATGCTGTCTCCGGCGGAGACACTATGGCGGGGCGTGTTTGGTGGGACCAATAATTTCAGTTTAGTTAGTTAATTTTAATTGATCCCCGCAACAGTTTTGCGGGGATTTTTTTGTTGAACTTGAAATGATTACGCAAATTGCAATAATGCAAATTATCTAAATGAGATATTTATTTTCTCAAAAGGAAAATATTATTAAAAATTCAGAACTAAAGCCGGTGGTTGGTTGTTAAACAATAAAATCGAAACGATATGGACATCCCATTTATAAAAAAAGCTAACACCGGCACCTGGATAGCTGCCGGCGTTGCGGGTACTATTGTAGCCGGAGCGGTTGCCTTTATGTACTTTACAAAAAGAAGTTTTGCCTTCTGGCGCCGGAATCCGAACGAAGGACAGAATGAACAACAGGAGGATCAGGCACCTCCCTATATGCAGCAGCACGGTTTAAAACGGAAGCAAAAAACTGATCTGAAAGACCTCGAAGCGATCGTGCACCACGAAGCGTCGCCTTCGTAATGATGACGCGCCTCAGCGATTAAACTATGCCTGCAACCTCTATTGCAGGCTTTATTTGTTGTAATTGACGGCTGCCAGACCCGATATTGCTATAATTCAGGGTTCGCACCGGATTGAAAATTAACCTTTTTCATAAAGTATTTCTGCTTTTTTTATAATATCCCGTATGATCTCGTCCAACTCGGCAGTTGACTGGTTAAGATATTCCAGCAATTCCCTTTTTGTTGTTTCATCACAATCAGGATTAGATAACAGATTGGCAACACCCATTATCCGGCACAAAGGACCTCGCACGACATGGGATTGGATCCATGCAATTTCGCGGAACTTGATGTTTTGATCCTTAATTTTTTTGATATAATTTTCCCGCTCAGTTACATCCTGCATCGCGCCCAACATGCGGATCGCCCGGCCTTCTTTATTGTAGATCAAAAATCCCCGGTCAAAAATAAACTTATAATTTCCGTTAACATCCCGAAACCGGTATTCGTCCTGCCACCTGGACTTTTTATTTTTTATATAAAGCTGGATCTTTTTAAGCACTCTTTCTTTGTCTTCAGGATGAACAAGGCTTATCCACCAGTCATTTGTAAATAACTCTCTTTTATTAGACCCCCTACTTCTGATTACTTTATTGGTTACAAGGTCCCAGTCCCAGATGGTATCGCTTGTCGCTTTTAAAACGATATCAAAACGCTCCATATTCTCCTTTAACCTAAGCTCGTTTTCTACCCTTTGCGTAATGTCTCGTGAATTGGCCACAATACCTCCAACGGCCGGGTCATCAGTCATATCTGTTATAATGGCTTCAACCCATATTAAACGGTTATTAATTTTAAAACGAAATGGCGAAATTTTGATACGTCTTTCAGCAGTTAACCGTGCAAACTCGTCAATAATTCTTTGCTTATCATCTTCATAAATAAAATCGAACGCAATTTTACCGATAAAATAATCCGCTTCGATCCCTAATACAGCTTTTGATGTCGGACTTACATATTTGTAAGTACCATCGGCATCTACTATTGCTATTAGATCCGATCCTTCCTGGATCAGGCTTCTAAAACGCTGCTCACTGGCTACTAAGGCTTCGTGGATATTATCCAGCTTCTCCCGCTGAGATTTTAATTCCTGTTCGGTTTCTATCTTTAGCGTTATGTCTTTAGCCACGATATAAATCCCGATAACTTCATTATTTATTATGATTGGAAGGTTGGTAATTTGAATGATCCGGGAATTGCCTTTCGCGGTAATGATCCGGGTATCAAACTGCTGCATCTCACCTTTAATAGCTTTTTGAAAACAGCGGAAAACTTCGTCAAAATTTTCAGGCGCTATAAAAGGCACGAACGATAATTTAAGCAGTTCTTCTAACTTGCATTCGAGCAGGTCGACCCAAACTTTATTCGCGCTTACAAAATTACCTTTTAAATCAAGCGTTGAAATGGCATCGGGGTATTCATTAAATAAAGGATGCTGGAAATTTTTATCAACCAGTAATTTATTGTCAAATGTGATGTTGGCTTTATCCGGCATCACCATTTGGGTTACATCAACAGGGTTTTGAACTATAAATTCTACCTGTCCGTCATCATCCAATATAGGATAGGTATCAAAATTCCAAAACCGGGTATCGCCATCGCCAACATGTTTTGCAGGCAGGTCGTATCTTAAGAGTGTTATTTTGTGCGCTTTTTTTACTAAGAATGCATGTACAAGCGAGTTGTATAAAATTTTTCTTCTTTTTGACGAGGAGTCATCAGCCTTTTGCGGAAATGCGTCAAAAATCCGTTTGCCTATAATATGATGCCTCTTGCTGTTCGTCAGGTTTAAAAATGCTTCATTTGCCCCTGCGATTGTAAAGTCGGGCGCATTGGCATTCAATATAAGGGACGGAGTTGGCGAGGCCTTAATAAATGAAAGTACATTTTCTATCATAGATCGAATAAGTATAAAATGCTATTATATTAAAAAGACCTTGGTATTGAAGAATGTTATATGCCTTCTGCCGTTTTTGAGAAAATAGCATAAACGAATATAGCCTAACAGTTAATAATGCGTATAAATTAATAGGTGTGTTTTATACTGTTTAAATGTAAGAAAAGTTACATTATTGATATGGATTTGTTATTAAAAAGTTACAAAGATTTAATGTATGGTTAACCTGCGTCGTTAGCCCGTATTTGAAGTCCCGGAACTAAAATAGAATAACAAATCCGCAGTTGCAAGAGACATGGATTGCCATGACCGATGATAATTTGGAGTCCGGATTGCAAATCCGGACTCCAAATATCGGGCATTTCACTGCCCGGCAGTTTATTTATTAGTGCGTTATATACCGCTCAAAAAACTCATATATCCGCAGCATCTGGTCGATGCGCTGGCGTACGTTGCCCGAGCGGACCATCTCGTGTGTGGCGCCAGGGTGCTGTACGTATTCAACTGGCCGGTTTAATACTTTGAGGGCTTTGTACATCATTTCGCCCTGTACAATACCCGTGCGTAAGTCGGTTTCGCCATGCAGCATCAGGTAAGGTGTTGTGATCTGGTTCACATATGTAAACGGTGATTCCCGAACCAGTATAGGCTTGATGCTCTCATCCCAGGGGTAACCGCCAAAGTACATCGGCACCAGTATCCACGCGTTGCCTTCGCCAAAAAACGTGGTTAAGTCGTACACGCCCCGCTGTGATGATATAGCAGCGAAGCGTTTGGTATGGCCGGCAAGCCAGCCTGTTAAATAACCCGCGTATGAGCCTCCCGTGGCAACGGTATGCTTGCTGTCGCCCCAGCCTTCGGCTAAAGCGCCGTCAAGCGCGGCCAGCACATCTTCGCTCGGGCCGGTTCCCCAGTCGCGGTAATTGGCTTTCAGGAAATCTATACCATAACCACCGGATCCGCGCGGATTGCTGTAAACCACGCCATAGCCCCGCGCGCAAAAATACTGGAACTCGTGCCACATGGTGTTTTCACCCGGGCCCCACATCGCAGTCGGGCCGCCGTGTATTTGCAGCATAACCGGGTATTTTTTGGCAGGGTCGAAATTGGTTGGTTTCATCACCCAGTATTCAACCTTTAGCCCTTTGCTGTTGGTGTAATATTTCTTTTCGGGGAAGCTTAGTTTTTTATCTTTCAGCCACTCCGTGTTAAATGAGGTCAGACGCTTAGCCGATTTGTTGTTTAAATCGCCGGCGTAAAGTTCGAATGGATTGGCAACTTCGGTTTTAACATATATCAATTGCTTTTTCCCTACATCGATGCTGCTTAAGCCCTCGTCATAAGTTCCAAGTTGTTCGGTTTTAAGAGTCGCTATGGTTACTTTATAGATGGGGACGCCGCCGTTTGATTGCGCGGTATAGTAAAGATCCTTACTATCAAACGACCATACCATGCCGGTAACGCTGCGGTCAACCGGAATAATAGTTTTTTTGCCCGACTGCAAATCGTAGACGATCATTTGCGGTATATCTATCTGCGCCCTTTTCCCCGAAAAGTAAACCAGGTATTTGCCGTTTGGCGATACCGGCCCGTTGCTAAGCATCATACCTTCCTCAGCAACAACAGGTTTTAAAGCGCCGCCAGAAGCAGGAATGCTATAGACGGCGGATGACAGTGAACGATCAGGATTAAGGGCAGTATCAGCCTGTGCTGATATGATAATTTCCTTACTATCAGGCGTAAAAACGGCGCCGGCGTAGCTATGGAAACCGAAGGTTAACGGTAGTGCTTTAGCGCCTGGTTTGACATCGATAATAAAATAATGGTTAAAGCTGAAATTGGGCTCGGTGGCGGCTTCGCCTTCAAAATTAAGCTTATTGAAAACTTTTACCTTGCTATCGGCCTCGTCCTGTTTTAAAAATGCCCTTATCGCGTCAAGATCGCCGTTGGGATTCGGCTTTGCCTTCGATTGCGGCAAATTAGTTTTAAAGCCCGGTGCTTCCAATGCCCAATACGGAATGGCTTGCCCAGGGTTTAAAATTGAATCCTTCAGCATCTCGGGATACGATAAATGCACTGTGTATAAAATATGCCGTCCATCCGGCGACCATTGCGGCGAAGCAGCGCCATGCGAATCGTTTGTTAACTGTATGGGCTCGCCGCCGTTGAGTGATAATAAAAATATTTGTGATTTGCCTTTTACTACCCGCGCAAACGCGATCTGCTCGTCGTTGGGCGACCATACCGGCAGGGTGCTGCTGACAAGTGACGAGGTTAACGGGCGGGCTTGGGCGCTGCCGTCTGCCGGCACGAGCCATATTTGGGTGCGGTAGACATATTCGCTTTTGGCTGCTTCATCCGGCTCGACCGAAGTGACAGCAAACGCCACCTCCCTGCCGTTATGTGATAATGAAGCGCTGCTTAATTGCTTAACGCGTGTCATATCGGTCACCGTGACCAGCTGGCTGCCGTTTTGTGCTTTAACAATGAATAAACTAAGGATAAGCAATAGGGAAAGTAGCGTTTTTTTCATGTATGACTATTTGACCTTTAAATATAGAAAATTTTTGGGCCGGGCTAATGAATAGACTGGTTAAAACCAATAAAAAATCGTTGTTGATTGCTATTCCTTTTATTCGTTATTAGAAGATGTTTAAAAATAGAATAAATTTTCCCGAACCTGACGCAATTCGGGGAAGCCATCCCCGGCCGCTCATTTTGCTTTTAGCGCTTCATAAATTTCGGCATACAGCAAGCCGCTGCCGCCGCCGTAGTGCTGCACTACGGGTATTTTAAAATACTCCCTGAGCTTGTCACTTTCGGACCGGCTTAAACCGGCGCCCAAAAGCACCACTTTAAAAGCTGTACGCTGCGCCAGCCTGGTAGCTTCCTCAACCGAAAAAGCCGCGCTTCCCTTCCACTGCGGCTTGCCGTCGATCAGCCTGACAATGGTTCTCGTAATCTGCTCGTGTTTGCCAACGACCAATATTTCAATATTTTCCATCCTGTATCTTCAAAAATTCATGGGTATTTCCATTAACAGCAATTCGGTATTTTCAAAAAAGCTAATGGTGATCGTTTCCAATTCCCAAAGGCCCAATCCATCGCGGGTATGCAGTTGCCGGCCGTTAATTTCGGCATGACCATTGATCACGAACACATAAACGCCATTACTTTTGTCCTTCAGCCTGTAAACACATTGCAGCCCCTTGTCGAAATTGCCGAGATAAAACCAGGCGTCCTGGTATATCCATACGCCGGGATCGTCAGGGTTGGGCGAAAGGATCTGCTGCAGCTTATTATGCCGCGCGGCTTTATTAAGTGTAAGCTGGCCATACCGGGGTTCAACATTGAGCTGGTTGGGATATATCCATATCTGCAGGAACTGCACCTTCTCTTCGGGGTCGTCGTTATGCTCCTCATGAAATATGCCGGTGCCAGCGCTCATTACCTGGATATCGCCGTCGCTGATAACCGCTACGTTATCCATGCTGTCGCGATGCTTTAAGCCACCGGTTAAGGGGATGGAAATTATCTCCATATTGTCGTGCGGATGATCGCCGAACCCTTCGCCGCCCTCAACCGTGTCGTCGTTCAACACGCGCAGTGCGCCAAAGTTTATACGCGCGGGATCGTAGTAATTTCCAAAGCTGAAGGTGTGGTAGCTCTTGAGCCATCCGAGGTCCACTTTGCCGCGGGAATCAGCGGGGTGAAAAATCGTTTGCATCATTATTGGTTTAATTTTAAGATTAAATACGCATTAAAAACGGCCTTGCGCAGCAGCACTGCTTGTTTTAGCCAGCCGGTGCTGCATTCGGCTAAAAAATTCAGCTGTAACGCCTATGTAGGACGCGATTTGTTTTTTTGGCAGGTAATTGATGAGCGTAGGATAGCGTTTACAAAAATTGTGGTAGCGTTCTTCGGCTGTTAAACTCAAATTTTCGATGATCCGCTGTTGATAAGCAACCAGTGACTTTTCGGTAATGATGCGGAAAAACCGCTCGAACTGCTGCACCGCGGTATACAGTTTTTCCTGGCCGGCTTTTGAAAGCAATAACACTTCGGTATCCTCAAGCGCCTCAATGTTCAGATTGCCGGGTTTTTGTGTAATCAAACTGTACATATCTGCCATCCACCAGCCCGCGGGAGCAAAACTAAGCACATGTTCAAAGCCATTCTCATCTACCGTGAACCCGCGCAAACATCCGCTGATCACAAAAATAGAGTTTTTACAAACCTGTCCTTCGGCTAAAATAAACTGCCGCTTTTTAAATGTTTTAGGCTGCAGCAGTCCCGAAAAATAGCGTTTGTCCTCAGCGTTAAGCTGAATATACCGTTCAACGCTTTCAATGATCAGGTTATTTGACATGTTATCGAAATTAGGCTTTATTTAGAGAATATCAGCTGGTTGGCCAGTTCGATCTCGTCAGGCAGAATAGTATGCGGCCGGCCTTTGTATATCCTGCTCGTTAGATAGGCCCCCATATTTTCTAACACCGCCAGGCTTTCTTCTACCCGGGTTACAGGCACATGCGGGTCGGGATCGCCGGTTGTTAACAGGATCGGGGTATTTTCAAAATCGCCTGTATAATTGGCGACATTGAGCGACTGCCCGATGAGCCCCCCGGTAAAGGCAACCGCCCCGCCATATCGGTCCGCATTGCGCGCCATATATTCGAGCGTCAGGCAGGCCCCTTGTGAAAAGCCCAGGAAATATATATTTTCTTTATTTATCCCTGTGGCGGATACTTGTTTGACCAACCGGTTTAAAACATCCAGCGCAGAATTTAATGCAGGCTGGTTGTCCGCCTCGTTTGCCATAAAACTGTAGGGATACCAGCTATTATTGGTTGCCTGAGGGGCAAATATGGCCAGCGTTCCGGCAGCTAAATCGCCAGCGAGCGTTATAATACTCCTGGCTGTGCCACCACGGCCGTGCAGCATAATGAGTGCCCCGGTTGCCTGAGCCGCGGGAGTGCCCGCGGTTATAATTTGATAATCGTGCGTATACATTTAAGCCAGTTCAGGTAAAGATTTTTCGATATCTGCACGGTTTCTTTCATATTGTGCCGGCAGCTTAAGGTGTGTGCCCAATTCTTCCAGGGGTTCGTCAACCGAAAATCCGGGGTTATCTGTCGCCAGCTCGAACAACACCCCTCCCGGTTCGCGGAAGTACAGCGAGTAAAAATAATTGCGGTCGATCTTATCCGTGATGTTTAAGCCAAGCGCGGCGATCTTGTCGCGGTATTGCATCAGCACTTCTTCGTTTTTAACCCTGAAAGCAATATGGTGCACAGACCCGCCTGCAACGTGCCCAGCCACCTCGCCAGCCACCTCAACCAGGTCGACTATAGCCGCATTTTTGACTGTGTCAGTTACAAAACGGTAACGATTTACACTTTGCTCCAGTAACCGGTAGCCGAAAACACCGGTCAAAATATCGGCGGTTGCCTGCATTTTATTGGTAGTGATGGTCACATTATGAAATCCGCGTGTGGCGTTCTCCGCCTTTACCTCATTTGTCTCCCATGGTAAGCGATCGTCTTTAGATTTGGAGGCAATCAATTCTAATTTTAAACCATCGGGATCTAAAAATGTAAGGTAGGGTTCGCCGAATTTTTCGGAGACCTTGTTATAAATTACATTTTTGTCCTCAAATCGCCTTAACCAGAAATCAAAGCTGGCTTCGGGAACCGAATAACCAATTTCGGTAACCTGGCGGGCGCCCTTTCTGCCGGTTTGAATGCCTTCCCATGGGAAAAAAGTCAATATGGTTCCCGGCGAGCCTTGTTTGTCGCCATAATATAAATGGTACGTTTTCGGATCGTCGAAGTTTACCGTCTTTTTAACAAAACGCAATCCAAGTACCCTGGTGTAGAAATCAAAATTACGCGTGGCATTGCCCGCGATGGCAGTTATATGATGAATGCCGTTTATTGTATTTTCCATTATCTTAATTATTTATAATAATCAAAATTAGCCCATATTAACGATATTAAACTTGATCTACAACAAGAAATAAAATGGGGACACGTTAATTGCTATTACAAAAACAGCCAATAACACATAATGTTTATTGGCTGTTTTAATGAGTTATTGTTCCCGCGGAACCTCTTGAAACGTACCCTGCGCAGGTACATTTTTGAAGGACGGATATTCCGGCGTATCTGATGTATCTGCTGTATCTGTTGTATCTAGTGTATCTGTTGTATCTGTTGTATCTGTTGTATCTGTTGTATCTGTTGTATCTGTTGTATCTGTTGTATCTGCTGTATCTCTCACAAGAGATACAGCAGATACATCTTGCAATTTTGCAGCATACCGATACCTATTCAGGCCCGAAAGACCGGTGAGATAAAAGGTTATATTTTTTACGATAATCAGCAGGCGACAGGTCGGTGTTTTTCCGGAATACCTTGCGGAAGGCGTTGACATCGTTGTAACCAAGCTCGTAGATGATCTCGTTAACGTTCTTCGCGCTTAGCTCCAGTTGCTTTTTTGCATATTCAACCTTTACCCTTTGGATATATTCGGCAATGGAGTTCCCGGTGTGTTTTTTAAACCGCCGCTCAAATGACCGGCGCGCTACGTTGAACTTTGAGCAGAGCCCGTCAATGGTGAAGGTTTGCGCGGGGCTGGCTTCTATCCATTGCTGCGCCGCCAGCACGGCCTGGTCGCCGTGCCTTTTTTGGCCGACGAAGATCATAAAAGGGTTCTGGCTTTTTCGCTCGATATCAATCTCAAACATTTTTGAGGCCAATATGGACATCTCTCTTCCCAAATGTTTTTCGATAATATACAACAGCAGGTTGAGGTAGGAATAGCCGCCGCCGCAGGTATAAATTCCGTTTTCGTCGGTAATGATGGTATCGTCAATAATGACCACTTCGGGAAACATAGTCCGGAACTCCTCTTTTGCCCCCCAATGGATGGCACACTTACGGCCGTTGAGCAAGCCTGTACCGGCCAGGAAAAATGAACCAACACATAAGCTTACCAGCTCGGCGCCTTTTTTATATTGAGTTAATATCCAGTCGGCGTAGGGTTCGTTTGCTGCCAGAGCCTTTGAAAAATCTCCGCATAGTATCGGGATAATTACCACGTTTGTTTTTTCGACCTGGTCGATCGTGCGGTTCACATGTATGTTATAAAGCCCGTTACTTAACGGGGTATCCTTCTTTAACCCTACAATTTCTACGGTGTAAAAAGGCGCTTTACCCTGGTACTTCAAAAAGTCGTTTACACGGTTAAGCATCTGGTAGCTGCTGTCGATACACGACATGGTAGCGTCATGTAATACCAGGATCGAAATATGTTTCATGGCATAAATGTAGGCGTATTATCTGTCGCAATCAACCTGCTACATTGACGTTTTTGCCAAGTGTCAATAACATGCCTCACTCATAGTTTTGTCCTGTCATTAACGACCATAAGAAAATGAAAAGCGTAGAAGTTATTATGATCCCTGTAAAGGATCGTCAAAAAGCGAAAGAGTTTTACCTGAAGCTCGGATTTGAGATCATTATAGAAGCGCCCGACCCGCATGGTGAAACCTGGATACAGATGGGGCTGCCAGGCGGCGGTACTTCCATTTCCCTTGCCAGCTTCCAGGCAACTATTTGCGATACCGATGATATCGAAAAGGAAATTGAGGAACTGAAAGCGAAAGGCGTCGAGGCAGGTAAAATTGACAGCACGCCCAGGGGCAAATTCGCCTGGCTTAAAGACCTTGACGGGAACGGGCTGTGTTTGCATCAAAAATAAAAGTGATTATTTCGTTAGCCCCTTGTCCCGCTCGCTTGTCTTTGACAGGCTCTTTTAACAGGCTCTGCGGGGAGGGCCAAGTTACTGCGGGATCATTGAAAAATACTGTTGCCAGGCGTCCGGTTTACCGGGCGCTTTTTTTTACCCGAAAAAAGCAATATTATTTTACCTTTGCCTTCCTGTTAAATGGCCTGGCATGCAAAGCGTAAACGAGCGACGAGATTGCCGCACTATCGCCCGCATTGACATGGCGGATATATATAACAGTAAAACCGGAGAGGTGTCTGAGTGGTCGAAAGAGCACGCCTGGAAAGTGTGTATACTTCAAAAGGGTATCGAGGGTTCGAATCCCTCCCTCTCCGCCATATTTGCAAATACCTAACAATCAGTATTTTTGCTTCCAATAAAGAAAGGGATATTCAAACACATCCCTTTCTTTTGGTCCTTACCACGAAATATTTAGTGGGCATCAGGATGTCATTGTTTTGTTTTTTATTTATCAAGGAAACCTTCAATCATTGGGATAACGAAGGCTGCTTCTTTAGAATTAGATTTTAAAGTTGTTATTTCCTCGATGTATTCCCCGTGCCCGCCTGGTACAATAGCTAACGATGAGCCAGCAATCTGCTTATGCATTTCTAAGGCATGCTCGGGCTTAATTACATCCTCGTCGCCTATGATGATCAACGTTGGCGCTTTAATAGCTTCGATCTGTTCGTCCAGTATATCCTTAAAGTCGACCATCCTTTTTGCATCCTTATCGTGCATGATTTGAAGGCCGTTAGGGCTTGGTGTATCTTTTAAATAGGCCTCTTTAAGCTCTCCTGGCATATTGGCTAACGTTGCCTGTTTCATAAAATCATAAAATTGCGCAGGGACCCCGTTTCTTTTGCATAATGCAGAAGCCAAAACGAGTTTACCGACTACTCCAGGATGACGAATGGCGATCTGGACAGCAGTCGTCCCACCGTTGCTGAAACCAAAAAAATCCGCCTTGGAAACGTTCAGATTTTTAAGAAGGGCGGCCACGTCATCTGCGTCCTGCTCAAAAGATTCTGGCGCCTCCCTGTCGCTTGTATGTCCATGCGCCTGTAGGTCCATGGCAATGATTTTATATTTTTTGGCTAGCATTGGAATAACCCTTCCAAATGTTGTTTGGATGTTAGAACCGCCACCATGGATCAAAACAAGGGGCTTGCCCTGCCCATAAATTTCATAATACATTTTAATTCCGTTGACTTCTGAATAGCCATGTTTAGAAATCAAGGTATCACTTGCGATCGTTTTGAACGATGATAATAGCAGCAGCCATAGTGCAGCATATATGATTGTCTTCATCTTTTTCATTTTATTAGTTTTCGTTGAGCACAGTTTGCATATTGTTCAACATTTGTAGCCAACTTGGGTAAGCACCTGTTTTTTGGGCTAATTCCTGAGAAACTGTTTGTCGTAATTGCATTTTAGTTTTTCCGTTGTCTTCAGCGAATGTTACGGTGACAAGGGTTTTCCAAGGCCAATCAGGGTCCATTCCAATTTTAACCGGGTTTATTGGGTTACCGTTTTCATCTGCGTTGATCAGGGTAAACACAATTTTTGTATTAGGCAAAACCTCTTTATATTCACCTATGGCCCAACAATCTCCGAATTGGGGATTAGAAATACAAGAATGGAATTTCCCGCCTTTTTCAACTTTAATTTTTTTGAAATGAACCGTACAGCCATTAGGAGCGTACCATTTCACTAATTTTTCAGGGTCAGTCCAGGCACTAAAAACTTTTGCAGGACTTGCGTTAAGGATTTGTTCTATGAACACTTCATTATTATTGACACGATTTTCCATTTTGTTATTTTTTGATTTATTGATCATTTTAGTTCGTTTACTTTGTGGAAGTATCATCGAGGAATTTCTCCAATTTCTCAAAACGCTGTGTCCACAATTTCTGGGATTCTGCCACCCAATGAGTAACGTCATCCAGTTGCTCAAGTCGGGCCTCACAAACCTGTTGCCGCCCTTTTTGGGTAACCGACACCATACCACATTCGTTAAGGACTTTAATGTGTTTGGCAATCGCCTGTCTGCTAATGCCAAAATCTTCAATAATTCCAGCAAGGTTTTGTGGCCCCCGAGACAGCTTTTGTAAAATCATTCTCCTTGTCGGATCTGCTATCGCTTGAAAAACATCTCTTCTTTCTATCATAATGCAACCAAATGGTTGTCAAATATAAATACAACCATTTGGTTGTGCAAATTTTTTAAACCCTTTTTTAAATAAAATTTTGAGGATTAGTTAGTATTGGCTCTTGTCTGCACACTAAATAAGTGAGGAAATCAGGATAAATTATTTCATCAGCTCTTTTAGCCCATCTAAAAAAGTCAAAAAAGGTATGAGGTGTTCGATTGGACTCCCTTCCTCTCCGCAAACCTTCGTAAGTACCAAACACTTGCAAGCCTCGCATGTCTGCAGGGGCTTTTTTATTTAATTTTTAGCTATTCCCGCATCGGTCAAATTCACTCATGAGTAATCCAAAACCGAACGGCCAAATGTTCGCTTTTGTCGCCATCTTTACAGAACGTAAACGCTATTTT
>JAQBOH010000175.1 GCA_028288125.1 Mucilaginibacter sp.
CCCAGCAATTAAGCAAAGCGCAGGAAGATAACCTGAAAAGAGCCATAGACCTGCAAAGGGTGGTGGTAGCGAGAGTGAAAAACGGGTTAAATGCCGGGGTAGATTCTTCGCAAGCAAATGCCGAGGTTTCAAACGCCCGGATTGCACTTACCAACGCGCAGGAAACCGAACAGGAGCAAGGCAGCCAGCTGGCGCAATACCTGGGCGTAATTCCACAAAAATTTTTGCTCGATACCGTTTTCGTTACAAAGGCCCCCGTTAATACAGGCCTGGCACCGCAAATAGCTCTTGATAACCATCCCATACTGCGCTATTACCAAAACCGTATAAACGTAAGTAACGAACAGGCCAAATATTTAAGCACATTCAGTTATCCCACCTTTAGTTTCTTTGGCACTTACCAGGGCAGGGGGTCGGGCTTCAATAATGGTTATTTAGCCAATTCAAATGATTACAACAGCAGCTATGGCAGCGGCGCGGAGCCTACCAGGTACAATTATTTACTGGGTATAGGTATGATTTGGAATATTACAAGCCCCTTCAGGGTGCATTACCAGGTACAGTCGCAAAAATTTACATCGGCACAATATAAAGATGAATACAACCTGGTAAGCCAGCAGCTAAGCGACCAGCAGGTACTTGCCGAAACCCGTATCAGTAATGCGTTAAAAAACTATCGCGAAGTGCCCCAGGAAGTACGGGCGGCGACGGACGCGTATAACCAAAAATATGCCCTTTACAAAAACGGGCTGGCCAATATAGTTGACTTTACGCAGGCTTTATATGTACTGAACCGGGCCGAGGTTGATAATTATATCGCATCGAATAATGTTTGGCAGGCGCTGTTGTATAAAGCCGCCGCGACCGGTGATTTTGGGATATTTATAAATAATTTTTAATACAGGACAACACATAATGGGATTGATCAAAGGTGCTCTTCAAAGGCCGATTACTATACTGGTTATTGTAGCTGGATTGTTTTTCTTTGGAATCAACTCCGTGCGAAATATTAAGATCGATATCTTTCCTGATCTTAATCTGCCTGTGATCTATGTTTCACATCCATACGGCGGTTACACCCCCGACCAGATGGAGGCTTATTTTGGAAAACAATATGTTAACCTGCTTTTATTTGTATCGGGTGTAAAAAGTATTGAAACGCGCAACATAACAGGTTTAACGCTAATAAAACTGACCTTTTACGAAGGTACAAACATGGCTCAGGCGGCCGCGGAGGTGACGGCTTATACCAACCGGGCGCAGGCCTCATTTCCGCCCGGCTCGCAGCCGCCTTTTATTTTGCGTTTTGATGCATCTACCTTACCTGTGGGACAGCTGGTACTTTCAAGCCCCACACGCACCAACAACGAGTTGCTTGATATGGCCAATATTTACATACGCTCGTCATTCACGTCTATCCCGGGCTTGGTTGCCCCGGCGCCGTTTGGCGGCAATGTGCGTACGGTGGTAATTAAAGTTGACCCCGGGCTGCTTCGCTCACATAATTTAACCGCCGATCAGATTGTTGCCGCTTTGCGCGACAATAACCAGAATACACCGGCAGGCAATGTTCGCATCGGCGACTATAACTACCTGGCGCCTGCCAATACTTCAATTAAAACAATAAAAGATTTTGGCGACATACCGCTATTTAAAAATGGGATACAAACGGTGTTTCTGCACGATGTGGCGTCTGTAGAAGACGGCGCGGATATAACAACGAGCTATGCCCTTGTAAACGGAAAACGGTCGGTCTATCTTCCTATCACTAAATCTGCCGACGCTTCTACCTGGGAGGTTGTTCAAAACCTGAAGAAAGCTATCCCTCGGTTCCAGGCCTTATTGCCGGAGGATGTAAAACTTTCATATGTATTTGATCAATCCGTATATGTGATCAACTCCGTAAAGAGCCTGGCCGAAGAAGGCGCGATCGGCGCGGTGCTTACGGGTTTAATGGTACTCTTATTCCTGGGCGACAAACGGGGCGCTTTAATTGTAATTTTAACTATTCCCACCTGTATCATATCGGGAATATTTTTCCTGTATCTTTTTCATCAAACCATCAATATCATGACGCTAAGCGGGCTTTCGCTGGCTATCGGAATATTGGTCGATGAGTCGACAGTAACAATTGAAAACATACACCAGCATTTTGATATGGGCAAGCCAAAAGCGCTGGCTATATGGGATGCCTGTAAGGAAATAGCTTTTCCCAAGCTGCTGATCCTGTTTTGTATTTTGGCGGTGTTTGCCCCGGCATTTACTATGAAGGGTATTCCGGGCGCGCTGTTCCTGCCTTTGGCGTTGGCCATAGGGTTTTCTATGATCACCTCGTACCTGCTTGCGCAAACATTTGTGCCTGTGATGGCCAATTGGGTAATGAAAAATGAGCATGAAGATAAAAGCCACGCCGATGGATTTGCGCTGGACGATGAGGGCGATGCGTGGGAGCAAAAGGAACTGGCGATAAAAAACGTTACCGAGGGGGCCGGCGGAAAGCCAACCAGGTTTGACAAATTCAGGCTCCGCTATCTGCGTTTTATGGACCGCATGATGCCTAACCGTAAACTAATCGTCATTATTTACACTGCTGTAGCCTGCGGTCTGGCTTTTTTACTGCTAAATACGATCGGGCGTGATGTGTTGCCGAAGGTTAATTCGGGCACTTTCCAGGTTAGGTTGCGTGCCCCGGACGGAACGCGGTTTGAAAGGACCGAGACGATAACAGTTAAAGCACTACAGGTACTGGCCAATTTGGTTGGGAGGAAAAATATTGAAATTACTTCAGCGCTGGTCGGACAGCACCCGGGGCAATTCTCGACCAGCCCGATTTATTTATTTATGGCCGGCCCGCAAGAGGCCGTGTTACAGGTAAACCTAAAGGAAGGTTATGAAGTTAACCTCGATGAATTAAAAGAACGCTTTCGGCACGCGATGAGGAAGGAACTGCCCGGGATACAGCTGTCGTTTGAACCTATCGAGCTTACCGATAAGATATTGAGCCAGGGATCGCCTACACCGATAGAGGTGGCCATATCGGGCAAGAACAAAGCGCAGAATGTTGCTTTCGCATTTAAGGTGCTTGATAAATTAAAACAGATCGATTATCTGCGTGATGTGCAGATTGGCCAGTCATTCAAATACCCGGCGCTTAACATTGATATTGACCGTGTGCGGGCAGCAGAGCTCGGCGTAAGCGTAAATGACATTTCGCGTTCGCTGGTAGCCTCTACCTCATCCTCGCGGTACACCGAAAAAAATGTATGGCTCGACCAAAAAGCAGGTTTAAGCTACGCGGTGCAGGTTGAAATTCCGGAATACCAGATGGCGAGCTTGAATGACGTGCGCGAGATACCGGTAATGACGGGCCAATCCAGGCCGGTTTTAAGCGATGTGGCAAATGTAACAGCCGGTACAACGTATGGCGAGAATGACGACATCGGTGCTGTTCCCATGTTGTCTGTTACTGCTAACCTGAATAACAAGGACCTTGGCACTGCGACTGACGATGTACAAAAAGCCATTACATCGCTCGGGGCGTTACCCCGCGGGTTAACGGTTACAACACGCGGCCTGAGCCAAACGCTTACCGATACGCTGGACAGCCTTCAAACCGGCTTGCTGGTAGCGGTTATCGTTATATTCCTGATGCTGGCTGCTAATTTTCAGTCGTTTAAAATGTCATTTGTAGTGTTATCAACGATTCCTGCTGTATTGTTTGGTTCATTGTTATTGGTTAAGATAACCGGCGCTACGCTGAACCTGCAGTCGTATATGGGGATGATCATGTCGGTCGGTGTATCTATTTCAAACGCTGTGCTGCTGATTACCAACGCGGAGGAATTGCGCAAGCACAATGGCGACGCCCTGAAATCGGCACGTGAAGCTGCTACGCTGCGCCTGCGGCCGATATTGATGACCAGCCTGGCCATGATCGTAGGCATGATACCCATGGCATCGGGTTTAGGAGAGGGCGGCGATCAAACTTCGCCGCTTGGCCGGGCCGTTATCGGCGGGTTATTCGCTTCCACATTTGCCGCATTGCTGATATTGCCATTAATTTTTGCATGGGTACAGGGCAACACCTCAACCGACTCTGTTTCCCTTGACCCTGAAGATAAAGAAAGTAAATTCTATGTTCCCCAGCACCATGCTCACCATGACAACTAAACCCACAAAAATATTAACGCTCCTGGCTATAGGTACAAGCCTGCTGATGGCTTGCCATTCGGGTAATAAGGATGCACAGGCACAGGCCCAAAAACAGGAGGATGCAATTGATGCGCCCGCCGTTGTGCTGGTTCCCATTCAAAAAGGCAAACTAAGTTCGACCATCGCGGTGCCGGGAGAGCTGCTGCCTTACCAGCAGGTTGACTTGTACGCTAAAACGAACAGCTATGTTAAAAAGCTTTACGCTGATATCGGTTCGGAAGTACACCAGGGAGAGCTGTTGGCTACATTGGAGGCGCCCGAGATGAACTCGCAGCTGGCGCAGGCAATGTCGCGGATAAAACAGTTTGAGGCGATTTATTTTGCCAGCAAAGCAACTTACGACAGGCTATACAGCACCAGTAAAATTCCCGGCACCGTTTCGCAAAATGATCTGGAGCAGGCCGAAGCCAAAAAAAATTCAGATTATGCCAATGTGGAAGCGGCAAGGTCGTCTTCTAAGGAAGTAACCGCGAATATAGCTTACCTGGAGATCCGTGCGCCTTTCGACGGTGTGATCACCGCGCGTAATGTTAACCTGGGGGCCTACGTTGGGCCAGGCGGCAAGGGAGCCGATCCGCTGTTTGTTTTACAAGACCAAAAGCGGTTGCGCCTGGTGGTTTCGGTGCCCGAAAACTATACCAGCGGTTTAAGCAATAAAAATGAAGTGACCTTTACTGTGCAGGCTTTACCGAACCAGAAATTTACCGCCCGGGTTAAACGCCTGGCCGGCGCGCTGGATGAAAAGCTAAGGTCGGAAAGGCTGGAAATGGACGTTTACAATAAAGACAAAAAACTACTGCCGCATATGTTTGCCGAGGTGGATATCCCCCTTCCATCCCGCGACAGCACCATTATCGTACCCAAAACAGCCGTAGTTGCTTCTACCGAGAAAGTATTCGTAATAAGGGTGACCAATCATCACGCGGAGTGGGTGGATGTAAAAAAAGGCTTCCAATCGGGCGATATGATGGAGATATATGGCAACTTGAAGCCCGGCGACAGCATCGTTAAAGTGGCGACTGACGAGATAAGGGATGGATCGGAAATGAAAGATTAGTTGGAGTCGGGAAAGTCCGGAAGTCAATAAAGTTGGTGGCGTCCAAAAGACGAGATGAGGGGAAGCTTGAAAATAAGCAATAACAATCGCCAATAGCATATACAGCCAAGCCACAGAAGGCCTTGTCCGGCTAAAAGCGCTGCAAAATTTGAGGATTTTACACTGTACCAAAAGAATCAATCGCCCGACCCGATGGCCGGGCGTTTTTGATTCTTTTTATATTTTACCAACGGCCACCACCGCCGCCACCGCGACTGTCTTTGCTGTAGCCACCGCCGCCACCGCCACGGTTACCACCGCCGCCATAGCCACCACCGCCACCACGGTTGCCACCGCCGCCATAACCACCGCCGGTTCTTGGTTTCTTTTCTTCAGCCTGGCTTACAGCAATTGATCTGCCGTTCACATCAGTGCCATTTAAACCGGTGATCGCTTTTTGCGCGCTCTCATCGTCAGGCATTTCAACAAAACCAAAACCTTTGCTTCTGCCGGTTTCTCTGTCGCTAATTAATTTTACGGAGCTAACTTCACCGTAGGCTTCGAAAAGCTCTCTTAAATCGGCTTCCTCTAATTGAAAAGGAAGACTTCCTACAAATATGTTCATCAAAATTTTTTTTACAGCACTCAGGTCTAATTTTGCCCGGCGCTTTTATTAACACCAAATATAGTAATAGATATTTTATGATTACTGCAACATTTTATAATACATGGCAGTTAATCGTAAAAATCAACTAAATAACCATTTTAATATGATATGGTTTGCCATTTAGTACAATTTTTCCTCCTGTTTTTTTTCCTTTCAGCAGCAAACCGATGGGCGACCGCGGCGAAACGGCAAAATAAGCCTCATTATCAACCATTAAAGTGCCCGCGCTTATGGCGATATAAAAATTGCCGTTATCAGTGATCACCAAACTGCCGGTATCAATTTTCTCCGAAATGGCTGACGGGTTCACCTGGTTTAAGATTACCTTTAATTTATTGGTTTCGTTTAATTGCTGGCGGTTGCGGTCGGTTTCCTGCTGCATCATGGCACGGCCGGTTTCATATTTATCGCCGGCACTGCTCTTGGTATCATCCTTTGATGCCTGCTGTGCTTCCTTAATTCCCTGTTCGGCGGCCTCCATGCGCTTTTGCACATAATCCAAACATTGCAGGTATAATTTTTCTTTTAATTGGCTCATTAGGTGTAAATGTAAAAATATAAGGCAAAATAAAAGCCCCCGCACACTCGCTGCTTGGGGGCTTTCAACCTAAACCTTATCACATTGTAAGCTTGCGCCTACAATAACTATTAACGTTAAAAATGTGTTAACAGTTGTGTGCAAGTATAAATATTTTTTATAAATGATAATTTAGTGACACAGACTTTTTTTTGCTCAAAAAATCGCCCATCCTTATTTGGATTTAATTTAAATAAGCTATACATTTGTTGGGTTAACGTACAAATATGAGGCTTTCGCAACTTGAAGTAGGAGAAAAAGGTATCGTAAAGGAATTTACTGACCTGGAAATGTCGGTAAAATTAATGGAAATGGGCTGTTTGCCCGGAGAAGAGATAAGAGTTGACCGCATTGCTCCGCTTGGCGACCCAATTGCCATTAACGTATCCGGATACCAGTTGAGCCTGCGTAAACGCGAAGCCTCAACTATAATATTGCAATAGGATTTATTTAATTGAAAGCTGATATAAGAGTTGCTCTTGTTGGAAATCCAAACACCGGTAAATCAACTCTCTTTAATGTCTTAACCGGGCTAAATCAAAAAATAGGGAACTTTCCGGGGGTTACTGTTGATAAAAAAGTGGGCTACTCTAAGCTGCCCGATGGCCGTTTAGCCGAGGTTGTTGACCTACCCGGCACCTATAGCCTTTATCCAAAGAGTCAGGACGAATCTATTGTATTTTCTGTACTGGCAGACCGGGCAAACCCGTTAAGCCCCGACCTGGTCATCGTTATCCTCGATGCATCAAACCTTAAAAGAAATTTACTGCTATATAGCCAGGTAGCCGATCTGAAGATCCCGGTTATCATTGCGCTGAATATGATGGACCTGGCTAAAAAATCAGGCCTTACCATTAATGTCGACCAGTTCTCTAAAAACCTGGGGGTGCCCGTTGTGCCTATATCCGCAAGGAAGATAGAGGGGATAGACCAGCTTAAAGCAGCTGTATCCTACGCCAATAAATTTGCCTTGCAGGAAGACAGTATTGATGTAAAAGCAATCGCCCCCGGCTTAATTGACCGCATAAGCGAGGAGTTAAACATTGACAATCCTTACTTCGCGCTGCAATTGGCCCATCAGCATGAAACTTTAAAATTTTTATCGCCCGAGCAGTCGGATCGTATTGAAGAACTGGAAAAGGAATTTTCCTTCCATTCACAAAAAGCGCAGGGAACTGAAACCATAGCCCGCTATAATTTTATTAACGAGCTGTTGTACGATACCGTTATAAAACCCATTAACGCGCACGATGAAACGGTAAGCAATAAAATAGATAAGGTGCTTACCCATAAAATATTCGGCTTTGTTTTGTTTTTTGCCATCCTGCTGTTTATGTTCCAGGCTATATTTTCATGGGCATCTTACCCGATGGAGCTCATAGCCGATGGTTTTGTATGGGTGCAGAATTCTTTACACCATGTTTTGCCTGTTGGTCCGCTCACCAGTTTGCTGGTCGATGGGGTAATTGCGGGTTTAAGCGGGGTAATGGTATTTATACCACAGATCGCGATCCTGTTCGCCTTTATATCTATACTGGAAGATACCGGCTACATGTCGCGGGTAACGTTTATGATGGATAAACTGATGCGCAAGGTTGGCCTCAATGGGAAATCCGTGGTGCCGCTTATCGGTGGTTTTGCCTGCGCGGTGCCTTCCATCATGAGCACCCGTACCATTGAAAACTGGAAGGACCGCATGATCACCATTATGGTTACCCCATTGGTAACCTGCTCTGCCCGCTTACCCATTTATACTTTGCTGATAGCCCTGGTGGTGCCTAACCGCAATGTTTGGTGGCTATTTGATTTGCGGGGACTGGCCCTAACGGGCATGTACGTTTTCAGCCTGATATCGGCAGTAGTGGTGGCCTGGGTGTTCAAATTTATTTTAAAGAGCCGCGAGCGCGGTTACTTTATTATGGAGCTGCCCGTATACCGCATGCCGAGGTGGAACAATGTATTGTATTCCATGTATGAGCGTTCTAAATCGTTTGTTTTACAGGCAGGCAAGGTAATTATTGCCATATCCATTATCTTATGGGTTATGGCATCCTATGCCCCGGGCGACCGCTTTGAAAAGATTGATCAACAATACCGGCAGCCGCAATACACCAAAACCATGACGCCGGATTCGCTGAACCTGGTTATATCGTCAGCAAAGCTGGAAAACTCGTATGCCGGGATTTTGGGGTATGTTATTGAGCCTGCAATCAGGCCGTTAGGTTTTGACTGGAAGATCGGCATCGCTTTGATCACATCTTTCGCCGCGCGCGAGGTTTTTGTGGGCACTATGGCTACCATATACAGCGTACATGGCAATGCGGATAAAATGGAGTCTGTTCAGCAAAAGATGCATTCGGCAAAAAATACGCAAACCGGGCAGCCGGTATTCTCACTGGCCGTTGCTTTTTCGTTAATGATGTTCTACGCCTTCGCCATGCAGTGCGCCAGTACCGTGGCGGTGGTTTACCGCGAAACCAAAAGCTGGCGCTGGCCCGCCATACAGTTTGCTTACATGACCGTACTCGCTTATGTGGCGAGTTTTATAGCGTATAATGTGTTGAAGTAGCCTATGCGTTTGTTTCACGCGAGTGTGCAACAAATGAAACACATGAAACAAGATTTTGGATTAAGTAATTGAAAAACAGTTTTTTACTAAAATCTGATGAAACAAAATGAAACAAGATCGCTGTCAAAATGGTGTCACCATTTTATATGTTTTTTGCTTTATGCTTTCACCTTTGCACTTTTTGCTTAAATTTGAGTTGAGGTAAGAATTGGATAAAGTAAAAGTTTTAGAAAAGTATCTTCCGCCCGACGCGGCCCCGCTCATTGGCCGCTGGATAGACTACTTTAAATGCGAGTTTAAAATTTCACGCAACCGTAACAGCAAATTTGGCGATTACCGTGCACCGCACTCGGGTAAGGGCCATCGCATATCTGTTAATTATGATTTAAACCCCTACGCGTTTTTGGTGACCACCGTACATGAGTT
>JAQBOH010000001.1 GCA_028288125.1 Mucilaginibacter sp.
TGGAAAGGAAGCGCGGCATTATTTATTAAAATGTCGAGTTTATCAAACCGCCGGTCAACTTCCTGAAACAGGTTGCTTATTCCTTCTTTCGATGACAGGTCGGTAATAATGCCGTCGATGGTCCCAGTAATATCCTCGCCCCGGATACTTGACAGCGCATCGTTCATATGCGAGGGATCGCGCCCGGCGATCAGAACATGCGCACCCTGGCGGGCCAGTAATGACGCGGTTGCCAGCCCTATTCCTGTTGTTCCGCCGGTAACCAATACTTTTTGGCCAGCGACGCCACTTTTGTGGCCGTTGTAAGATGATTTTTCAGCACTATCCATAATGGTGTTTTTAATTTAATGGTTTAACAAATGATGATCTAAAACAGCCTGAACAGTAAACGGAGCGGAAATTTCTTGTTATTAAACACCCGCCTGCGGGGTTCTGTTTGTCATAATTTTAAATCTGTTTATCATCAAACCGAAGTACAAATTACTTGCACCGGCCGGGAAACCATTCCTTTCCGGCATTGTTAATTAACCAAATGACAAGTTATGCAACCGATCTATTTAAAAGCTGACGAAAATCTGCCGCTGATGATCATACCGGAATCCGATGCGCATATGGATGGGCACCCGGTGCTTACATACAGCTACTGTATTTTTAAAGATCATTCAACAGATGGCAACCACTATTCGCTGGATAAGGATCAGCTGTTATCGCCCGAGCGGAAGAAAGACCCGAATTATTTGGGGACGATCACCTTTGAGCAGCCGGGCAAGCTGTTCAATTATACCGCCGACGGAGAGCACAGCCTTGGCAGCGACGAAATACACCACATCATTGAGGAAATAACACACTACCGGGAAAACCCCGGTTTGTGGACTTTGTGATATCTTTTAACACATATACATGGTGGAATTATTGACAGATCTGCCGCCTCACGTTGCGGCTTATAAAGCCGTTGGCGCTGTCAGCAAAGAGGAGTATGAAGAAGTAGTAATGCGCCGGGTTGACCAGGTGGCAGCGGAGTATGGCACCATCAACTTCCTGGTTTTGCTTGAAACAGGCTTCGAAAACTATAGCATAGGCGCCTTTATCGATTATATAAAGGTGAGCTTTGAGCATTTCAGCAAATGGAACCGGATGGCGATTGTTACCGATCAGGAATGGGTAGCCAAAGCTTATAATGCGTTAAGTTACCTGGTGCATGGCGAGATCAGGAGTTACCCGGTAAAAAGCCTGGAAACAGCCAAAGCGTGGGTTTCGGCCCCGCCGGGTGAGCGATAACCGTCGCATCACCACTTTATGCCGCATGATAATTAATCAGGATTTGGTCTTTCTTTGCGTTGTTCGCCTTCCTTTTCATCCTTTCGCGAACGCCATCATCCACACCGGTACCGGTTTAAACAGGCTGCCGTTGGTGTTGGCGGCAGGCGGCGCGTTTTCGATCGGGTATTTATGCGCTGAGTTGGCAGTAAAGCGCTCGGAAAATGCGGCATTATACGGTGAAATTCAAAACAGTGGATTATGCCGTTTTGAATTTTGACTTTTAATTTTTGACTTCAAAAAGAACTATTGTTCTTTTGCCGGGTTGCGGTAATAGATCTTATCTTCCAAAAATTCCTGTACAGCCACCAGTGAGGGCTTTGGCATTTTTTCGTAATGTTTGGATATTTCGATTTGCTCGCGGTTTTCGAAAACCTCTTCCAGGTTATCGTTTGACGAAGCAAATTCCGAAAGCTTCTGGTGCAGCTCCTCTTTTACATTGTTCGAGATCTGGTTAGCTCTCTTCGACATAATGACAAGCGACTCATAAATATTGCCGGTTTTTACATCTAAATCGCGCAAGTCGCGGGTTACAGTACTGCTTGCCGGTGCAGGCTTATTAATATTATTGCTCATATCTTTTTTAATTTGGGATTTTTCTGTTTTCGTTCCCTTTTTCAGAGGGCGGCTGGATTTTAGTCGTGTCTTTTTTAGCTATTTTATTGGCCAGCCGCTGGTTAGTTAACGCTTCAGCTAAAATATATTTGGTTTTTACTATTCCCTGTTCACTGTCCTTTTTATATTGTTTGTCCTCTTTTAAATATCTGCTGTTAGGATATTTATCAGCAAATTGGTTGGCATAAACAACGGCCTGGTTATAACGCTCTTCCTGGAAATCCTCCCTGCTGTGCTGGGCATACAAATATTGTGCTCTAACAGTCAAAAACTCAAGTTCCTCGGCATATTTAGTATCCGGGTAATCGCGCAGCGTATTATTAAACGCGATAGTCGCTGCCTGGTAATCGCTGATGGTTAAATATAATTTGGCGTTGGCGTAGGCTTTTTGTTCCAGCTTATCACGCAGGTTTTGAATGAGCTTGCTGGCCTCGGCAACCCGGTCGCTTTTTGGATACAGGTTGATAAATAGCTGCAATGACTCAATAGCTTTACTGGTATTCTCCTGGTCAAGCGAAAAAATGGGCGAATCCAGGTAAAAGCAGTAGCCCCACATAAACCGGCACTCCTCGGCCCTTGAGCTTGAAGGGTAAGTATCGGCGAAAGTCTTAAAATGATACCTTGCTGATGTATAGTCCTTCAATTTATAGTTGGTATATGCATAGTAGTAATACAAATCCTCGGCTTGTTCCTGCCCGCGGTAACGCGTTACCAGGCCCTCAAATAAACCTAGCGCTTTTGAGTACTCTTTTTTATTGTATAGTTTAATGGCTTCGGAGTATTTTTTGGCATTGTCGTTACTGGCCCGAAGCTTTTCATATTTACTTTTACAACTGCCCAGTACTGTTATTAGCAGAACAAATATACAGGCTAAAAAAATTAGTTGTTTTTTAAACATTTTGCAAAGATAGGTGAATATTATAAATCAGTCAATTATTTATTTGATCGGCTAATATATAACGCCGGTTTCGGCTACAGTATATATATAGGTGTGATTTAACATCTTTTAACAGAAGCGAGTAGTTTACAGTTTGCGGCAGGCAGTTTGCAGTTTTTAATACAGCTGCCAACTGCAAACGGCGCACTGCCAACTTTTTCCTCCTGATTTGCAAAGTGTTATAAATACACTACAGTTTTTTTTGCGGGCAGGCCTTGTGAAAGCCAAAAGTCTGCGTACCTTTGCAGCCCGCAAATGAGGTAGCGGAATGTTCTTCGAAAGCAAGCTTAAAATAATAGAAATAAAGTTTGCGGTAACAAAAAAGGTTCTTACCTTTGCAATCCCAAAACGAAGGGCGCTAAATAAGCGAAAGGCCGGAAGCGATTTCCGGAATTAAAATTGAAAAAGTGATCACTGTTAAAGGTGATAACCTATAAAGCCGGAACCG
>JAQBOH010000073.1 GCA_028288125.1 Mucilaginibacter sp.
TTCAAAGCGCCTTTTATTACTTCAATTTCAAAGCCCTCGACGTCACATTTTATAAAATCGACCGCTTTAGGCCGATCCTTCAGAATTGAGTCCAAAGTTACCATTGGAACTTCAATGATCCGATCCGCTAAATCATCATTAACAACACTGTTGAAAGCAGAGTTAGCGACGTTATTGTTGTTCATTTTGGCTAGTCCGTTATAACTACCAACCGCGTAATTATATAGCTTGCAATTTTTTCCGCTTAAGTTTTTTAGTGCAAGACTATACGAGTAAGGATTAGGTTCAAAAGACACGACGGTTCCCGAATTTCCAACAAGTTTAGCAGCTAACATAGCTTCGTAACCGTAGTGCGCACCGATATCTATAACGCTTTTCCCCTCCGTAATCTCATTGAGCATTAATGCTGTTAAAGCAACTTCAGTATATCCAAAAGCAATCAGACCGGATGAAACGGTTTCTCCGCTTACCACTTTCATTCTTTCACCGAAAAAAAGCGGAACCATTACTTCTTTATTCATGTTCAATTTCTGCATCATAATGGCAGGCATTACAAACAATCTTCTTAAATAACAAACCAGGTCGCCTTTGTCATTATGTTTAATCCATTTTAACAGCTTTTGAAATAATTTTCGATTGTCCATTTAGTGAAAGTAAAGTCAAACTTAACTTAAAGTTTTAAACAGCCGGCTAATTTAATTACCGGTTTGTTCGCTAAGTTAAGATAATATTAGTTCCCTTAATTTATGGCAATGCGATCACCAGTTGGATCATTGGTGTTCGTTCATCACGTCTAATAGCCGGGGCATATCGACCGGGCTCTCTTCAGGGGATTGATGACGTTTACTGACGATACCCAGCTGGAGGTAATTCCGGCAAACCTGCGCAATGTTAGCCGCGGAGGCGCCATTGTTTTGCCAGGGTTTTAGCTGCTGAAGAATATCACGGTCAAAATAAGAGTGGACCTTTTTTTTCAGTATGATCCCGGCATAAACGACAGTAGAGTATTGGGTGATCAGCTCGATGCAATTGGCGATCATTTCCAGTGTATTTCCGCGCTGGTAAATTAACGTATCTGCAGGGGCAAAATTCTTTATTTCGTCTACCGCACGGTCCATTTTTTCATTCGGATGCAACTTGAAGAGCAGCCGGCGGCCTGCAGCAACCCTCACCGCCTCCTTAATGAACGCTTTTCTGTTTTCCCATCGGAAGGTTTCGCGGATGTCACTTGTCGCGACCATTACGTAATCTTTGTGCGGAAAATCATTTGCCAGACTGTCTCTCACGTTATCGTAATTGGGTATCCCGGTAACCAGTATCTTATGCGGGGGTATCCCGTTACGTGTAAAATGCGCTTTGTATCCGGGGGAGGCAACACAATAAATGTCGCAAGTATTAGAAGAGCCGTTTAGCGATGTATCGCCTGTAAACCAAGCCGGTAAGCCCAGTGCTTTTACCACGTGGCTTCTCCAGGTAACACGGTCGGTCATTCCCTCCTGTACAAAAACTATCCCGGTTTTCCGCATCCTTTTTGGTATCAGCATGTCGGTACAATAAATAACCAGGTCGTAGTGATTGAGTGTGCCGCGGTAGTCTATTTTCAGATTGTGGCTGCGCAAATAAGATTCAGCAATATTCCTGTGCTTTTTGCCCAGGATGGTTCCGTCCAGCAGGGACACGCGCTCAAGCAAAAAATTTACAATGGGATTATCTGTAAACAGCTGGCTAAACCAGCAGTCGTAGTCGGGCAACTGTTCGGCGATCTGCTGCATTTGCAGCGTTTGGTTCATGGAGCCCGTAATGAGTAAAACTTTCTTTTTCATTTCAATCCATTTAGATGATCCCCCGTGGGCAGAATAATCGCGACGCTGTACATTGAAACCCCGCATAGGATAAATCGCAGCTAAAATAAATGGCGTAAAAATTTTCTTGGTAATCCGCTTGTAATATTGCGGGACCACCATGCTGTTTGAAATCAAAGCCTAACCTGAACTGCCTGATTTATTATAATGAACGTAAAAAAATGATATAAAAATGACCGGATGAATGGCTATCGGTTGAGCCGATTTTTTGAATAGACGGCCCCTGCTCATGCAAGCGCTCCGCTTTTGGTAACAGACAGTTAATGAACAAAACAAGCGCGGCCCATGGCCTTCACAATCGGGATGCTTGCGGGAGCCTGAGGCTTTTTTTATAGAGCGTAGCTATTTTTTGTTTAGCAATTCGAGTGCAAAATTCATTTGAACATCTTTATGGTCAAGGTAATCCTGTATTGTTGGCATTATAGTATAATCGGGAATTACCCCCCGGTCTTTATCTTGCACTTTTTTAACAGCCATAACATATTTATAAAGAGGAATGTTGATGCGTATTTTTGTATTGGGAAGAACCATCGCGTATTTGTTCCCTGACGTATTTCCATAATAGCCCCCTCCGGTTTCCTCACCGATAAACAGGCCCCTGGAATTGCTTTTGGCAATCGAAGAAAATTCTGCAGCGCCGGAAAAACTTTTACCGCTGATCAGAAATTCAACTTTTCCCTTAAAGTTATTTTCCTTTGGTTCTTGTATGGCCAGGTTTGGGTGATCTTTTACTTGTTTAGTTGTTGATCCCAATGAAGTATAATATTGGAAAGGCTTGTCGGTTATATAACTATAAAGTAATGCGCCGTTGGTATCTTCCCCGCCGCCGTTTTCACGCAGGTCGATGATGAGTTTGATTATTTTCCGATCTATTAATTCCTTGAATGAAGCAGCAAGAAAATTTTCAAAATTCTCTTTCGTCCTTTTCAAATATTCATTTGCAAAGGTTTTGAGCGTCATTACCGCGACTCCGCCGGGTTTATACTCCAGGCTCAAATATTGATCAACCGCAGCGCTTACCGGTGCACATTCCATTTTGGGGAAATAATCCGCGGGCAATCTCTTTTCCGCCAGGCCGCCGGAAGCGGTTTTATAAGTTATTTTGAAATCGGATTTTTCGCCATAAACAACAAAATACAAGTAAGAAAACGGATCGTGTCCATCATTGATCTTCACATACTTTTCGGTTTCTATGCTGCCGTCAGAGGACAGGAGCCTGAATAATTGCTTTTTTATTTCGTTAACGGGCTTATCGTCTATCTCAACGATCTCGGTTCCCGCCAGGAACGTTTTGGTATCGCAGGGAACATAAGCCCTACCGCCGACGTATTTTGGCTGTATCGGGAAAATTTTGACGCCTGCTATAATAGCTTTTATCATATCCTGGGGCAAAAAGCATTCGGTATGCCCGTCTTCAATGCTACTGATCAGCCTGCTCACGATGGCAAAAAAATCGGTTTCGGTCACCGGATGATCCAGTTGCTTATAGCACTGATCAAATAGCGCATTCATTTCATCTTTAGTCTTATACCGGTACAATCCTGCATGAAGCTTTTGAAGGGAGTCTCTCAATACCCGGAAGTCCTGCTTTAGCAATTCAAGGTCTATTTTCTTTGAATAATCATTTTGCGATTGCCCATAGGCTCCAGCAACCGATGCCATTGCGACCATCGCTATAAAGAGATATTTAAGAAACGTTTTCATATTGCTTTTGCTAAATAAAATGATCAGCCAAATATAAACATTTATATAGTATTATGCAATACAAAGTACTATAAGAGATTGAATCATCCCGTCCAAGCGAGCGCCACGCTTTTGGTAACAGACAGTTAATGAACAAAACAAGCGCGGCTCATGGCCTCCGTAGTATGACGCTTGACCGGGCGGGCGTTTATCCCCAAATCAGTCTGGAAATAATTAGGAAACAACAAGCGCAGGTCAACCGAGTAGCTGTTTTTAAAATGCAGAACCGCGTTTAAAGCATATAAGGCCACTTTATGTTGACTGACAGAGGACGATTAGCGAAAAATATCTATAGTAAACTGGCATTCAATGAGTTAGTTTGCAGACACTTCCCGAACCGGCCACGAACAGAGCAAACGGTCTGAGTAGTACTAACCGTAAAAAATGTTAAATACCCCAAGGTATTACCTTGCTAACAACGAATTTCTGTTGGTCACAACTATAACTAAAGACTATCGTTATTCCATCACTTACCCCTAAGAAAAGATGATTTCTCTCTAATGTGCCCCTATAAGGTGTGATGGCTATTTCCAAACTTCCTTCTTTAACCTTAACTGGAAACATAACAGTATAAATCAGTTTGCCTTTATGCTCCTTGTATAGTTTTTTGAAATTGTTAGACGTTATTAGTATTATGGGATAACCATTTATCTCTTTAGGAATGCTATCTACATAATCTTGCTGTTTAAGATAGATTGCCCGCTTAGTGGCTGGTGGAATATAGGGAGGCGACTTAAAATAGTAAGCTGTATCTGAATAATGAGTATAAGCTTCAAGCGCAGCCCAATAGATCTTATCAGTTACTTGCTTCTGTCCTTTACAAGTTAAAGCTGCAATAATTAATGTAATTGTTATAAGGAGATTTCTCGTAAGGTGTCTTAACATACTTAATCAAAGCTTTTAAACAAATATCTACACTAAGATATAACTTCTATAGCTTAAAAGTGCACGAGCCGTTATTGCGAGTAGCGAGAAGGGTCTAAGTGGAAACAGCGGATGGACGGGCACTTAGAATACTGCAAGCGCAAAACAACTGGAAGAGGGGTGACTAATAAGCTTAGTCGGGCGGGATGTGACATTTATAAAGCTCGCTCTTCTTTTGATTTAGTTAAGTAATAATCGAGCGCGAAAGGTTTAGTAAAACGGTGACAATATTTTGTCAGTGTATCACCTGTATCACCTGTATCTGCTGTATCTCTCTCAACAAATGATACACCTGGTACAGGCTACTCATTCGTAACTAAACGACATTGATTTAATCACGAAACCGAATTCCGTGAACTTTGCTGAGGCGGTTTTTTTAATTTACGATATTCGTATACGCGTGCACCTTACTTATAAAATGGTTTAGCTCAAAAGGTTTCCTGATCAGGTCGTCAGCACCGCACTTTTCTTTAATTTCTTCGATATCCTCGCTGCCCGATACCAGTATCACGGGTATACTTTTTAGGTCATGATGGGTCTTTATATATTTACATATCGATTCGCCGCCTTCACCTTTGAGCTTTAAGTCAAGCATAACAAGGTTTACCTCTTTGGCCTGTAATTTATACCTTGCCCAGCCCGTATCGCTTAAGCTGATCACCTCGAATCCTTCGTCCTCGAGTATCATGCTGATCATTTCCGCTATTACCGGCTCATCTTCAATTATAAGTACTTTAATCTTCATGTATTGCTGCATTGGCAATTTGATGCCGACTGCTATAAGCAATAATAGCACCAAACATTACAAACCATTAACAGCCGGGATATGCGCTATGTTTTGTTGCTTATTTAATTAAAAATAAATCCAAACTGCACATTTAAGCCCATTGAAGCAGGCAGGCTATTACCAAACCTGGCCGGTGTTGATAATGCCACAAAGTAGTTGACATCCCTTGTACGAAGATATACCTTATTAAACACCGGCGTAAATCCGTAACGCCCCGAAGTTTCGAATGCTAAACGCGTTATAATGGTAAAACTATGCTGAAAACGAAACATGGTGCCCGGGTCAAATAACAGGTTACTCATTTTACTGGTACCGCCTGTCGATTTTATAGTGGGTGTGAATTCATAGCTGAAACCAAATTTATCGCTATACAACACATTTACCCCTACCGGGAAACCAATACTGAATGTGCCTTTTGAAAAATTGGTTGTTGTTGCATTTTCATCTATGGTAACGATAGGCAGGATAAAGCTCAAATAGCCCACCACTTTTGGATAGGACACAGGCCTCACAATCACATTTTGTTTTACCCGGGTTGAGTCAGTTCCGGATGATTGTGCATTTTGCCCAAAGCCATGCTGCGGAATTAAGATGCCGGAGGTAATGATCACGATAAGGATAACAAAGCTAAGGTGCAGAGTTCCCTTTCCCTTTGCGAATAAATGTGTTTTCATAAGTCTACCGTTATATTTTCAAAGATATAACGATTTTAAAAAAATAAGAAGCTTTTTTATTTTTTTAGCCGGGCTGATTCAGCCTCCAGGAAAGCAGCGAATCGTTCGCGCAGTTGGCGATGATATTGTATAAGTTTAGCCGCCTCGGGCGTGATGGTTGAGCCGCCGCCCTTTTCGCCCCCGGCTTGTGGAATAACCACTGGGGCAGCCATTTGAGCATTTAATTGGCTGACCAGTTCCCATGCCTTTTTGTACGACATTTTCATCTCTTTCGCCGCCATGCTGATGGATCCGGTGGCTTCAATACGTTCCAGCAATTCAACCGGGCCGGGGCCAAAAAAAGGCTGCCCGTCCGACTCGATCCATAAACTGCCGTTAACCTTTATACCAACGGGGTTTTTCAAAATATCCTTTATTGAGCCGGCCATAAGTAGTTCAAACTTAATAAATTTAAAAACTGTTTTCATAAAAAAAGCCCCTCAATAATTTGAAGGGCTTGTGTATGTTTTCGATATCATTTACGGGCGCGGTGGCCGTGGCGGCGGCGGCGGTAAATGTACGTGAAGATTTAACGGACGATGGTGACGATGACCGTAACGACGGTGCCTGACAGAAATACGCGGGCGTGGCGGCGGCGGTGGCGGCCTTCTGACCTGCAAAAACGAGGACGTTACACTGGTGTTCAGCTCATTTGCTTTTGAACCGGCGAATGTGAAAACCAGCAAAGCTGCCACCATAAAAGATTTAATGTAGTTCATGCTCATAAAGTTAAGTGATATAATGATTTACAACATAAATATAGCGGTAATGTTTCGTAATTAGGGCAGTGATAATTTTCGGATCATTTAAGCACGGTACTATATAAAAAATCCGCCGCAAACTGTGTGGCTTCCAGCCAGCGCTCACGAGTTGCCTTGCCGGCAGGAAACACGGGATTAAAATGACGCTCCAGTTGATGGGCGTAACCGTCAAATATTTTCAATTCATTCGGGATATGCCATTTATCCGCCCCGTTGTGTATATCTATTCCGCCAAATAACGGGCCGTCCTTATGGGTCGGAGGCATAACCCGATCCTTATTGCCAAGCACATTAACAATTGGAACACGGGCATTTTTCAACCAATTGATATCAAATATGCCGCCCCAGAAATTAACCACGGCTGCAACTTTTAATAATCCGGGCTGCCCCTGCTCATTTAGCCTGGCCATTTTTGCCAGTTCGCTGTCTGTCACATACGCAGCCTGCAGCGCGATCATCCCGCCGGCGGAATTTCCGGCCAGGATAATTTTATCCGGATCGATACCATACTGTTTATAATGCTGTTTAAAATATTCAACCGCCATTTTAGCATCCTGAACGGCGTAATAACAGCTTTTTTGCAACTGGTCAAAATTAAAGCTTGTGGTTTTTTTATTGAGATGGTAATTGATGCCCGCGCAAACATAGCCGCGCTGCGCAAAATCTTTGCACCACAATTTTATCTCGGGTACATCCTTCGAACCAAACCTAAAACCCCCGCCGTGCATCCATATCATAAGCGGCCTGGCCGTTGAACGGTCGCCTTTCGGCTGATACAGGTCAAACCTGTGGGATTTCGTATCCTGTTTCTCATCTTTTGGTGCGTAGTTCTGATCTTTGTCAATCGTGATTTCCTGAAATATAAGATCTTTATACAATTTTGGCGCCTGGGCCTTTGCCGCAAGCGAAAGGCAAAGCATACTTAAAAATACAAGGGGTTGGTTATTCATCATGCTAAATATACGGTACAAATTGGCTGGCGGGATGTTTTGATGATCACTTTTATTTAAAATGAGGCGGACGGCTTTGATATCACCGGGTGCAATTCAAATTGTCGAAACCCAGGAATGCACGGCGCAGAGTTAACTCACCCGATCTGCGCTTCGCTGGACCACCCTCTCTTTGGCAGGCCAAAAAGAGGGTTGGGGAAGTAAAGAAATAATATTTTTTTGAAACACCCTCTTTACCGAAGGTAGAGAGGGTCGACGAACGTCAGCGTCGTCAGGGTGAGTAAATATGCGCGCGACAATTTGAATTGCACCCATACCACTGCGCTGTTTTTTACTAAATTTGAACGTCCAACAAATAAGTCTTCGGCTATAAACAATTATAATGCAGGAACAAAAATTACAGGAATTATTGGCTTATCTTTCGTTGCATTCCCCCTTTTATAAAGAGCTGTTTGAAAAAAATAACATAGATATCTGCCAGATTAAAACTGTTTCGGACCTTTCATCCATCCCAACTACCAGTAAAGAGGACCTGCAGCAGCGAAACCTCGATTTTTTATGCGTACCGGCCAAAGAGATTGCTGAATATATGTCTACATCAGGTACCCTCGGCAGCCCGGTAACCATTGCGCTCACAAACAACGACCTTGACCGCTTAGCCTATAATGAGTACAATTCATTTTTATGCGCCGGCGGAACACCGGATGATATTTACCAGCTCATGCTTACGCTCGACCGGCAATTCATGGCTGGCATTGCCTACTATTCGGGCATTCGCAAGCTGGGCGCGGGCATCATCAGGTTAGGACCGGGCGTTCCGGCGCTGCAATGGGAAACCATTTTGCGGCTAAAGCCTACCGCTATTGTGGCCGTGCCGTCTTTTATCCTGAAGCTGATCCAATTCGCCAAAGACACCGGGATAGATATTAACGCCACATCGGTCAAAAAAGCTATTTGCATTGGCGAAAACATCAGGAATACCGATTTCTCACTCAATATTTTGGGTAAGAAGATAACTGAGGCGTGGAACATCCAGCTTTACTCTACCTACGCATCCACCGAAATGCAGACTGCCTTTACGGAATGTTCCGAAGGGCGCGGGGGCCATTATCAGCCCGACCTGCTGATCGTTGAGCTGCTTGACGAGAGTGACCGGCAGGTGCCCCCCAATACGCCGGGCGAAGTAACCATTACCACCCTTGGCGTTGAGGGCATGCCTTTGCTTCGCTACAAAACGGGTGATATTTGCATGTATTTTGATGAGCCCTGCGCCTGCGGACGTACCAGCTTACGCCTGTCATCCATCATCGGCCGCAAAAAGCAAATGATCAAGTTTAAGGGCACCACGCTATATCCGCCTGCATTGTTTGACCTGCTGACTGAAAGAGAAGAAATACTTGACTTTGTTGTAGAGGTTTATTCGGATGAGATCGGCCTCGACCAGGTTTTGCTGTACGTGGTACCGGTTGATGACAGTGAAGAATGCGACCACCGCATCAGGGCCTACCTGCAGGCCAGGCTGCGGGTAAGCCCCTACATTAAATATGTAACCGCCGAAGAGCTACAAAAAAAGCAATTTAATGAAGCCGGAAGAAAAGCCATTAAGTTTATTGACAGGAGGAGAGTTTAGAGGCAAGATTTTTAGAAGCAAGAGGCAAGACCGCAGGAAGCAAAAAGAGGCAAGTTATTACTACTCGCATTTGGCGTGTTCGGGGGTGTTCGTGGGTGTTCGCGCCAGTTCGGGGCGTTCGTGCATACTGCAAAGCGAACGCTACAGGCCTGAGTAGCTGGTCGTGCTTTCTGCTCTTAGAATCCTGGTTTTTTGGTTCTTGATTCTTGCCTCTTCCTGTCTTGGCTCTTGCTTCTTGGCTCTTGACTCCAATTCCTGGTTCTCATTCTCCGTGATATTTTATACATTTACCCAAATTTACCTTCATATAATTTTTGCCCATGATACTTGTTGGACAAAGTACGCTCTCACTTGATGATTTTTCTGACCTTTTATTCGAACAAAAAGATATTGAATTAGATAAGGCTGCTCTTGAAAAAGTTGAACTCAATTTTAATTTCCTAAAAAAATTCTCATCCAATAAGCTGATCTATGGTATAAACACCGGCTTTGGCCCCATGGCGCAGTATAAGGTGAACGAAGAGAATATCTTACAGCTTCAGTATAACCTCATCCGCAGCCATTCATCCGGTAGCGGCAAACTAATGCCGGCCCTTCTATCCAAGGCATTGATGATTGCCCGGCTCAATAGTTTTATGCAAGCCTATTCAGGCGTTCATACCGAAGTGGTTGAATTGCTGAGAGACCTGGTCAATAAAAATATCAGTCCTTGTATTTATGAGCATGGCGGCGTTGGCGCCAGCGGCGACCTGGTACAGTTAGCTCATTTAGGTTTGGTGCTGATTGGCGAAGGCGAAGTTTTATTTGAAGATGAGGTGCATTCCACCATTGAGATATTTAACCGGTTTGGCATTAAGCCGCTATCCATTCATATCCGCGAAGGCCTGGCCATTTTAAACGGGACCTCGGCTATGACAGGTATTGGTATAATCAATATCATCCAGGCAAAAAAACTGTTGAACTGGTCAGTTTTGTTCTCGGCGATGATCAACGAGATCGTGGAAGCTTTTGACGACCATTATTCACGCGAACTAAACATCGTAAAACATCATAAGGGACAAAATAAAATTGCCGCTATGATGCGGGATATTTTGAAAGACAGCGGCATGATACGCGACCGTTCGGAACATTTATACAATCCCGATAACCTGGACCAGGAAGTTTTTGAAGACAAGGTGCAGGAGTATTACTCGCTGCGTTGCATTACACAGGTATTAGGCCCGATCTCCGACACGATTGATCAGGCTGAAAACGTGCTGGTCAACGAGCTTAACTCGGTGAATGATAACCCGGTTATCGACCACGAAAACAAAAATATTTTCCATGGCGGCAATTTTCACGGCGATTACGTGTCGCTGGAAATGGATAAGCTCAAAATTGCGGTCACCAAGCTTTCCATGCTTTCCGAAAGGCAGCTCAATTACCTGCTCAATAACAAGCTGAACCAAAAGCTTCCGCCTTTTGTAAATTTGGGTGTATTGGGTTTAAACTTTGGCATGCAGGGCATGCAGTTTACAGCTACATCGACCGTTGCCGAAAACCAGACCTTGTCGTTCCCGATGTACGTGCACAGCATCCCGAACAACAACGATAACCAGGATATAGTGAGCATGGGTTGCAATGCCGCGCTGATGACCAAAAGGGTTATCGACAATTCATTTGAAGTGCTTGCCATACATTTAATGACGATATTACAGGCTATCGACTACCTCGTATGCCAGGACAGGTTATCCGCCACTTCCCGCCGGGTGTACGACCAGGTACGGGAAATATTCCCTAAATTTATTCAGGATGAGCCTAAATACAAAGACCTTGCCCGTGTTAAGATTTTCCTGGAAAGTTCAGCTAACCTAATCAGCTCAAAATGAAATGTGCATTAGTGACCGGCGGTTCAAGGGGGATAGGCAGGGCCATCTGCGTTAAGCTGGCCGACCAGGGATACTACGTGCTGGTCAATTACAAAAGCAATACCGAAGAAGCCGAAAAAACGCTCTCGCTTGTGAAACAAGCCGGCGGCTACGGCGAGCTGTTGCCATTTGATGTGGCTGATAAAAGCCAGATACAGGAAATATTAGGCAAATGGATAGAAGGTAATGAGGAAAAGCAAATCGATATACTCATAAACAACGCCGGTATCCGCGACGACAGCCTGATGGCCTGGATGGTCGACGAGCAGTGGGATAACGTATTAAAAACCAACCTCGATAGCTTTTTCCATGTTACCCGGCTGGTACTGAACAGTATGCTCGCCCAAAAATATGGCCGTATTATAAACATTGTTTCCTTGTCAGGATTAAAAGGGCTGGCCGGGCAAACCAACTATTCAGCTGCCAAAGCCGGTGTTATCGGCGCCACAAAAGCATTGGCGCAGGAAGTTGGCCGCCAGGGCATTACCGTTAACGCGATCGCACCCGGCTTTATCAAAACAGACATGACGGAAGGACTCGATGAAAAGGAATTAAAGACTTTGATCCCTGTAAAGCGCTTCGGCACACCAGAGGAAGTGGCACATGCCGCGGCATTCCTGGCCGCGCCCGAAGCAGCTTATATTACCGGGCAGGTATTATCCGTTAACGGCGGTTTATATTCATAAATATGTTCCCGGTTGAAAACATTATACCGCTGATCCCTCAAAAACCACCTTTTGTAATGGTGGAGAAGCTTCTTCATTCGGACGAACACATTACACGCAGCAGTTTTTTGATTCGTCCGGACAATATTTTTGTAAAGAACAATATATTCCAGGAGGCCGGGTTAATGGAGAATATAGCACAAACAGCGGCGCTAAGGGCTGGCTACCTGGCGCAAGCCGAAAACAAACCGATAACTGTCGGGTATATAGGAGCGGTGAAAGACTTTGAAATATTTAATTTGCCAAAAGTTGGCGACGAAATTATTACCGAAGTTTCCATTGAAAACCAAATTCTTGATGTTGCCGTTCTTTCGGGAAAGGTTTGGTTAAACGGAGTTTTATTGGCGCAGTGCGAAATGAAAGTATTTACAAAAGGCGAATAAGAAATAGATGAACGAGTCAGAGAATCAACAACAAAATAACAATTTGTCATTGCGAGGAACGAAGCAATCGCGAACTGTACATAACCGCCCTGTAAAGTTTGCGATTGCTTCGTCGTTCCTCCTCGCAATGACAATTCTTAACGGCTTGTGACAATGATGAAGCCCGATGTCTTTATAGTTGCCGATAATGTGCTGTCGCCGTTGGGTAAAACAACGACTGAAAACTTCGCAAGATTAAAAGAAAATCAGTCGGCGGTTAAAGCGCACCATAACCCCCAAATATCGCAGCAGCCGTTTTTCGCCTCACTGTTTGACGATAACGATTTTTTGCAGCCCAACCGTCAGTATACAAAATTCGAGCAGCTGCTTGTAGCCTCTATCGAAAATGCCTTACAGAACTGCGACATTAATATTGCGGACAAAAAAACTATTCTTATCATTTCATCCACCAAGGGAAATATCAGTTTGCTGGAAACAGAAGCATATAGTGCAGAACTAAAAAAGAGGATAGCACTCCCTCATTCGGCTAAATTAATTGCCGATCATTTTCGATTTGTGAACCAACCGGTGGTTATATCGAATGCCTGTATTTCGGGTGTGCTGGCTATTATTACCGGGATGCGATTGCTGAGGACAGGCCAGTATGAAAATGCTGTGATCGCCGGGGCAGATATCATCACCAAATTTATCCTGTCGGGTTTTCAATCGTTCCAGGCGCTTAGCCAGCAACTGTGCAAACCCTTTGACCAATCGCGCGACGGGTTAAACCTTGGCGAAGGAGCAGGAACAATCATTTTGTCAACAAATGAAAAATATCACGGAAATATAAAAGTTAAAGGAGGCTCCGTGAGCAACGATGCCAACCATATTTCCGGGCCTTCGCGTACAGGGA
>JAQBOH010000083.1 GCA_028288125.1 Mucilaginibacter sp.
TGATAAAAGAAACAAATGAAACTTTAAAACACTTTGTGGATATTTCCATCAAACAATTTGAGCAACAACATCATCAATTTCAGCAGCAACAACAGTTTAACGAACGGTTTTTAAGCAGCATGGAACAGCAGAATGTTTTCAATGAGCGCTTTTTGAATAAGCTCGGCGACATTGAGGAAGCGTTAAAAAAGTAATACAACTAATTTACTGATCATGAAACTAAGGACTACCCTAATAGCCCTTTTCCTTTTTCCTTTTATTACCTCATTATCCGCCCAATCCAAGCTCCAAACCGGAACCTGGCGCGGCGTTTTAAAAACATCAAGCGGAAATGAGCTGCCTTTTAACTTTGATGTTACCGGCACGCCAGGCCATCAGCAATTGGCTATTATTAACGGCGCCGAAAGATTTAAGGTAACGGACGTGAAAACCAAAAGTGATTCGGTGTTTATTCACATGCCTTTATTTAATTCGGAATTCAGGCTAAAATTTACCGGAACAGGTTTAGCAGGCAAGTGGATAAAGCATTTGGGCGATAAAGACGCGGTGATGAATTTTACCGCTGAACCAAACATGGCATGGCGTTTTTTTAAAGCGGCGCCCGCGCCGAAATTCAATGTATCGGGCAGGTGGTCGGCTGTTTTTGGCGAAGGAACTCCCGGAAAAGAGAAATTAGTTGGCGAGTTTAAACAAACCGGTTCAAAATTGACCGGTACGTTTTTAAGCATTTCTGGCGATTACCGTTTCCTGGAAGGTACAATAGTGGGCGACCAATTGTACCTGTCGTGTTTCGACGGCGGGCACGCATTTTTATTTACAGCTAAGATAGTTAATACCAATACCATAATCGACGGCAAGTATTATTCGGGCCTTTCGGGATTGGATAAATGGACGGCTGTTAAGGACGCCAACGCCAAACTGCCTGATGCTTATTCGCTTACCGCTTTGAAACCAGGTTATAAAAAGGTAGACTTCACCTTCAGGGATATTAACGGCCAACAGGTTTCACTGTTCGACAGCCGGTTTAAAAACAAGGTAGTTATTGTGCAGATATTGGGCTCGTGGTGCCCTAACTGTATGGACGAAACCAATTATTTTGTTAGCCGCTATTATAAAAAATATCACCCCAAGGGCGTGGAGATCATCGGGCTGGCTTATGAGCGCACCACCAACTTCGCCCAATCGCAAAAAACGCTGCGGCAGCTAAAATCACATTTCAATGTACCGTACCCTCTCCTGATAACGGGCTATACTCCTGCCAAAGGCGATCCGCAAAAAAGCCTGCCCATGCTGGCTGATTTTAAAGGCTTCCCTTCAACCATCATCATCGATAAAAAGGGCGAGGTGCGCAAAATACATACCGGTTTCAGCGGCCCTGGCACCGGCATTTACTATACGCAATTTATTGATGAGTTTGAGAGGCTAACGGATGATTTGCTGGCAGAGTGATTGGAGATTTCGGATATTGGATGTTTAATTTCGGATTTTTTTTCAAGAGTTCGAGACTTTGAAACATTTTAGTGGCGCAACTGTCGCAATTTTTTGTCGCACCCGGCGCAGTGCGACACCACCGAATAATGCTGTGTATAAAACTACTGTTAATAGAACTGTTAACCTGATCAAGGCATCCGCACATCTGAAATCTGCACATCCGCACATCAACTTTGATCTTCCCAAATCATGCATAAATGCAAAATGGTATCAACCGCTTTTTGCATATCCTGAACCGACACCCATTCCTGCTTGCTATGAAAAGCATGCTCCCCGGCAAAAATGTTGGGGCATGGCAAACCCATAAACGATAAGCGCGAGCCATCTGTGCCGCCGCGAATGCTGCAAAGCTTTGCGTTTAACCCTGCGCGTTTCATGGCTTCCATCGCATAATCAACCACTTGCGGATGCTTATCTAAAACGACTTTCATATTGCGGTATTGAGGTTTGGTTTCTAAGTGGTATGATGCGCCGGGGAATTGCTTTAATACGCCGTCTGCAATTGTGCGTATCGCGTTGGCATGTTCAGCCAGTTTTTCGTCCGTAAAATCGCGGATGATAAAATCAATGCTGGCGGTTTCTACATGCCCTTCGACGGACACCGGGTGAACAAACCCCTGCTTGCCTTCTGTTCCCTCCGGCGATAATTCAACAGGAAGCGCGGCGATGATCCGCCCGGCTATTTTTATCGCGCTTTCCATCTTCCCTTTTGCAAAACCCGGGTGTGCGCTTATCCCTTTTATAGTAAGCTTTGCGCCGTCGGCCGAGAACGTTTCGTTCTCCATATTGCCAGCGCTTTCGCCGTCAATGGTGTATCCAGCATACGCACCCAGCTTTTTCATATCCAGTTTGTCCACCCCACGGCCAATTTCTTCATCCGGTGTAAATAGTATCCTGATTTGCCCGTGCTTGATCCCGGGGTTATTAACCATATGGTAACAGGCATCCATAATTTCGGCCACCCCGGCTTTGTTATCAGCGCCAAGCAAGGTGGTACCGCTTGCCGTTACCAGGTCGTTACCGATTTGGTTGCATAGATCGGGGTGCTCTTTCAGCCTGATTACCTGCAAAGGGTCGTCCGGCAAAACAATATCGGCTCCTCTATAATTTTTATGTATGATGGGTTTTACATTTAAGCCACTGGAGTCAGGCGAAGTATCCATGTGCGAGCACAGGCAAATCACAGGAACGCTGTCTTTTTCAGTATTGGATGGTATTGTAGCGTATACATACCCGAATTCGTCGAGATGAGCGTCATTTATCCCAATTTCCCGCAGTTCATTCACCAATATCCTGCCAAGTTTTTTTTGCTTTTCGGTTGAAGGAAAGGAACCTGAACTGGGATCGGATTGTGTATCGACAACTACATAGCGTAAAAAACGTTCGGTAACTGTATAATTAAGCGATAAATTCATAAGGATATATTTTTTAAAAAACCTATTTGGGGCGGATGAATAAAGCCGGTTGTAAATGGCGTTAACAGGGCTCAAAAATTGTAAATATCAGCCAATAATTTAGCATTGAAAAAATTATTCCTATCGCAATAATTTCTGCATTTATTTGAGCGACGGATAGTACGCGCTTCCAAAATCTCTGATTCCCCACCATATCTCCCGTAACATCTTGACTAGTCCGCATAGTGATATACATATATCTATATCCATTCAAATGAGTATCTCCCATTCCGATATCCGGCAATTGTTAACCAAAAGCTTATTCAGCTGATTTCTTGTCGGTTAATGGGAGACGTTGGGGCAGAAGCGCCAACATATAAACAATTATTCAACATAAAATGCTACATAGCAGACACTTGACTGATAAATTCATAACAGTATATTTGTAAAAACAATTTTGGCCCGGATAAATAATATTGAACACAAACCGTATTAAGCAAATCAAAAAGTTACCACATCAACCATTAGTTTAAGTATTGAAAAAAGTTATCATACTCTTTATTGGGTTAGTGCTGGCGTTTATCTGTAAGGCCCAGGACGAAGAGCGTCCAACATTTGCAATTGGTACGGATATGGCCTATTCGCACGGCTATACAAATCTCAATTTGCAATATGACCGTCCCGGGCTTAATCTTAGTATCATTTATAATCATAAGCCTAATTTATCGTGGGTGGCCGAATTCCAGGCGGGCGAGTTATCGGGAGGAGGATTAAAGCCTTATGAAGACAAGTCAGGAAGAGCTTATGATAATCGATACTTAGCCTTCAATATGCATATCGATTTCCGGTTAGAGGGCCTGATTAATACTGAGGGCACTCTGTTTAATAAAAATGGCCATTCGCTGCTAAACTTTATAAAAAACTTTTATATCGGCGCGGGGGCGGGCGTTATCGATAACAATGTTACCGCGCAACGTTATAGTATTTATAACCCGGCTTATCGCTTTCCCGGGACAGACCACAGTATCAACTCCATGATATCAGCGCGTTTTGGACACGAGATGAAAATTTATGATGCTGTGAATCATGTGCGCTATGCCATTGATATTGGATACGCTCATAATTTAGTATTCGGCAGCGGACTAGATGGTTACAACGACCCGAGCAGCCGTTTTAAGCATACATCCACCATTGGTCAATACCGGCAAATCATCATCGGAGTTAAACATTATTTGAAGGACAAATAATATATCCATAATTTTTGATTTCAAATCAAAGTTCCCCCGGGCCATATCTCATTGATCATTAAAGTCAATTGATCTCGCCTTACCCTCAAATTGCCACTACTATTTACTGACATCCGTCCTGCTTTACAATGCAATCAAATTACTACGTAACAAAATCATGCACTTTGCCGTAAAAAAGCCAATCCCTATTTGGTTTTTCAATTACGGTGCGGTTTGAATAATTACCGTTGCCGGTTATCCCAAAGCTATTGATCTTAAATGGTTGTAAATCAATAAAGATGGTACAAGATTTGTAAAGATTAATTAAATTGCTCATGAAAAGAATTATTTTACTCTCAGTTTTTGTTTTTATAGCAATAGTTGTTAAAGGACAGATTTCTTATAATTACCAGGAATACGGGATAGGTGTCGGCGCAAGCTATATTCGTGGTTTTACAAATGTGAATACGCAGTATAATCATCCTGAGTTTCATATGAATTTCATCTATAATTATAATCCCTATTTACCTATTACAGCTGAAATTCAGACCGGACAATTGTCAGGGGGCGGTTTAACGCCTTCTTTAGACAAATATGGCCGTCAATATGACAATCATTATAAGGCGGCTATTATACGTGGCGACTTGCAGTTGGGCGCCGGAATTGATTATCATGATAATTTTTTCCTGAACTTTGTAAAAAACTTTTATGCAGGAACAGGAATAGGGCTTATGTCCAACTCAATCCAAAACCAACGCTATAGTATTTATGACGCTTCTTATAGGTTCCCCGGAAGTAACAGCAATATTGGTGTTATAATACCCCTGCGCATTGGCTACGAAGTTAAACTTTACGATGCTTACGACGAACCAACTTACGCCATTGATCTTGGATATGCACATAACGTTGTGTTTGGTTCAGGCATTGACGGATATAGCGACCCCAGCTCAAAATTTAAAAATAACTCACCCGATCAATACCGGCAAATTTTTGTTGAGTTTAAATATTACTTTGGTAATATAGTTTCGTATAATAAATCGGTTAGGTTGTCCAGATATTAATTTGAACTTAGAAGAGCTTCGTAATTATTGCCTGCAAAAGCCGGGAGCGACCGAAGGGTTGCCTTTTGGCGATGACACTCTTGTTTTTAAAGTAGGCGGGAAAATGTTTTTACTCGCCGGCATAAGTGAAGGCAACAGCTTTAATGTAAAATGCGACCCCGAATTGGCCATTGAGCTGCGCGAACGCTATACCGATGTGCAGCCGGGTTACCATATGAATAAAAAAATGTGGAATACCGTATTTATAGACGGGGATTTAACCAACAAAAAGTTGATTGAAATGATCGATCATTCGTACGACCTAGTATTCAACAACCTTCCTAAAAGGGCTCAACAAGAGGTTAGCGAAATGATATAAAAACCGGATCTGAACGATATATCTCCCACCTTTTCCCGGCTCCCGGCTCCCGATTTCCCGGTCTCTTAATTTCATTCGCTTTATAGTTCACCCATAGCTATATTTGTCAAAATCGGATTCATGAAAAAGCTATTGACGGTACTATTTTTTTGTCTTGTCTTTACCCGCGTACAAGCTCAATTTACGCCGTTTGAGTTGAGCAGGGATAAAAACTACACCGCTACTTACAATGAAATAATTACTTACTATCAAAAGCTAAGCAGGCAATACTCGCAGATGAAACTGCTCAACTACGGCACGACAGATGTGGGCAAACCGCTTACCCTTATTGTATTATCGTGCGATAAGGTATTTGACCCTAAACTGGTCAAAAAGCAGAGCAAACGGGTGTTGCTGATCAATAATGGCATCCATCCCGGCGAACCCGAAGGTATTGATGCCAGCATGATGCTTACCCGCGATCTGCTTAAAAAAAATGCATTGCCAAAAGATGTGGTTATATGTATTATAGCTGTTTATAATATCGACGGCTGCCTTAACCGCGGCTTGAGCCGGATAAATCAAAATGGGCCGCGCGCCTACGGTTTCAGGGGCAATTACCGCAATCTTGACCTGAACCGTGATTTTA
>JAQBOH010000093.1 GCA_028288125.1 Mucilaginibacter sp.
AGCTTGCTTTATATCTGAAAGCCAGGTTTTGATCTCATCTTCCATAAACAAGCACCTTGGTATTATCGATCTGCTTTTTAAGGAATGGATTTTTTAATGCCTTAGCTTCCAATAGGTCGACCTGCCTATTCAAAATATTTTCTAATTGAAATTTTAAAGCAAAATAATTATCAGAATATTCAATCGGGTCATTGCTGTCAATATCTACAATCAGATCAATATCGCTGTCGGTCCTTAATTTGTCCGAAATAACAGATCCAAAAGCAAACAGCGATTTAACATCATGTGCATTACACAACCTGCTTATTTGTTCAATATGATCTTTTATTTCTTTCACAATGATCAAAGTTAAAGAAATTGAACAACAATTGCTCAAATAAGGAGTGAATTTCGGACCTGCACCAGGTGGAGTATTGTAAGCGATATTGCTGTTGAAGGCAAATTACTATGTCTCAAAACTAAACAAGGATTCCCTGCTCTGCATGTGTTAGGGATGGCTTTCCCGAAATCAATTCGGGACAGGTCGTTCCTGACTATTTATCACTCAGCATAATCGGATTTCCTTTTCCACCTCCCATTATAATAATTTTAGTATTGGGCGACAGGGCGATCTCCTTTTGCGCTTTAATGATTTCGTACTGCAATTGCTTGTCGGATAACCCGGTTGACAGTATCTTCTGGTAATCGGCGATACCCTGGGCCTCTACACGTTTACGGTCGGCTTCCTGGCGCTCCTTCTGCAGCACAAACTGCATTTTTTGGGCATCCTGTTCCGCATTGATCTTTGATTCGATGCTTGCCTTTACAGATGCAGGCAACGATATATTACGCACCAGTATTTGCTGCACATCAAGGCCGTTCTTTGCAAAATTCTGGGTAATCGTTTGGTTTATTTTAGCCTGGAATTCCTGTCTTTTGGTAGAATAAAGATCAACAGCCTGGTAATTAACAGCGTTATCACGTATCGCCGTCCGGGTAACCGGGCGAACGATCTTATCTTCATAATTGGTACCTATATTCTGCAATATAAAGGGCGCCTTTTCGGGGTTCATACGGTACAGTACCGAAAGGTCAATAGTAACCTCCAACCCATCTGATGAAAGCACACGAATGGCATCGTCTCCCTGTATGGCTCCTTCACTGTCCTTGGCGCTCATGGTATAGTTTTCGGTTTGAATACTGAAGGTAGTAACCTGGACAAGCGGATTGATCACATGCAGGCCGCTTTCAAGCACATTATCCTGCACTTTGCCAAACAGCACTTGTACGCCAACTTTTCCGGGGTCGATAATTTTTACGGTGGAAAGCAGTATTCCTAAAATAACAACAACCAACCCTACAGTACTAACTGTACGGCCAAAACGGTTGCCGGGTTCGGGCGAGTGTTTGAGCACTGTACCCACTATGAGTATAATGATCCCTAGAATTGCGATAAGCATAATGTGATAAGATTAAGGTTTTTTTTGCGCGTTCTTTATTTCTTTAAGAAGTCTGATCTTGAGAATGATAAATATAACTATAAATACGACAGCGCCAAAGATATATGCGTATTGCTTTTGAATGATACCATACTGGTAAGCAGCAATAAAGCATAAAAAGATGCAGATATTATATAAAACGTTAAGTAATCCTTTTTTCCACATCGCCTAATATACATTAATAGTTGGATCGACCTCGTCGGCCCAGGCTAAGATGCCGCCTTGAAGATTGTATAAATTGGTAAAACCCAACTGTTCCAGCTGCATAATAGCGGCCGCGCTGCGCTTGCCGCTGCGGCACATTACGACTACCGGTTTTGTTTTATCAACCTTATCAGCCTCGATCAAAATCCCGCCAAGTGGTATCAGTTCACCGCCAAGGTTCGACATCTCGTATTCAAAGTCTTCCCTTACATCTATCAATTGAAAATCTTCGCCTTTGTCCTGCTTTTCTTTCAATTCCTGTACGCTTATTTCTTTCATTTTTATTAAAATTATTTTCAAAGGTAGTTTTCTGTCCAAATATTTAGGTATATCTTTTGTAACATTCAATCCTGATGTGCGTTTTATATATGTTTGTAAAGTTGACTATTGATAGATGAAGAAAATCATTCGTTTTTTTTGGTTCTGTTCCGGAGCGCATATTGGCACTTTGAAGAAATATCCCTTAGAGCATAATAAGTATGTCGGTATCGGGGCGACTATATTTTTCACGGCGTTGTTTGCCAGCTTATCCGGCGGTTACGCCATGTATTTTGTTTTTAACGGCAGCCCATTTGCCGTTGGCTTCGCTATTTTGTTTGGATTGATATGGGGAACGGCCATTTTTAACATGGACCGCTATATCGTTTCGAGCATTGACAAACAGGGAACCACCAACCAGCAGATATTGCAGGCATCGCCGCGTATTTTATTAGCGATAATGATCGGTATAGTGATCTCGCGGCCGCTGGAACTCAAAATATTTGATAAAGAGATCCGTCAGAAATTAAAAACGGCCTATCTTAAAGGCCAGCACCGTAAAATAGACACCCTGCAAAAAACCTATATGCAGAAATATGCTATGGAACTGGGTAAAAATACCGACCTCAAAAAAGAAAAGGATTCGCTGGAAAAAGATATCAACCGCTCACGTTTCCAGCTCAACCAGGAAGTTTTTGGCGATAAAACCAATCAGACTTCGGGGGTTGTAGGTTATGGCACCTATGCCAAACAAAAGCAAACCATTTTGCAGGAAAAGCAGGACAGGCTGAAAACGGTCACGGATAACGAGGCAAAAATGGAACAATACCTGAGCGCCCGTAAAGATTACGAAGGCTTAAATAATATACGTTTATTTAGTGAGCACCAATTGGACAGCCTGTCAAATGTGGCCGGTTTCTCGGACCGTAACTGGGCGCTGGGACAGCTCTCCTACAATGAGAACGGCACCCGCGACCTGGATACTTATTTGGCTGAGTCATTTATCAGTTACTTGTTTATTTTGTTTGAATGTTTACCGGTATTTGTAAAACTGATGTCGCCAAAAGGGCCGTATGATGTGGCGGTTTCCAAAATATCCGAAGCTGATGAGCATTATGCCGAACGCGATAAAGAGCGCAACATCCAGGTGACTGACAACGTTTACGATCATCATTTGGGTACGGACATTGAAAAGCACAAAAAAATAATTACAGCACAGTCCGACTATGACTTGGAAAGACATAATTACGATTAAGGCGCAACTTACCGTTCGGTGGCGGGATTTTTGGCCTGATTAATTCCCGCTAATTCTTCTTCCAGTTCCTGGTACCATTCTTCGCCGTACTTGCGGATGAGGGGGGCTTTTAAAAATTCGTGTACATGCACTTTGAGTTCGTTACCGAATGAGCAAGCCGGGCTGCAAATGCTCCAGCGGTCGTAATTCAGCACATCAAATTCAGGATATTTAGTTATACGGATAGGGTACAAATGACAGCTGATTGGCTTTTTCCAGTTGATAGCACCTTGTTCATATGCCTTTTCAATAGCACATTTGGTAATGCCATTTTCCCATATTACATAGGCGCACTCTTTATTGACGTCAACACAGGGGGTGGTATAGTCGCCTTCAAAGTCCTTAACATACGTGCCCATCTTTTCAATAGTGCTGATGCCTTTGGCAGTCATAAAAGGCTTCACTTTGGGATATATTTCATCCAGTATATCCAATTCGCCGGCATCCAATGGCGCACCGGAATCACCTTCAAGGCAGCAGGCGCCCTTGCACTTATTTAAATTACAAACAAAATTCTCGTTTACTACATCCTCATGCAGCAAAACATTTCCAACCTCTATCATATTATTTACTCACAGAATTTAAAGGAAATTTAAGATTATTGGCACCAGTAATCTCCATAGACAAGCTGCCAACTATCAGCTCCACATGCGCTTTTATAGGTATCCTGTTATTGTCATCAGTTATCCAAAGGTACAACTTACTATCTTTTCTAAACACGCGGCCCGGAATTATGGTAGGATTAAACTTCAGGCAATTAAACTTTCCTATATCTGAATCAACAACCTCTTTGCCAACATACGTAATACTAAGGGTGTGCACACCGTCCTCTAAAAAATATTGCAGATCAAACCTTTCGCCTATATGGATGTGCGAAATATCAACGCCCCGCGAAAAATAGTACGCCGACAGAAAGTCGAATACCTTGCCCTTGAATGGGTAAATGCCCTTAGCGGCTGTAATTTTATTATCAACATGGTCAAAGGAAACATTATCTTTATGTTTATAGCTGGCTTCGTGCCGGTTTTCAGCATACAAATATGGCAGGAGCGTAGTTTGATCAACATATGTCTCATACCGGTTGCGCACTTTGTAAAAAACGTCGAACGCGCCGGCGGTTTTGGCGTCGGCAACGATATGGTATGCAGTATGGCCTTCAAACACTTTGTCGCTTTCTTCTACGCGAATATTTGTTGTAGCCGCGGTAAAAAATCCATATTTTAATGAATAACTCAATTTTTCGCCCGCTTTAAAAACAGGTTCGCCGGCTTTTAACATTTCCTGGCTAAAGGAATTGAAAAAGGCGCCTATTAGCAAGATTACCAGCAAAACCTTTTTTGTCATCAGTCAGGAGATTATCGTCTTAAGTTTTAAGCAAGAATGCCAGTGTTTTGTTTTAATACGCACTGATCAACAAGTTCGTTACAATTGATTCGTTTGTTTATAACGCAGAAATAACGATTTATTTTACCAGCAAAGATTTCCCCACTCAAGACTTAAACTTTAATCTTTCTTTTTATAAATAGGTACGGTAGAACAAGGCTCGCCAAACATCAGGCTTTTAACCACCGGCGTGAGCTTTTTTGTTAATTCAACATATGCCGAAACCGGCACGGCAATATCCCCGCAGCCCTTTATAACAATACGCTGATCGCGGTATTGTTCAATGTCCATATTGGCGATGTTTTTTATAAACAACACAGTCTCCAAAACCTCCTCATTTCCGAAAACGATTTCGCGGGCATATGGCGCCAGTTTGTTCGCCAGCAGCATATAGGCCCATCCGGGTACAATGGCATCGGCAGAGCAGGTAACGGCTATGTTTTTGTCCTGGTATTGCAACCAATCATGCGTTTTTACAAATTCTCTGAAATCTTTCTCGCGCAGAATAAGCCCCTGGAACAAATTGCCGGCTATGTCATAAACAACACGTTCGCCGACAGGATAAAATGAGGCAGGGTCCAAAGTAACCAGGCCACTTTGTGCCACCTTATTGACTATATTTTCCTGTATTTCCATTTGCAAAAAAAATCCGGGAAAACATGATGTTGTTCCCGGATACAAAATTACTTTAAATTTCGTGAATACAGACCTTTAAGCCATATCCTATACACGTCCAGCTGCCAATTGCTGTATTTTTACTTTTGAATGGCAGCTATCAGGCAGTTCTATAAAAATTTCGCCCTGTAATCTTTTACGTTGGCCTTTTCCTTCAATGCATCAAATATCTGCGAATCAGCACGCTGCAGCAATGCCTGGCCAATCTGCTGACGTTCCCTTACGGTATTTGTAAGCGGTGCGGGGTTCGTAAAACTGTCTACAACGAATACATATACGCCTGTCTGTCCGTCAACCGGTTTTGAAAGTTTATTGGGCTGCGAGCCGAAAACTGTCCCGATCACTTTATATTCTGCTGATGAACCCGGGATCACAGGGTTGGCAAACACAATATTTTGTACCGGTAAAATTTTGCTGCCCGATTTTTGAGCTACCTGGTCAATCGACGATGACCCATTTAAGGCAACCTGTAGTTTCGCCGACAATAATTTAGCTTTTACCTGGTTTTTAACCGCTGGCTCTATCTGCTTTTTAACAGCCTCCAGCGGCACAATGCCTTTTGGCTTAATTTGCACCACGTGGGCAATGATGTATTGGTCGCCTACGATGTATACTTTATCAGAGAAGTCGCCTAACTGGGCATTGAACGCCCACCTTACAATTTCGCGGGCATTATCAATGCCGGGAACAGAAGCGGCAACACCGCCAACATCTGTAGCGGTTTTCTTTTTCAAACCGGCTTTCTTTACCTGCTCATCAAAATTATCTTTTGCCAGGGATCCTAAAAATCCTTGTGCTTTGCTATAAACGGTAGTTTGTGTACCACTGCTCGCTTTTAACGGCGCATCAACTATAGCCACTTTTACAGCCTTCGATGACCCTTTCTGATCTTCAACCTGTATTAAATGGACACCAAATTGGGTCGGAACTATTATAAGATCACCTTTTTTAGCACTGAATGCCGCATCCTCAAATGCCGGTATCATGGCGCCGCGGCCAAAGGTCCCCAGGTCGCCTCCTTTTACAGCCGACCCTTTGTCAATTGAAAACATATTGGCCATATCTGCAAATGACTTTCCTGCCTGAATTTGTTTTTTGATTGAATCAGCTTTAGCGATTGCTTTTTCAACACCGATAGCTTTATCATCTACCAGTATATGACGCGCCTTTATTGAATCAGGCTCAACCCTTGTATCAACCAGCTTGACAATTTTATAGCTCCCATTTGATATATAGGGTCCATAAATGAAGCCTTTGGGCGCATTAAACATCACCGAGTCCAATTTTGGCTCAAGGCGTCCCTTGTGCTGAAAAGTAAGCGGCGCTTTGGTTTCGGCGTTTAATTGAACAAAAAGGGAATCGTTTTTAGTCGTTCTTAAACTATCTCTTAATTTTTCAACCTGTTTTTTTATAGTGGCGGAATCGTCCTTTGAAGGCGCGGCGTTGAAAGTAACGTAGTCAAAAGTTCTTAACTCCTGCTGCGTCTTGAACTCAGCCTTATGTTCGTCATAATAGGCCTGATAATCGTTATCGGTAATCGTTATTTTATTATCGGGCACAGAAGCATAATCAAGCGTAACGTATTTAAAATTAGCCAGCTTGTTTTTGGCCTCATAATCATCCTTAGCCTCAAGCGAGTTAACATACAACCCATTAGTTACTAAAGACACATATTTTTCAGACGTTTTAGCCTGGATCATTTGTGTTAAAAAGTCGGCCCATTGCTGCCTCAGCGGGTCATCAGCCTTTGAAGCAGCCAGGTTGTTTAAAAACGTATTCAGCTTATTCCGGTCTAACTGGCCGGTTTTAGGATCCCCAAAAGCCTGTATAATTTGCGGGTTTGGATTGCTGCCGCTTATCATCGATTTGGTTTCATCATCACCCACTGTCAAGCCTAATTTATCCACTTCCTTTGACAATACTGTTTGGGCCACCATTTGGTTCCAGGTAGATTCCTGTACATAGCTGGTGATCTGCGGGCTTAAGTTGCCGCCCGACTGCTGTTTAAATTGAGCGCTATTCTGGTCAACCTTTTTGGTGAACTCATCATACGGGATTTTCTCACCGCTAACTTCACCCAACTCGTTCCGGTCGTCCCTGAACATTGACCCGCCAGACTTGGCGAAATCGCCGATAATAAAAGCAAGCAACGCGAACCCAATAAAAAATGCGAGAATTTTCCCCATCCTTTCCCGCAAAAAACCCATTACACCCATATCGTAGAATATTTATTTATATTGTTAAAAAGAGGGCGCAAGATACAACTTTTAGTAAAATTCTATAGCACAAAATTTGCATATAAAAGCGCTGGAAATTAGAACTTAAACAGGAGCCTGCAAGGCGGCAAACTAATTAATCGACCGCGAAGCGATGTTTTAGGACATACCCCTGAAAAGAAAAAAAACCAGGACAAGAACGACAAGACTAATAAGATAGGCAATTATCGTAATACGATTATATTCTTCGTGGTTACGGCGTATGGTATAATAGTTATATAAAGCTAAAAAAGTCAATACCACCCAAAAGAACCAGTTAATATGCTTACGATCAGTAAATAAGGCAACGTCTATAGAAACAACAATATAATTGGCGATGACAAGCAATAACGATTCGGGCGTGTTATTGTGGTTACGCCTTCGCTTAAATATCTCTTCAGGTATCATGGCACTTTATTTTACCTCTTCGTAGTCCACGAATTCACCTTCAGAATCCGGAACCGCGCCTTTTTTTGACTTGGGCATATAATCAACCTTTACCTTACCCTGCGGAGGCGACTGATTATAATTTTGCTGATGATGTTGCTGTTGTTGCGCCTTATTGATAACGCTTTGAAAAAGCATGGGCAATAGTATACGAGCCAGGGCGCGTATAATGTACCAAACTAATAATATAGTGAGCAGGAAACTGAGAAACTCCGGCATATTGGTTAAAATTAAACGTACAAATATAAATATTATAACGGCAAAATTGTTTGGTTATGATTTTGCCACGCTTTATGACAGGCCAATAACCGAATTTGTTACAAGGAAATTGATTTGAAAATCTGATGATTTGAAATTTGACAATGAAACGATTTTTCAATCTTGACCAACTTCATTTTAGAGCAATTTTTAAACTTTCAAATCAACGCCTTATCAAATTAAAACTTCTCCTCCATCATCTTTTCAAGTGCAAACATTTCGTCACGCAGTTTGGCAGCTAACAGGAAATCCATGTTTTTAGCGGCTGCAAGCATCTCCTTCCTGGTATTTTCAATGGATTTTTTCAAATCGGGCTTGGTCATATACTGAACGATGGGGTCTGCGGCAAGTGTAACCACATCAGCTTCAACATATGCTTTTTGCATCCCGCCTTTAAAATCCATTACCGAAGTTTGTTCCATAATTTCGCTGCGGGTTTTTCCGACAGTAGTTGGCGTAATCCCGTTTTGGGTATTATAACTGATCTGGATGTCGCGGCGCCTGTTGGTTTCATCCATCGTGATTTGCATCGAATCGGTAATTTTATCGGCATACATAATCACACGGCCCCTGTCGTTACGCGCCGCCCGGCCAATGGTTTGTATTAGCGAACGTTCGGAGCGCAGGAAACCTTCTTTATCAGCATCTAAAATAGCGACCAACGAAACTTCGGGCAAATCCAGACCTTCGCGCAGCAGGTTGATCCCGATGAGCACATCAAATTCGCCCAGGCGCAATCCGCGTAATATTTCAACCCGTTCGAGTGTCTTAACTTCCGAGTGAATATAACGGCACTTAATGCCCAGCCTGTCCATGTATTTTGCCAGCTCTTCGGACATACGTTTGGTAAGCGTTGTCACCAATACACGGTCGCCCATTTTTACGGTTTTGTCCACTTCCTCGAGCAGGTCATCCACCTGGTTAATAACCGGGCGTACATCAATCACCGGGTCGAGCAACCCAGTTGGGCGTATTACCTGCTCAACCACCACACCACCCGATTTCTCGAGTTCAAAATCTCCGGGTGTAGCACTTACATAAATTGTCTGCGGCGCCAGTCGCTCAAATTCCTGGAAATTCAACGGGCGATTGTCCAGGGCAGCCGGTAAACGGAAGCCATAATCAACCAGCGACATTTTGCGCGAGCGGTCACCGCCGTACATAGCCCTGATCTGCGGCACGGTTGCGTGGCTTTCGTCGATCACCATCAAATAATCATCCGGGAAATAATCCAATAGGCAGAACGGCCGTGCGCCGGGTTGCCGGCCGTCAAAAAAACGAGAGTAATTTTCGATACCGGAGCAATAGCCCAGTTCGCGGATCATCTCTAAATCGTAGTTCACCCTTTCTTCAAGCCGTTTAGCTTCAAGGAACCGGCCATCGCCGATGAATTGCTTTTTGCGGCTTTCAAGCTCTTCCTGTATCGCCCAGATAGATTGTGTGAACCGTTCGCGCGGCGCTACGTATAGATTGGCCGGGAACAACACCATATGCGTCATTTTCTCGATGGTTTTTCCGCTCGTGATATCAAAGGTGCTTAACTCTTCAATGTCATCGCCAAAAAAAGACACACGGTACGCGATATCCATATACGCCGGGAAAATATCGACCACATCACCCTTCACCCTGAAGGTACCGCGTTTAAAATCGGCAGTGGTTCGCGAGTATAATATCTCAACCAAACGGTGCAAAAAAGCATTCCGGCTAATGCGCGTACCAACGGCAAAACGAAAAACCGAATCCTTAAAATCCTCGGGGTTACCCATACCATATATGCAGGAAATGGACGACACCACGATAACATCCCTCCTGCCCGACATCAGCGCCGAAGTAGTACGAAGGCGCAGCTTTTCAATTTCTTCATTTATCTGCAGGTCTTTTTCAATATAAGTATTAGTGGTCGGAATGAAAGCTTCCGGCTGGTAATAATCGTAGTAAGATACGAAGTAGTTGACCGCGTTCTCCGGAAAAAACTGCTTGAACTCGCCGTATAGCTGCGCTGCAAGGGTTTTATTATGACTTAATATAAGTGTTGGTTTCTGCGTTTGGGCGATAACATTGGCTATGGTAAACGTTTTGCCCGAGCCGGTAACGCCAAGGAGTGTTTGAAACGGGTCGTTATTATTAACACCTTCAACCAGCTGCCGTATTGCTTCGGGCTGGTCGCCGGTGGGTAGGTATTGAGATGTTAAATTGAAATCCATAGAGTTCCACAAAAATACAGTTTAGAGATTAGAGTTTGGCGGTTAGCGGTTAGTTTTGAATCGCTTAACTGCAACCTTTTACGTTTGCATGATTTAGTTATTAAATCAAATTTAGCAAGCTGTATTGACAACGGTATGTCAGGAGGAAAGTTTCATTTCGGATTTGGAGGACAAATGATTTAATTTTGAGCGTTTTCATCCAGCAATACGTTTCTCAATCTCGTTTCGAAAATCCAGCATAACAAATGAAATCCGACATCGAACATCCGAAATCCGAAATCAAATACAAACATCTTTTCTTCGACCTCGACCACACCATCTGGGATTTCGACAAAAACGCCGAAGAAGCTTTGCACGAACTATATGGCATTCATAAACTGGCGGATATCGGGCTGCATTCGGCAGATTTATTTATTGAAACATACACCCGCAACAACCATCGTCTTTGGGCGGAGTATCATACCGGTAAAATAACCAAAGAAGAGCTGCGCGAGGCACGGTTTAAAAAAACGTTTATCGAGCTGGGTGTTCACCCCGACCTGCTCCCGGAGGGGTTTGAAGAAGCATACGTGCTGCTTTGCCCTACCAAAACGCACCTGTTTCCGCACACGCACGAAACGCTCCAATATCTGCAAAGCAAATATACTTTGCACCTGATATCGAACGGCTTTAAAGAATCATCCGAATTAAAAATAGGCAACACCAATATAGGGCGATACTTTCAGCATATCATTATCTCCGAGGTCGTGGGGGTCAACAAACCCGATAAGGCCATATTTGAACACGCGCTCAATTTAGCAGGGGCAACAAAAAAGGAAAGCCTGATGATCGGCGACAGCCTGGAGGCCGATGTTTACGGTGCATTGAACTTTGGAATAGACGCGATCTATTTCAACCCTTTTAATTTACCAAAACCTCATGATGTACCCTTGCAAGTTACTCATTTAAAAGAGTTAACTTTAATGCTATGAACCTGATTAAGGAACGATTCGCTATTTAATACCGCGCTGGACGATTACCGCTCGCAGCTGGATTCAATCCCCGACGATATTTTCCAAACAACGCCTCCCGGAGGGGGTTGGTCGTTCTCGGAAGTGTATTCACATATTTTAATGGCTACCCTGGGGTCGGCAATTGCTTTGGAAAAATGCGCTAATGGCTGCCCGCCCACCGAGGATGGCATGAACTTTCTGGGGAGGTTGATGATGTTTACCGGCAGTTTCCCTCCTGTAAAGACGAAACTTCCGGCAGCTGTAGAGGCAAAAATGCCGGTTAGCAAGCTCAGCAAGGAAGAGGCAAAAAATTTATTAATCAAATGTCGCAAACGTATTGATGACGCCGTAATGTTAGTTAAGAGCGCTTCGCCTGATTCAAGGTATAAACATCCGCGGTTGGGTATGCTGAACGCCAAACAATGGTTTAAGTTTATACGTATACATTTAGAGCATCATTTGAAGCAGCTGCGCCGTATTAAAAATAAATTTCAGGTTATTTGAAACCTTTTACATTTAACATAGTCTTAACAGTAAGATAACCTGGTTTACTGATATTTGTAAAAATTCCGCATGATGAATTTTGAGTTCGCTTATACTTATATGGTTGTTGCAGGTTTGCTGTTCCTGGTGGGAATATTTTACCTGAGCCCATATGAACTAAAGGTAAATGACGACGACGAAGAAGAATAATCGTTGCATACAAAATCAATCTCCATACCCCCGGTTTAATATACCGGGCGGAAAATTATCCCCCCAATTTTAATGGCAAAACGTGAAGTTGATATAGTGGTTATATCCGACGTGCATTTAGGCACCTATGGTTGTCATGCCAAAGAGCTGCTGAAATATTTAAAAAGCATCAAACCAAAAATCCTCGTTTTAAACGGTGATATCATCGATATCTGGCAGTTCAGCAAATCATACTGGCCCGAAGCGCACATGAAGGTAGTGCGCCGGATATTAAAATTTGTTACTGAAGGTGTCCCGGTTTACTATTTAACCGGTAACCACGACGAGATGCTGCGGAAATTCAGCGAATTTACTCTTGGCTCTTTTCAGCTGCTGGACAAGTTAATTTTGAACATCGACGGAAAAAAAGCCTGGATATTTCATGGTGATGTTTTCGACGTAACCATGCAGCACTCCAAATGGCTGGCAAAATTAGGTGCTGTCGGTTATGATACGCTCATTTTGATCAATAGCTTAACCAATTGGCTTTTAACAGCTATAGGCCGGCAAAAAATGAGCTTTTCGCAGAAAGTTAAGGCCCGGTTTAAGGACGCGGTAAAATTCATCAACCAGTTTGAACAAACCGCCGCCGACCTTGCCATCGATAAAGCTTACCAATATGTGATTTGCGGGCATATTCACCAGGCCGAGATCAGGGAAATGACATCGACCAGTAAACCTGGTTCAGTCGTTTACCTAAATTCAGGCGATTGGGTGGAAAGCCTTTCCGCACTCGAATATTGTAATGGCGCCTGGACGGTATTTAAGTACAATGCTGATGATTTTCACAGCGACGCTGATGAAGACGACAAAACCGATACTGAGGATCTGGATGCTAAGCTGGATGTGAAAGTTTTATTGGAAAGATTTAAGCAGGAACAGGGTTAATTTTGTAATGTTGCAATATTAGATTTTGCTTCCGGGTTTACTACAACGCTTTCAACCTTACTACGTACCGAATGAAAATACTATACGCAATACAAGGAACAGGCAACGGGCATATCAGCCGTGCCCGCGAAATTATTCCTTTATTGCAGCAATATGGCAAGGTTGACCTGCTGGTAAGCGGAACGGAAGCCGAAGTTACCCTCTCGCAGCCGCTTAAATATAAGTTTCACGGCGGCAGCTTTGTATTTGGCAAAAACGGTGGAATAGATAAATGGGCCACGTTTAAGTTAATGAACCTGCCCCAGCTATGGAAAGATGTTTATAGTTTGCCGCTAACAGATTACAACCTCATTATCAACGATTTTGAGCCTGTTAGCGCATGGGCATGCAAACTGCGAAAAATACCATCAGTATCTTTAAGCCATCAATGCTCCTTTGTTTCGTCAAATACCCCGCGTCCCAAAAAATGGGATTATGCCGAGTGGTTCCTGAAATACTATTCTCCTACTACTTATCACATCGGCTTTCATTTTGAGCGTTATGATGATTTTATTCATACCCCGGTGATCAGAAGCGAGATACGGAATTTACAACCGGGAAATTTGGGGCATTACACCGTTTACCTGCCGGCTTACGATGACAAGATGCTTACCAGGCTGTTAAAAAAAACAGACAAAGTACAATGGCATATTTTTTCAAAACGGCAAAAAACACATTACCAGGAAGGAAATGTTCAAATATTCCCGGTAAATAACGAAGGTTTCAATAACAGCCTGGCGAATTGCGAAGGCTTGCTGACCGGCGGTGGGTTTGAAGGGCCGGCGGAAGCGCTTTTTTTACAGAAAAAAGTGTTAATGATACCAATGAAAAACCAATATGAACAGCAATGCAATGCCCTCGCCGCGTCAAAAATAGGCGTTCCTGTAATCAATGAAATTGACGACAGGTTCATTTACCATATTAATAACTGGTTGAATGATGATAAGCGAATACAGGTAAATTTTCCGGATGAAACCGCCCAAATAGTAGATAATATGGTAAAACTATACGCAAAGCCGCAGCCCGTTTTATCATAACCGGTTTTTGTACTAATTTCGTACCGCAAAAACAGCTGGAATGATAAATGCTTTTAAGGCCCATAGTCCGTTTAATATCTTTTGGCTGGCAATTTTGCTGTTTGTACTACGCGCGAACTACTTATTTCATATACCTGCTCAAATACCGTTTGACTTTTCGGCGCCGTTTATGAAGCTCTTGCTGCCGGTTCCCTCCTTATATACCTTCACATCTTTTTATAATGTTTTAATTGCCGCTGTAATTGTATTTATACAGGCATTGCTTGTAAACTTTTTAGTTAACCGGTATAATTTACTGGGTAAGCCTACCTTTTTACCGGCCTTAATGTATATCACTGTTTCCGGATTATTTACCCCTTTTTTAGTTTTAAGCCCGCCGCTGATATGCAATTTCCTTGTGATCTGGATGCTATTCAGATTATTCAGTTTTTACAAGAGCAATGATGCTAAATCACCGGCCTATGATTTAGGTATGATGATAGCCATAGGCTCGATAATTTATCTGCCTTTTAATTATTTATTTTTAGCTATCTGGGCCGCGCTGATGCTTTTCAGGCCATTCAACTGGCGCGAATGGCTGGCCGGGATAATAGGTTACGCTACCGTATTTTTCTTTTTGGGTGTATATTATTATCTAAATGACAGCTTACCTGATCTTTATACCACCTGGCTTCCGTTAGGTACCAAATTTCCTGAAAGTATCCATATCAACTATTATAACTACCTGGTACTTATTCCCGTACTCCTTATACTGGTGCTGTGCTTTTTTAAATTACAGCAAAACTTTTTTAAAAGTTATGTGCAGGTGCGCAAATCGTTCCAACTGCTATTTTTTGTTTTTGTGATAGCAGGACTGTCGTTTTATACAAAAGCCGCATTTCACTTAAATCATTTTTTACTGTGCGCGGTGCCTGCCTCGGTATTCTTCTCCTATTACTTTTTGTACGCCAAACGAAAATGGTTCTATGAATCACTTTTTTATTTACTGCTAATCAGCATTATCTATTTCCAGTTTAACACTTTTTAACCTTTATATACGCTCAAATTTCATCTGTTATATTAGTTTTGTACCATGAAGTTTGGAGTAGTCATATTTCCCGGGTCCAATTGCGACGAGGACATCATTTATGTATTAGAGAAAATACTTGGCCAGCAGGTAGTGCGCCTATGGCATAAGGACCATGACCTGCAGGGCGCTGAATTTATTGTGTTACCGGGCGGGTTTTCATTTGGCGATTATTTGCGCTCGGGCGCCATTGCCCGTTTCTCCCCTATCATGCAGGAAGTAATTCAGTTTGCTGCAAGAGGCGGGTATGTGTTTGGCGTGTGCAACGGATTCCAGATATTAACTGAAGCCGGCCTGCTACCGGGAGCCCTGCTGCATAACGAGAACCGTAAATTTATCTGCCGTAACGTTTATACAAAGGCGCAAACTTCAAATTCATTGATTACATCTCAAATTGATCTGCAAAGGGCGTTAAAAATACCCATCGCGCATGGTGAGGGAAATTTCTTTGCCGATGCGGATGTTTTAAGCGCCATTAATGATAATGACCAGGTTCTGTTCAGGTATTGTGATGAAGCTGGTAATATTACCCTGGAGGCTAATCCTAACGGTTCGTTAGATAACATTGCCGGCGTTTGCAATGCCGAAAGAAACGTATTTGGGTTTATGCCGCATCCTGAACGCGCGTCCGACTCGTTGGTAGCCAACGAAGACGGTCTTGCTATTTTTGAATCCATATTATCAATGGTTAAAGCCTGATGGCGTATCCTGAAGTTAAAAATCAAAAATCAAAAGTTAAGAACTTAACGGATAATTGGCGGGGATTGTCGCGGAAAGATATGCCATGTCGTTTTACTAAATGAATTTCCGAAATGACACTGGTTATCGACATTGGCAACACCTATACAAAGATTGCTGTTTTTAAGCAAGGCGAGTTAATGCATGCTGAACAGTTTCAAATAGTTGATATAAAAGCGTTAGATGGTTTTTTAAATGGCTATCAAATCAATAAAGCGATCATATCATCGGTAAAAAAAGATAAAGAAGATTGGCAGTCCATATTAGCTGAAAGCATCCCGGTAACGTATTTTAATGCCGGAATGAGTAACGGAATTGTTAATCGTTACCTAACGCCGGAAACGCTGGGATTAGACCGGCTGGCTGCTGTAATAGGGGCAAATTATTTATTCCCCGGCAAAAATAACCTGGTAATTGATGCCGGGACCTGTATAACATACGACTGGGTTGATGCGGACGGAAATTATTACGGGGGCAGTATATCGCCGGGATTAAATATGCGTTATAAGGCTTTGAACTATTATACGGCGGGCCTTCCAATGATTGATGCGGATAATGCCTTTGACAAAAGTTTTGGAAATGATACCGCGACAGCCATTCGTTCGGGTGTGCAAAACGGGATAAAATTTGAGTTAATTGGCTTTATTGAGCGTTATAAAAATGAGGTTGCAAATATGAATATTATACTTAGCGGGGGCGACAGTATTTTTTTTGATACCCTGTTAAAAAATAGCATCTTTGCCCCCTATATAAAAATTGAGCCCTACCTGGTTCTAAAAGGATTAAATGCAGTTACACAAAACAATAATGATTAAATATACTAGGTTTTTTATAACACTGATACTTGCTGTTACTGCAGTCGGAGCAATGGCACAATCTAGCGCTACCACAAGTTCCCCGTATTCAAAATTTGGCCTGGGCGATATCGTTCCGGCAGCATTGCCGCAGAATATTGGTATGGGGGGCATTGGCACGGCAATAAACAGGCTCAGTGGTTATAATAATATAAACGTTTTGAACCCCGCCTCGTACGGGACAATCGGTTTCACAACCATTGACGCTGGCATTTATTCAAATATCATCAGTTTGAACCAAACAGGCCAGCCGAGTGCGACCAACGCCAATTTCAGGCTGAGCCATGTTGCATTCGCTATACCGGTTAGCAAGCGTTCAGCGCTTAGCTTCGGGTTGTTGCCTTACAGCGAAATGGGTTATAACTATAAACAAACATTAAGTAAAGGCTTTGGCACCGGTTCGCCTGCTGATACCAACGCGGTAAATTATATTTATAGCGGCGATGGCGGTTTATCTAAAGCCTACCTCGGTTATGGTTTTGGCTTGGGTAAGCACTTGCTTATAGGCGCAAACATGTCATACATATTTGGCAATTTACAGCAATACAGTTCAACCGAAATACCAACATTATATGGCACCTTAAATTCGAGAGTGGAGCAAAGCAACGCTGTAGGCGGTTTAAGTTACGATTATGGTGTGCAATATTCATTTGACTTCGGCGAACAGAAACAAAAACATCTTATACTGGGCTACTCTGCTTCAGCCAATTCCCGCATAACAACCACCAGCAGCTATATTGTTAGTCACTACACTTATGACGGCAGCGGCAATCAAAACCTGGCTATCGATTCGGTAGTTAACAGGCAAGGGGCAAAAAGCAAGATACAGCTTCCGCAGGTCAACCATTTCGGGATATCATTTCAAAACGATCTGAAATTTTTGGTTGGCGCTGATTATACGATGGGAAAATGGTCAGACCTTACTATATCGGGCGCGAACGCGGGCTTACAGGATAGCAGAACATTAAACGTAGGCGGCCAATTCACTCCCAACATCAATGCGCTGCACACTTATTTTGCACGAACCGATTATCGCTTAGGGTTTATTTATGATCAAACCTATTTGAATTTAAATAATGTCAATATAAAAAGGTATGCTGTAACCGTTGGTTTAGGCCTTCCGCTGGCTCCTAATAATTTGAGTTTCTATAAAGTAAACTTCTCTGCGGAGATAGGCCAGCGCGGAACGTTAACAAATGGCCTGGTGAAAGAAAACTACATTAACTTACACCTGGGCTTTACACTTAACGATAAATGGTTTCAGCGGTATAAATTCGATTAATTTATTTGATGGATAGTCAGGCAAAAAAAAGATCGGTCCTGTATTTGCCAGCACTGTTTATTTGCATGCTGTCGCTAAACGCTTGCGAAAATTCTTTGAACGACATCAAAAAAATAGCCTCCAAAGAAGAAAACAAGCCTATCTCGCGGTCTACCGGCGTTGAAATTATTTACAGTGATTCCGCTAAAGTTAAAGGGAAACTCATTACCCCTTTAATGATCGACTACCAGGATGCGGCAAAACCCTACAAAGAAATGCCTAAGGGTGTTAAAATCGTTTTATATGACGAGGATTTAAATGAAAAAGGCACGATAACATCTGATTATGCCATCCAGCGGGAAAAAGAAAACATAATAGAGTTTCGCAGAAACGTGGTAGCGAAAAATAGCAGGGGCGAAACATTTAAATCGGAAGAATTAATATACGATCAAACCAACAAGAAGTTTTTTTCTACAAAACCGGTACAAATCACCATGAATAGCGGGAATATTATGAATGGTTCAGACTTTAATAGCAACGAAAGCTTATATCCATGGCATATCAATCAATCAACAGGCGTATTTCACGTAACTGAAAACCAGGGAAAACCGTAAAGAGCCGGGAAGCAGGACATTATTAAACCTGGTATCAAGTCGCTGGTATCAAGACAGACTATCCGATATTTGATGGGCCGTAATTTTACCTGATACTCAATACTTGACACTGATACTTTCTAATCTCGTTCAAATTTCTATTTTTGAAGAATATAATTATCCCTTTTAATAAACTCAGATGAATAACTGGTTCAAGCGGAATAGCATTCACTTTATAATTGCTGCAATTTTTTTAGTGATATGCTTTATTTATTTTACTCCTGCATTCCAGGGTAAAACTTTAGGGCAAAATGATGTTACCCGTGCCCAATCAACTCAAAAAGAGATCAACGATTACAAGGCAAAGGATACGACTATTCTATGGACAAACCAAATATTGGGCGGCATGCCGGCCTTTCAAATATGGGCTCCGTATTCGGGTAGTATTGCCACACATATTGTCAGTTTATTAGATACCGCCTTTCCTGCGCCTATTTACATCATTTTCATGCTGATGTTTGGCTCTTATTTCCTGTTCAATGTACTAAAACTAAGTCCCTGGCTTGCTGCCACGGGAGCTCTTGCCTTTACTTTTTCATCATATAATATCATTTATATCGCTGCCGGGCATGCCAATCAGGAATTTGCCATAGCACTGTTTGCACCTATATTGGCATCCATTATCCTCGTTAAAAATGGCAGATATTTACTGGGCTCATCGTTACTAGCTTTATTTCTTGCAATTGAAATAAAAGCCAATCACATACAAATGACCTACTATCTGCTTATCGCGCTTTTGATATTGCTGATAATAGAATTGATGCTGGCCGTTAGGAGCAAAACTACTGTCGCGTTCTTCAAATCGTTGGCTTATATAGCTGCCGCTACCGTATTAGCCATATTAGTTAATGCATCCGCCTTATGGAGCACTTATGAGTACAGCAAGGAGTCCATTCGGGGCAAAGCTAATTTAACCAAAAACACTACCGAGGCCGGCAATGGTGTAAAACGCGACTATGCTTATGAATTTAGCGAAGGGGTAAGTGAAACGTTAACCTTTTTGGTGCCCAACGCGTACGGCGGTACTTCAAGAGGTTCGACCGGCGATTCAAAAGTTGCGAAGGTGTTGATTGATAAGGGCGCTGATGCCGCACAGGCGCAAAACATCGCCCAAAGCCTGCCGCTTTACTGGGGCGAAAAAACATTTACCGAAGGCCCGTGGTATTTTGGGGCGGTAATTTGTTTCCTTTTTGTTTTTGGATTAATAGTGGTTAAAAATCCCATTAAATGGTGGGTGCTTTCCACGGTCGTGCTCACGATGTTATTATCCTTCGGCAAAAACTTCCCGCTCATATCCGACGTATTTTTTAATTATTTTCCGCTCTATAATAAGTTCAGGGCAGTTGAGTCTATCCTGGCGGTGGCGATGTTATGCTTTCCTATACTGGCACTGCTTGCCATTAATGAAGCAATCAGCAACCCCGATAAAAAGATGCTATTTAACAAAGCTAAGATCGCCCTTTATATTACAGGCGGACTGGCGTTATTATTGATTGTATTGCCGGATGTTTTATTGTCGTTCAGGTCAAGCACACACCAGTCGCTTATTGATCAGCTTACGCAATTTACCCGCGGTGACGGGGCCATGGCCAATGCGATGGCAAATGCACTTGTACAGGATAGGGAAGCCGCAGCACGTGCCGACGCCATCCGTTCGTTAATATTTGTATTAATTGGTTTTGGGTTGCTTTGGGCATTGCTAAAGCAAAAAATAAACGCGACTACCGTATCAATCGCTTTCTTTGCGGTGATACTAATTGATTTATGGACCGTAGATAAACGCTATTTGAAAGATGACCAGTTTGTTGACAAACAGGACATACAAACGCCTAAACCAAGGCAGGTTGATGAGTTTATTTTGCGGGATACAGACCCGGATTTCAGGGTGGTTGACCTCACACAGATATTGTTGCAGGACGCCATAACTCCTTACTTCTATAAATCATTAGGCGGCTATTCGGCGGCGCGTCTAAAACGTTATGACGAACTGGTACAGAATCAACTTTCAAAGAGCGTCAACCACGATGTGCTGGATATGCTGAACACCAAGTATATGATAACCGCCGATAAATCGCAAAACCTGGCTATGGTTGCCAACCAAACCGCCTGCGGACATGCCTGGTTTGTGAAAAGTATAAAATTCGCAAGAAATGCAGACGAGGAAATGCAGGCAATAAGCAGTTTTTCGCCGAAGGACGAAGCTATTGTTGACCAACGGTATCAAAAAATGTTAGATACCAAACAGCAATTCGGCGGTGATGCAAATGCTACTATTAAATTGGTTCATTATAATCCTGACCATTTGATATATAAATCCGGTTCAACTGCGCCTCAGGTAGCGGTTTTCTCGGAGATATATTACGACAAGGGATGGAAAATGCTGATCGATGGTAAAGAGCAACCCTATTTCAGAGCAGATTATGTTTTACGCGCGGCGCAAATACCGGTTGGCAATCATCAAATAGAATTCATTTTTCACCCGGCATCCTACTATACCGGCGAGAAAATTTCATTGGCCGGTTCTGTTTTGCTGGTGCTGGCATTGGGCGGCGCAGCTTATAGCGAAGTGAGGAAAAAGAAACAGGCGGTTAAGAAGAAGTAAAATTTGTCATTGCGAGCGATAGCGCGGCAATCTCGTAGCTATGCATAGTGGTCATGTACGTTGAGGAGATTGTCACGCTATCGCTCGCAATGACAAAAAGGTTATTTAATCGTTCGTCCTTCTATTCTTCAGCCAATATTTGCCCAGTTTAAAGGCGATAACGGCATGGTTTAAAACGGTTGGAACCAAACCATAATACCTCTTCATGATATCAAAACGCTCGAACAAACTTTGGCGGTGTTTGGCTTTTGACATTCCCCCTACCTGGTAACGGGCCACATATTGGTTTACATTGACTATTTTTTTTGCTTTTTTAGCGGCCCGGATAATCCAGTCGATATCCGCGCTAAGCTGGTATCGACGGTCAAATGGTTCGGTTATCGACTTCCGGATATAAATGGCCTGGTGGCTTACATTCATCCCGTAATTAAAGCTTCGCCAGTTGAAATACTCCGGCGCTTTATGCCGGCGCTGGCCAAGGATCTCTCCGGCTTCATTTATCATTTCTGTTTCGCCGTAATAAATATCCGCATCGTGGGTTGTTGCAAATACCTGCTCTACCGTATTGTTGGCGTAAAATTCGTCAGCAGAATTCATAAAAATGACATAGTCGCCTGTGGCGATCGCTAGCCCTTTGTTCATGGCATCGTAAATGCCATTATCCTTTTCGCTGACGAGTTTTGCAACGCGGTCCTTATGATGTTGAATAATCTCCAGCGTACCATCGGTTGATTGCCCGTCGATCACGATATATTCAATAGCCGGATAAGTTTGATTGATGACCGAAAGCAGTGTGCGCTCAATATCCCGGGCATTGTTAAACACCACCGTAATAACTGACAATGTTGGTTTAACCCCTATCATTTATTAAAATGGTTTGGTACAAGTCAATATACTTTGCTGCCACAATTTCGTTGGTGAAACTATCAAGCACCTTCTTTCGGGCATTTATACCCAATTTATCTCTATTTTCACTACTTAAAACATATTGAATACCAAAGGCGAAATCGGCAGAGGATTTAAATTCCGCAAGGTAACCGTTCAGTTGGTGTTCAACCATATCCGGTATCCCGCCTGTATTGAATGCCACCACAGGCGTTCCGCACGCCAGGGACTCCATTACGGTGTTGGGCAGGTTATCTTCAATAGCCGGTGTTACAAACACATCAGCGAGGCTGTAAAGTTCAACCAGGTCATCCTGTGAATTGATCGTGTTCAGCTCATGTACTTTAAAGGGAAGCAGGCTTACGTCGAAGGATTTGTTTTTTCCGAAAATAACGATCTCGGTATTTTGTTCAGCGTAGTTTTTTTTCAATTCGTCAAGTGCTTCAACCAGGTAGCTGATGCCTTTGCGCCTGTCCATAATATTGGCCGCGCCAAACAGAATAATTTTGGCATCCTGAGCGATATTCCACTTTTTTCGGGCGGCAGTTTTGTCCTTAGGTAAAAAAATGGTCGTATCGATGGGATTGGGTATGGTTTCAATACGGAAATCCTTTAATAACGAGCTTGTACGTGCAACATTTGCCAGCCAGTGGCTGCAGGTTACAAAAACCAAATTCTTCGTATCCTTAAACATATCCATTTTCCGCATCCAGCCGGTGAACGACAAATCGTGTTCGCCCGGATCGCGCAGCATCCAGCAATCGCCGCATTGATCAATAAAATGATCGCAATCGCCGGAGTAGTGGCAGCCGCCGGTAAATGCCCACATATCATGCAGGGTCCAAACTATAGGTTTACCGGTTTGAAATAGTTTCTTCAAATCCACTATTGAAAGATAACCGAAATTTATCCAATGCAGGTGCAAAATATCGGCATTTAAAACTTGCGGCCGACTGCTGATATCGGTGCCGGCATTGGCAGTTGAGAAGGCAAACCGCAAAGATTTATTTTTTGCTTTGAATAAAATGAAGGGAATGCGCTCGTATAAAAGATTGAACCCCGCTTTGATTCGGCTCATTAACCCGGTATTGATGGCCTTTACTGCAGGCTCATCGGTCTTTTTATCCTGCACCAGCATACCGGCATCAACCTGTTTTAACCGGAGCGCTTTTAACAGGCGAATACAAGCTACCGGCGCACCGCCGCCGGCATCGGATGTGTTGATCAGGGTTACTTTCATTATGCGGCGCTAATTATACCGGCAATTATAACAATTCTAAAATGAAAACTTTACTTTTGACGGCGCGGCACAACGCCTGCGCGAACTTTAACTAAACCGGCTGTCACTACGATGAACCCATTTGCTTATTTATTCCAGGATTGGCAGGCCAACCGGCGAAATTTTAAAGGGCAACTGGTTATGTTTTTATTCCGGCTGCTGCAGGCCTTTAATCGGTACACCATCACCAAGATCATATTTTTCCCATATCTTATGCTATACAGATTTTGCGTAGAGTGGGTATTGTGTATTGAGCTTCCGCGGAAACTGGCCATCGGCAAAGGCCTGTCGCTTTACCACGGACAGGCCCTTATCGTGAATAAAGGAACCATTATCGGTGAAAATTGTGTATTGAGGAACTCTACGACCATTGGACATAAAAAACTGGCTGACGGCACGTTCAGCAAATGTCCCCGCATCGGCAACAATGTGGATATAGGGGCTAATGTGTGTATTATCGGCGACGTAACGATCGGAGATAACGTGGTGATCGGCGCGGGCAGCGTGGTTATTAAAGACGTACCTTCCGGTTGCATTGCGGTGGGTAACCCGGCGAAAGTTTTGGAAGAAAAAGCTCCGGCAAACCAGCATAGCTAAAACAGCGTATAAATTAATGGAACAAAATTTAACTGACCGGGCCTTCTGGAAATCATTTTGGGAATCTAAAAAAGACCTGATCTTTCATATAAAACCCGGCTATATTTTTGGCGACATCCTGGCTAAGCTGATTGCTGAAAAAAATATCAAAACCGCTATCGAACTGGGTGGTTTCCCGGGATATTATGCCACTTATCTTAAAAAATACCAGCATCTTGAAACTACCTTATTTGACTATTATATACACGATGGATTAATTGACCAGTTGCTTAAAAAGAACGGGCTTCAGCACGGCGATATTCAAATTATCGAAGCCGATCTTTTCACTTATAAGCCCGGGAAATTTTACGATATGGTATTGTCGTTCGGATTAATTGAGCATTTTAACGATACTAAATCCATCATTGAAACACATCTTCAATTTTTAAAACCGGGCGGCGTTCTGTTTATAACCCTGCCTAATTTTAAAGGAGTTAACGGGTGGGTACAGCGTAAATTTGATCGTGATAATTACGATAAGCACAATATCAGCAGCATGGATACACAGTTGCTGGCTGATCATTGCCGGACTTTAGGTCTTACCCAAGTCGAGGCTTATTACCATGGCAGGTTCAGCACCTGGCTCGAAAACCGCTCGCAGCAAGGCGGAATGGTTAAGGCCCTGGTTAAAACGATCTGGCTAGCCGGCAAGGTGTTAACCAAAATCATCCCGTTTGAAAGTAAGGCGCTGTCGCCTTATATCGTGGTCAAGGCTGTAAAGTAAAATGCAACAAATTCACCATTTGGTTGTCTAACTATAAACCAGACTTAAAACCATGATAAGCCGTCATACCATATTACTTAAAATAATATCTATCATTATAACATTCTATTTACTATACCTGATCATTTCGGTGCTTATATATAATGATTATTTGAATTCAATTGTACCGGGCTGGCATAAAACAGTGTATTCAATGGGCGAGGTATTGCGGATATCCATTCTTGTTGGCTTCTCTGCTATTTTAACGTATTTTTTGTACACACTCATTCTCAGGCTTCTGATGTTTCTTTGGCTAAAGGCATATCCAGTAAGTAATACACATCGAAAGAAGGTGTAAGGAATAGTTCCCCCGGCATCGCCACGAGAAGTTGTTATGCTTTTTTTGCAAGATATTTTAATTGCATCTGCTTCACAAACCGCAATCCCCGTTGTAATAAATTGCCTTTCCGGTTTTTGAGGAATTGTTTAATGGCGTAGTAAGCCTGCTGGTTTTCCTTAATTTCAGTTGGAAACTGGGTTACAGGATGATTTGCTATCTGTACATGATAAATATTTTCCCTGTTGGAGTGAATGCCGGTTCCGTCATTCCCGATATTATGAATAAGTGAAGTTGAGGGATTTAAAGTTAAGCCGCCTTTTAAAAAGATAGAGGCATACCAGCGTATAGCCCATGAATCATTTTTTCCGGCTTTGAATCCTTCCATCTGCTTCCAGAAATTCATTGTTCCTTCGATAGAAAATTGGCTGATCCTCCTGGCATCGAACTGGTTGATCAACTTGCCGGCATCTGGCTCAAAATCTTTCCAGGCGCGCGCCCATGTCGCCCACCCCCAGCTGGTGGCCGCCCTGAAAAAAAAGGTTTGCGGCAGGTTTTTATCATGCAGGTTATACATGTACGCGCCAATGTGCATTACTTTTGCTTCATCGGCGTAACGGGTGAGCGCCTCGTTAAAATACTGCAATGTAAAGGGCGACGAAACGAGGTCATCCTCAAATACGATAACCTTGCCGTATTCATTCACTAACTGGGTAACACCGCTGATGATGGAATTGGCGAGCCCGAGGTTTTCTTTACGTTCAATAACCTTTACGGTTTTAAAGCCATCGATCTTTTTCAACAATTGCCTTACCTCGTCTACTTTTGCTTTTTCATTATCTGTTTTTGCGGCGTCACAGAAAATAAAAAGCCGCGATTCATCAGCCAGTAAGTTTTTTTGTAGGTAAGATATGGTCCGCCGGGTGTGTTCGGGCCGGTTATAAACAAATAAGGCTATCGGGGCAGGGTTTTGCATGAAATGAACACTAATTTCCTCTAATTTATACGAATTTCACGAATTCAAATTCAAGCGTATTAATCCGCGTTTTATTAATTTTTCTTTAGCTAATTGCGGTTTAGAATATATTTACCTGGTTGTCAGCCTTCCTGCACAGCACAGTATAAGCATTTGCAAATTTCTCCTCTAGTTTTTTGCCGAAAAGTTTAGTTAGGGTATTTTTAATTGTGAACTCCAACGAAATTTTCAAATTGGTAATTAACCCTTTCGGTTTTTTTTGGTTGATGTAGGTATTGAATTTAGTCACTTCCGGCTCTATCATTGACGTTAGGTCTTTTTCCAGTTCAAATCCTTCTGTACCTAACAGGTACCGTAACGACGTTGGTGTATACACGTTGATGTGGCCATAAGCTAAAAAGTGCTTGATGCGGATATCTACGCCCTTCCGGTAATCAAGGGGAACCTCAATAACAAAATGACGGGCAACGCGCTTCATTTCGCGCAGCAACATGCGCTCGTGCTCAACATGCTCTAACACATGCGAAAGTATGATAAGGTCAAAGCCATCATCTTCAAACGGCAACCGGTAGCCATCAAACAGCTGTACAGATAACAGGTTATTGATATTCCGTGACAGGATATGCCCTACCCCGCTTTCCGATATTTCAACGGCATGATATTCGGGCGCGAAATTCTGGTCGGCCAACAGTTTTAAGATACTGCCATCGCCGGCGCCGACTTCGAGCACTCTTTTGAACGTATGGCCCTTGCAAACAGCTATGATATGCTGCGCTTTGTAAGTAGCGCCCAGCATCCGCCACGCTTCATCATGTTCCTGGTAGAACCCATCGTACGCGTTTTTGATATTGCCGCTTGTGAAAGATTGATGCATAATACGCGAAGATAAAATTTTAGCTTCACTTGTATCATTTTTAGACTGGTTAGTCGCCGAAAAATATCAGCAGATACCGTTTTAAGTTAATTTGGAGAAAATCTTATTGAAAGTATCGTTTATATCTTCTGATATCTTCAGCTTGTAAGCTAACAGACAATAAATTAGCAGTACAATAACCGAGCGATAAACTGTGTCAAACCAAATATTGGCTGTTAATGGCAGATATATGCCAACGAAAAAAGCAACCAGGCTGATGCCGACAATTAATAGGTGGGATTTTCCAAAAGGCTGCAGTCCAAACTTAATTTTAACAAACAGCCAGTAGGCGAAATTAAGGAGTAACATCGTCAGAAAATAAGAAAAGGCCGCTCCCATCATGCCGATTCGCGGAATGAGCAGCCAATTAGATAAAACGCAAAAAACAACGGCCGAAACAATAAAGACTGTGGTTAAACGGTAATACTTTGATACATTCATTATATAGCCGTTTAACCCGCCCGTCATGTCAACCAAAAAGGCAAGTCCAACAACAATAAAAACATCGAAATAATTAGCATACTGAGGCTTATGCAGCAGCATAACGATAAAAGGCTTATTTATAATTAAACCAATGAACAGGAGGCAGCCGATCAGCATTTGCACTACAGATGTTTTGTAATATATTTTACCAATTTTGGCCAGATCATTGGTAACCCACGACTGTGCAACTATTTGAAGGGATGTACGGCTCATGGCTTTGGCAGGTAGGCTGATCACCACGGCTATGCTAAAAAACGTGGCGTAAATCCCGACAAAGCTTAATGACTCGGTTGTGAGCAGACTTAACATAATGATGTCAAGGTTTTGTATCATTACGAACGAACTGCCGCTTAAAACAGTAAAAATTCCATAGCTTATAAATGTCTTCCTTTCGTCTAGTAATTGCGGCATTATTGGAGCAAACTTAAAATGCCGTCCTTTCGCAACACTAAAAAACAACATCAATATAATAACCACATTTGCTATAATATATATGAGCAAAAAATCGTGATAACTAATTACGGCAGCCGCAATAAGCAATATGCTTATTAAAGTGAACAAGCGAAGCACCACTTCGCGAAGGAACGAGGAAAATACATTTTTAAATACCGTAAGGGCCATGCTCTCGAGCACAGCGAAAACCATCGTTAAAAAAGATAAAGGAACCAGGTAATAAAAATATTTAACCAATAAAGCGGCACCCTTATTTTCCTTATAAAAGTTGATAATTGAATTCCTGAACAGTAAGAACAGGGCAGTAAATATGGCAAAACTAATGAGACTCCAGATAGTTACAAGGGTGGCAAAACCGCCGTGCCGCTTATCATCACTGCGGTAATAGGGAAAGTATTTAAGGATAACATTACTGATGCCCAGCGAAGCAATTTGCGCGTATAATAACGAAATAGCTATCATCAGCGAAAAGAAGCCGATCTCCTCAATGCTTAAAAACCGCTGAAATAAAATGATAAGATTAAAGAAACCTAAAGCAGTACCTGCATAAAGTATCAGGCTATTGTAGAATCCCTGCCTTTTTAATAGGTTCATTTATTTTTATTTGAAGATATACTATTTTGGATGATATTATCCAGCAACGTCAGGCGAAGATTAACATTGTAATTATTTATCATATGTTCCCGTCCTGCTAGCCCAAGCTTTACAGCCAATGCTGCCGATGCCGATAATTCCATAATTTTTTCAGCCATTCCGCTTATATCATATTCATCTGTCAAAAAACCGGTTACTCCGTCTATAACCGCTTCTTTGATTCCCGCATGACGGGTTGAGACAACGGGTAAACCTGAGGAAGATGCTTCCAAAACCGTAACGGGCGTGCCCTCTTTGTCGCCGTTTTTAGCTGTTACCGAATGCTGCACAAAGCCACGCATCCTTTTCATCAGATCCCTGATCTCCACGGGTGTTTGAACGCCGGTTAATGTAATACGATCTTCAAGGCAAAGTTGATTAACAAGATTTTTTGTTTCGTTAAATAAAGGCCCGTCGCCAGCCATCCATAACCTTGCGTCAGGGTATTTTTCAGTAACAAGTTTAAATGCTTTAACCAGGGAAGCAGGCGATTTCTTTTCAACAAACCGGCCGACAAACAAAAAATCCCTTTTCGACGCGGAAATGTCCAGTAAAGGGAATGCCTTTGTATCCACGCCGCATGATGCGTTATAAATCTTATCAGCCGGAGCGCCTATTTGCTTTAGGGTTTCGGCCATTTCTGCCGACACCGCGATAAATGCACTCGCGTATTTAAATGCCTCCTGGTAAAGTTCAGCATATTCCTTAATTGTTTCCCGATGATAAACGTCTGCACCGTGAAAATGTATAATAAGCGGTACCTGTGCCAGGCGGCAGGCTTCGGTGACAGAAGCGCCGACCATGCCATATTCTGCAAGCACAACGTCTATCTTTTCTTTGAGCAAGTAGCCAGTTAGCGCCTTAGTCCTGACTTGTATTTTTTTTCGCTTAAACAGTTTTTTCTGGACCAGGTAACTTAACAAGCCTAGCTTTGACCTGATCAAAGTTTTACCCTTGTCGTCATATACCGGAAAGGCCCCGCCATATAACACTTTTTTATTGCCTGCCAGACCGTCAATATGCGCCTGCACAAAAGTTTCGGAAAAAGCGGATTTATTTGGCTTAATAATGCATAAATTATACTCTCCGCTCATATTCAGCTCAATTTTCGGCGGACGTAATACTTGCGGAAAAAGCTTCCCAGCTTGTATTTTATTTTATTAACGATGCGGTTGCTTCGCTGCAGGGCGGTAACAGGTTTGTTTTGAAAAAATGCCGCCTCGAAATCGTCATTTTTTTCTAATACAATATGTGCATAATCACCAACATTCCACACGTTTTTTCTCTCATAAAGTATTACTTCAGTACCTGTATCACCGGCTAATTTACCAACTACCTCAAACGAAATATGCTCATCTACCGGTTGCATGGTCTCCGGCTTATTTATTAACGACCATTTTAGGTTATGCGGCGTAGGAACAGTTAAGATAACTTTCCCTTTGTTCCTTAATATTTTAGCGATAGCAGCATGAACGTCCGGCCGGTCGCTTACAGCGATATGTTCATAAACGTCCATAAAAACAATTAGATCAAACTGCTCATCAAATGTATCCGGGGTTAAAATAGACTCTTTAAAATTTAAATTATCATCAGCAAACAGTTTTTGCGCTATCTGGATGGATAATGTACTGATATCAATTCCGGTAATAATAGCATCGGGCCAATGCTTATGCATTCGTGAACAAATACTGCCCATACCGCAGCCAACCTCTAAAATCCGCATCGGCTTTGCCGGTGCAAAACGTTTAATGGTTTCCCATCCAAATTCAATACGCGGATTTACGATAATATAATCGTTGAGCTTGTTCTTTACATGCTCATCATAATAAGACACAACGGTTTCGCGGTTCAGATTTTCGTTCATTACAAGTACAGGGAATGTGTTTAAAAGCTACGCTTTACAAAGTTACTTAAATAAATTAAAAGGGTTTTTGAGCGACAATGACGTAAATAGCAGCATCGCGGTCCCGCTGCGCCTGGGAATTAATTTTATTAAACAAGCTTACTAACGCCTGCATAACCAACGCAAAAGGAGGCACTAAAAACTTAGGCAGCTTTACACCAATGCCATCCTGAAACAATTGCAATCCGCTCGCGGCCAATCCCAAAATACCAAAAAATGAATTTATCTTAAATCCTTCGGCTTCAATGATCTTTCTTAAGCCCGCGCTTGTCCATCTCCAGTAGTCATAAGGTGTTGGATGATAAAACCAATGTCCATGGGTGCTTATAATAAGCGATCCGCCGGGTTTTAAAATGCGAAGGGCCTCCTGCAAATATCCTGCAGGTTTATCTACATGCTCCAATACCTGGGTTGATAATATGATATCGCAATAATTATCTGGTAACGTGGTCTTACTATCAAAATCAATAAAATGTTCGGCTTTCGGGTTTATACTTAAATCAACCCCCAAATACTTACCGGTTAAAGGCTCAATAATTGGGCGATAAGGCATATCGCCGCAGCCAAAATCAACAAGCAACTTATCTTTATTTTGGTCGGTGAGAAGTTTTATTTCGTTAATTGTTGCATCCCTCAATTGGGTTAGCGTAACGTATCGGGTATGGAATATAGAGGGGTTTAACCGGCTATTATCTTTCATGCGGCTAATTTAAATGTAATCAGGATACAGAATTAACTTTCCAAGATAAAAAATTCCACATATGACGTCTTAAAAATAGGAGAGGGCTTCCCCTCTCTTATTTTAACCTAAACGTTCAATAAGATAACGTGTACAACTTTTGTATTTCCGCAGAGCTGAGCACGCGGTTGTAAATGCGTATATCGTCGATTTTACCTTGTAAAAAGTAACCGCTTGTTGGTGCATTTATATTGTCGCGCCCGATATCAAGGTCGGAAACTATCGAGGAATTAGGAGGTGGGATATTTGCGGTAGTACTCTCCAACGCTCCATTTAAGTATATTTTAACTTCTTGTTTATTAAAGCTATATACAGTTGTTATCATAACCCATTTTGAAATGCCGGTTAGTGATTTACTGGTAGCAAATGGGTCTGTACCGCCGTCGCCAAAATATGCAAGGCCGGGTCCGCTGATATAACCATTTCCCGTAACTGAATAACCCCATCCATCATTATTAGTCGATCCAGTCCTCTTAGACATTATGAACGAACCTGTTCCACCGCTATACTGATCAAGGTTAACCCATGAATTAAGCGTGAAATCTGTATTGCTTAATCTTAAGGGCTGGTTGTCCTTTATAACTATATAACTATTTGCGCCATTAAAATAATAAGCTGAATTTGGTTTCCCAAATCTGTCCGAAGTTGATGCCGCATTATAAACGGTTCCGTTATACCCATTTCCCGATGAATCTACCGCACTGTTATTAAATGAATAATAAGCTATCAGTCCCAATTTTAAGTTATATATTACCGGCACTACTGTTACCAGGCAACTTATCGAAACAGTATTTACCTGGTTATTTACAGTGATTTTTGATGTACCCACCTTTAAGGCGGTGATTTTTCCTAAATGTGTTACGGATATAACAGTAGTATCTGATGAGCTCCACTTTAATGAGGTGGTATCATAATCAGAAGGCGTAGTTTTGAAACTTATCTGACGTACCTCGCCAACCGTCATGGTAAGTGTATCCTTTCCTAAAAGGATGCTTCTTAACTCCTTATTGGAAACACTCTGAACGTCCTTTTTACATGCTGTAAACGAAAATATTGCCAATGCAAATAGGTAAAATGCTTTTTTCATCGTTTAATGTATTAGTTAAAAAATATTGGTATGATGTACGCCGAATTGTCCAACTTTCGTGCCAGTTAATCAACTGTAATAAAGGTATTTATATACATCTGTTCACTATGCACAAAACACTTATACAAAACACTCACCTGTAGAGAAATATAAAATTAACCCAATGGGTTGTAGATTAAATAAAAAAAGCCGCTATAAAATATAGCGGCCTCACAACTCTTATCCGCCGATTGACGGCGAGTAAATTATGTGTCCTCGTCCATCAGTGGACGATTCATTACTGGTTCACAAACTTTTTGGCATTTATCTTTCGTTCGTTTTCATTCAGGAATATTTTGCGCATGCGGATGCTTTGAGGTGTTACCTCGATATATTCATCTGCCTGGATATATTCCATTGATTCTTCGAGCGAAAACTTGATGGCCGGGGCAATGCGCACGTTGGTGTCACTACCGGATGCGCGCATGTTGGTCAACTGCTTGCCTTTGGTTAAATTAATAACTAAATCGTTATCACGGATGTGCTCGCCTAAAACTTGTCCTTCATAAACATCTACTCCCGGGTCAACATGGAAACGGCCCCTATCCTGCAGCTTATCTATCGCGAAAGCAGTTGTTTTACCAGTATCCATTGATACCAGCACACCATTTAAACGGCCGGGAATTGTTCCTTTCCATGGCTCGTAGGCTTTAAACCTGTGTGCCATAATAGCCTCGCCGGCTGTAGCGGTTAAAACGTTATTACGCAAACCGATGATGCCACGCGCAGGAATATCGAATTCCAAATGCTGCAAGTCACCTTTTGGCTCCATAACCAGCAGGTCGCCTTTGCGCTGGGTTACCAGCTCAATAACTTTACCTGCCACATCGCCGGGTACATCAACGATCAAAGTTTCAATCGGCTCGCATTTAACGCCGTCAATTTCTTTTACAATAACCTGCGGCTGGCCCACCTGCAATTCGTAACCTTCGCGGCGCATGGTTTCGATCAATACGGATAAGTGAAGGATACCGCGGCCGTAAACCAGGTATGAATCGGGCGAATCGGTTTCAACAACCTTTAGCGCCAGGTTTTTTTCCATTTCCTTATACAGCCTGTCGCGCAAATGGCGAGAGGTTACAAACTTTCCTTCCTTACCAAAAAATGGCGAGGTATTGATGGTGAACAGCATGTTCATGGTCGGTTCGTCAATTTTAATAACCGACAATTGCTCAGGGTTATCAAAATCTGCTATCGTATCGCCAATGTCAAAACCTTCAATTCCGACTACAGCACAAATATCACCGGAGCTTACCGAGGTCGCTTTTACTTTTCCCAGTCCTTCAAATGTGTATAATTCTTTTATTCTTGATTTTTGAACGGTACCATCGCGCTTTACCAATGACACAGGCATATTTTCCTTAATGGTACCACGTGCCACGCGGCCAATGGCTATCCGGCCAACAAACGACGAGTAATCCAATGAGGTTATCTGCATTTGTAAAGTACCTTCGCTGATCGGCGCAGGCGGAATGCTTTCCAGGATCGCATCCATTAACGGGAATATATTATCAGTAGGCACTTTCCAGTCGGTGCTCATCCAGCCCTGTTTTGAGGAACCATAAATTACCGGGAAATCCAGTTGGTCTTCGGTCGCCTCAAGGTTAAAGAACAATTCAAATATTTGTTCGTAAACTTCTTCGGGGCGACAGTTTTCTTTATCTACCTTGTTTACAACAACAATCGGCTTTAAGCCCAATGCCAAAGCCTTTTGCGTTACAAAACGGGTTTGGGGCATAGCGCCTTCAAAAGCATCGCAAAGCAGCAACACACCGTCGGCCATTTTCAGTACACGCTCCACCTCGCCGCCAAAGTCGGCGTGACCGGGGGTATCAATAATGTTTATCTTCACGTCTTTATACCGTACCGAAACGTTTTTTGAAACAATGGTAATGCCACGTTCGCGCTCCAGGTCGTTGCTGTCCAGTATCAGCTCGCCAGTTTGCTCATTGTCCCTGAAGGTTGCACAGCTGTGTAAAATCTTATCAACCAGGGTAGTTTTGCCGTGGTCAACGTGTGCGATAATCGCTATATTTCTTATTTTCTGCATGTAAATGCGCCTCTAAATTTGGCGCAAAGGTACGGATATTTAGTGAAAATTTAAAGGAGATGCAAGTAATTGATCAAATAATGATGTAGGGTTAACAAGTCGAGTTGGTTGATTCAATAAGACGATGGTATAAAACATTGACCAAGACACAATGCAATTGGCGCTGTTTATAGTTTAGTGCTTATCAAACGGCAAAAAATAATGGCCGGAATTTAAATTCCGGCCATTATTTTTTGCCGTTTGATAAG
>JAQBOH010000113.1 GCA_028288125.1 Mucilaginibacter sp.
GGTTATAAAATAAAGATCAACGCTTAAGTATTGAAACTTAAAACAAAACTTACCTTATTCAATACCATCTCGAAACTGGTAATAGTAACCATTTTTGTGCTGCTTTTACCCGGTCTGATAAAAAGTATCAATCAGAATTACACGGATAGCCGGCTTCGGAAACAAAGAAATAAGCTGCTTCAAATTATAAAAACACAGGGAATAAAAAATTATGTATACGCCAGTTACTCGCCGCTAAAAGAGGAATACTATAGTCTCGATGAAGATTCATTAGACGAACACCTGGATACTATAAAAAACGAAGAACGTAAAATTGAAGGGGATACCATTGCATACAGGATACTTAGCTACAACTTCATAGTTAACAAAACCAACTACCTGCTCGAAACGGGTAAAAGTGTTGATAGTATTGGCGAAACGACCACCCCGCTTCAAAACATCGCGTTCGAAGTATTGTTGGGTATGATCTTGTTAACTATCCTGGCCGATCTGCTTTACACCAACTATGTGTTAAGGCCATTGGGGCTAATTATTAAAACAAAGCTCATCGCGCAAAAATTTCCAAATTTTGGCTCCTATAAAAAAGTTAAAACCACCACTTCCGACTTTGAGCACCTGGATATAAGTATCCACCAAATGATCCAGGCGATAGAAAATGCGTTTCAAAAGGAACGCGAGTTTATATCTAATGCCTCGCATGAACTGATGACGCCTATATCCATCCTGCAATCGAAGATCGAAAACATGTTTGCCCGCGAAGATATTGACGATGATTTTAGGGGCCGGCTATTGGAAATGCAAAAAATATTGAACCGTTTAAAAAGTATAACCAAAACGCTTTTATTAATCTCGCAAATTGAAAATGAGCAATTTTTAAAAGAGGACACCACGTCGCTCAGTGCCTTGCTTGGCGAGGTTTACGATGAAATTTCTATAAGGATGCAGGATAAGAATATCAGCTACGAGGCTTCCATACCAGATAATTGGAAGCTGACTAAAGTAAATAAATTCTTGCTGTTCAACTTGTTTTTCAATCTCATAAATAATGCTATAAAATACAACCGCGAGACTGGATGGATAAGGGTCGTCGCCGATCATCAAAACGATACGTTTTCTATAAGCATAACTGATAGTGGTGTCGGTATCGGTGAAGAGTATCTGCCGCATATTTTTAACCGGTTTAAAAAACTACAGCAGTCTCTTCAGCAGGACAGCTTCGGGCTTGGCCTGCCTATTGTAAAATCAATCGCGGACTTTCACGGCATTCAAATTGAAGTGATGTCTGAAAAAGATACCGGGAGTACATTCCGGTTGATCTTTCCGCCCGGGTTGATCGAAGTAAGTTAATAAGCTTAAGCGATTCAAAATTAACGCCGGTTATTAAGGTTCACAAAATTGTTGCAAATGGTGGGCTAATTATTGTAGTAAATTTGTAGAATGGATTAAACCGTTATAGTAGTTTTTAGTCTAATAGATACTTAAATAAATAAAATTTTGTTAAATAATCATGAAAAGGTTTTTTAAATATGCATCCGGTTTGGTATTAACCGGATTGCTTTCGGCATCAATGTTCACAGCCAGCGCCCAGCGTGGCGCTACGGGCGGCGGCGGTGTGCGCGTTAGCGGCGGCAGCTTTGGCGGGGGTTTTCGTGGAAACGCCGGTATTGGCGTTCGCGGCGGAACAGGTTTCGGCGCGCAAACCAGAACCGGCTTCGGCCCGCGCGCCGGCGCGAATTACCGGGGCGCTACAGGTTCGGGCTATTTTGCCGGCAGCGGCTATCATGGCGGTGCTTTTTATCGCCCCGGTTACGGATATTATGGATATCCGCACATCGGCTTTTACTTGAACGCGTTACCGTTTGGTTACTATCCGTTCTATTGGGATTCCGCATGGTATTATTATTATGGCGGCATTTTTTATAGTCCATACGCGGGGGGAGGCTACCAGGTTACAGCGCCGCCGATTGGTGCAGGTGTTCCGGGTCTTCCAAAAAATGCTAGCGCTATCCGTATAGATGGCATACAATATTACGAAGTGGATGGTGTATATTACAAAGAAAGCGTTGACGATAAAGGCAAAAAAATATATGTTGTGGCCGGCAGGGATGGTGTGTTAAACACCGATAATAGCGTAACAGACCCAAATGCCGAAATCGCGGCTCCGAGGATCGGTGATATCGTAAACCAGTTGCCCGATGGCTGCCGCAAAGTTAAATTAAACGGTAAAAGATACTTTGTATCTCCCAATGGCATCTATTACGAAAGAGTGACCGATCCCAATGGAAATACTGGCTACAGGATAGCCAGCCTGCCGGATGATGAAAAAGGCGCTTAAAGCAGGTTGTTATTTTTCTTTTTTATAAAAACCCCGGCATCAATACCCGGGGTTTTTACCTGGTATAAACAAACCGGGTTTGTAATCAACAACTTTAAACGTATTTTTGTATATGATTAAAAGATCAGCGGCCATTTTATTAACGTTACTGTACGTCATTACAGCAACGGGCTTTGCTTTTAATCTGCATTATTGCTGCAGCCAGCTGGTTTCGGTAAATATTAACGCTCCTGTTAAAAGCTGCGGCATGACTGTGCTGCCCAAAGATAAATGCTGCAAAAGCACACATCTCGAGGTAAAAGTTAAAGATGCACATCAGGGCACTGTGCTGTCATTTGTTTCAAAGGCCGTTAGTTTTAAGCTTCCGGTACATGTATTCGCCCCCCTTTCTCCGTTTTCAAACCATGTTTTATTAAAAAGCAGTATTGACACAAACCCTCCCGATTTGCCATTCAGTTGCCGGGTAACATTTCTTAAAAACCGGGTTTTCCGTATCTGATCATGGTCGTCAGCTGTATTTTCGTCAGCAAAAATTCAACTGTTTATTTGTTAATTTTTTTACGACTAATTTTTGATCAATGAAAACGATAAAAATATTTATGATCCTGCTGGTGCTTACTACAGGTATCGCCAAAGCCCAGGTCACCAAAGCCGAATTGCAGGTTAGCGGCCTTACCTGTGCCCTGTGTGCCAAGGCCACAGAAAAATCTTTAAAAACACTTCCTTTTATTACTGATATCAAGCCCGACCTGATGCGCAATATTTTTGTGCTCACGTTTAAAAACGGCGCTCCGGTAAATTTCGACCTGATCAGTAAAAAAGTGCAGGATGCCGGTTTTTTTGTGAACAGCCTTAAAGCCACCTTTAATTTTAACGACATCAAGCTTACCGGCGATAAGTTTAGCTATGGCGGCGACACATACCAGGTAATGAACAACCCCGACAGATCATTGAACGGGCCAATTGCCGTTACCCTTGTCGACAAAGGTTTCGCGCCAAAGTCTGTGACCAAAAAATTCCTCGGTTCAAATAAGGAAGACGCAGGCAGTTCGGGCAAGGTTTATCACGTAGCTATATAACTTCAAAAACCATGAAGTATTTATTATGGATCGCATGCCTGCTGGTACTGGCATGCCCAGCATTTTCACAGGAGTTATACGTAAACACCGAGCCCGCGAGCAATATGGCAACCCATTCGCTGGGTATCAGGCTCGAAAACCAGGGGTTTTTTAATCCCTTGTATAAAAATCGAACCAGCCTGGAGGTAATGTACGGGGCAAGTAAGTCCCTTATGATTCACGGCTCTTTGTATGGTTCAGATTTTTACCAAAGCGGGCAGCATTTTGAAGGCGGAAGCGTGTATGCCAAATACCGCTTCTTATCGGTCGATTCGGTTCAAAAGCATTTCCGCGGCGCATTCTTCGCCAAACTATCCGGGATCAATAACCCCATCGTTAACCAGGAGATCACGCTGGAGGGTGATAACTCCGGCCTGCAAGGCGGGGTAATTTTCACCCAGCTCTTGCACAAGCTGGCGCTTTCCGGCTCGGTAAGCTATCTGCATGCATGGGATAACGGCGAAGGCTACAACCTGCCGGTTTCAAATGCGGCAAATGCTATTGCTTACACGTTTTCAACGGGCTACCTGTTATTACCCAAAGCGTATAAAAGCTATAACCAGGTTAATCTTAATTTATATATGGAGTTTTTAGGCAAAACTAATCCTGGCTATAATCAAAGCTACCTGGACGCCGCCCCCGCGATGCAGTTAATTTTCAATAGTTTAATACGGGTTGACTTTTCGTACCGTGTGCCGTTATACAGTTCGATGATACGTAATACAGGTCATATGTATTTGGTAAGGCTTGAATATAACCTGTTTAATTTGTAGATATATCAGACTTACGAAGCTCTCCAAAACTTCGTAAGTCTTTAAAACTCCGTTAAAAGCGCTTAACAGCTTCCGTTATATGTGCCAGGTGATGTTTGCTGTGCCAGGCATATAACGCCAGGGCTTTTTTAAGCTCCATGGTGTCTCCTGATTGCGGATGTAAAAACGTACGGCTCCATTCCTTATCTGTAAATCCTTCAAGTAGCGCCACCCAATGCTGGTGCAGGCCTTCAAGTATTTTTATTGACGGTTCAACCG
>JAQBOH010000134.1 GCA_028288125.1 Mucilaginibacter sp.
GTCGGGATGAGAAGATTCGAACTTCCGACCTCCAGCACCCCATGCTGGCGCGATACCGGGCTACGCTACATCCCGAACTGGGGTACAAATATATAACTTGTGGGTAAGGATTAAAATGTATTTTAAATTCGAAGTTGATTAGTGATAGTGTCCTTTTGCAGAATAAATATAAATGGTATCACCTTCAACCGCATAAATAATCCGGTGCTCACTGTCAATTCTCCTTGACCATTTACCCGAATATTCGTGCTTTAGTGGTTCTGGTTTACCAATGCCACGAAATGGCGTTTCTTTAATTGAAATAAGCAGCCTTTCAATCTTTTTGACAATGTTGGATTGCCCGCTTCTGTTAAAAAATCTGATATCTTCTTTCGCGGTGTCAGTTAGTCTAAGTTCCATATATCAGCAGGTTCAATTGTGGCGGTTCTTCCTGCTTTTACATCGTCTTCGCTCCGTTTCATTTTAGCCACAAATTCATCATTATATGGCTCACTTCCACTTTTTTCAGTCTTAAAGTCCACTTTCAAGGCTTTCATAATTGCCTTCAAAGCAATTAATTGCTCCTTGTTTTTAGGCTGTACAATTAATGTTTCCATATACAAATTTAAGCATTTTTTATAGATAATTTCATTTTCTGCCTTCATCCCTTGCAGGCAGGCAGGTTTAACCTTTCACCTCCACAAATCTGCCAACCTGTCACCGTTTTTCCAATCTTTTCTGACGAATTATTACCTTTCACCTTTCACCTTTCGCCTTTCACCTCAAAATTACCTGCCAAACCCATATTGGCACAACCCTTGTTAAACAGTGAATAATAAACAATCATTCAATCCAGAAAATAAATCAATATGTCTAAAATAATTGGAATCGACTTAGGAACAACTAACTCCTGCGTTGCGGTAATGGAAGGTAACGAACCTGTAGTTATCCCCAACAGCGAGGGTAAGCGCACTACGCCGTCGGTTGTCGCTTTTGTCGACAACGGCGAACGCAAGGTTGGCGACCCGGCAAAACGCCAGGCTATTACCAACCCAACAAGAACTATTTATTCGATCAAACGCTTTATGGGTAACCAGTTTAACGAGGTTACCAAAGAAGTGGCACGTGTGCCCTATAAAGTGGTAAAGGGCGATAACAACACCCCGCGTGTTGAGATCGGCGACCGTAAATATACGCCTCAGGAAATTTCAGCGATGATCCTTCAGAAAATGAAGAAAACCGCTGAAGATTTTTTAGGTACCGAAGTTACTGAAGCGGTTATTACCGTACCGGCTTATTTTAACGACGCGCAGCGCCAGGCGACTAAAGAGGCTGGTGAAATTGCGGGCTTAAAAGTACGCCGTGTTATCAACGAACCTACTGCTGCTGCCCTGGCTTACGGCTTGGACAAAGCGCATAAGGATATGAAAATTGCCGTGTTTGACTGCGGTGGCGGTACACATGACGTATCGATCCTTGAATTAGGCGATGGCGTGTTCGAAGTAAAATCAACCGATGGTGATACACACCTTGGCGGTGACGACTTTGACCAGGTAATTATCGACTGGCTGGCCGACGAATTTAAAAGCGATGAGAACGTTGACCTGCGTAAGGACCCAATGGCTTTACAGCGTTTAAAAGAATCTGCTGAAAAAGCCAAGATCGAGTTATCAAGCTCAGCGCAAACCGAAATTAACTTGCCATATATTACTGCTGCCGACGGTGTGCCAAAGCACCTGGTTAAAACATTGACCCGTGCTAAATTTGAGCAACTGGCCGACAGCCTGATCAAACGCACCATTGAGCCATGTAAATCAGCATTGAAAAATTCCGGTTATAAGATTTCTGATATTGACGAAGTGATATTGGTAGGTGGTTCAACCCGTATCCCTGCTATACAGGAAGCGGTTGAAAAATTCTTTGGTAAAGCGCCCTCAAAAGGTGTTAACCCCGACGAAGTGGTTGCCATTGGCGCTGCTATACAAGGCGGTGTGTTAACCGGCGAAGTGAAGGATGTGTTGCTGCTGGATGTTACCCCGCTTTCATTAGGTATCGAAACCATGGGTGGCGTAATGACCAAACTGATAGAAGCAAATACAACCATCCCGACCAAAAAATCGGAAGTGTTCTCTACCGCCTCTGATAACCAGCCGTCTGTTGAGATACACATTTTACAGGGTGAGCGCCCGATAGCTTCAGCAAACCGTACCATCGGCCGGTTCCACCTGGATGGCATACCGCCGGCACCACGCGGCGTGCCGCAGGTTGAGGTAACTTTTGATATTGATGCCAACGGTATATTAAACGTATCGGCAAAAGATAAAGCTACCGGTAAAGAGCAGAAGATACGTATTGAAGCGTCTTCGGGCTTAACCGATGCCGAGATCAAAAAAATGAAGGATGAAGCAGAAGCAAATGCCGAGTCTGACAAAAAGGCGAAAGACGAAGTTGAAAAACTGAATGCCGCTGATGCGCTGATATTCAGCACCGAAAAGCAATTGAAGGAGTATGGCGATAAGATATCAGCTGATAAAAAGACACCTATCGAGGATGGCTTAAAGAAACTAAAAGAAGCTTATGCCGCTAAAAACTTTGATGAGATCGATGCCGCACAAACTGAGTTGAGCAATGCATGGAACGCTGCATCTGAAGAGATGTACAAAGCTACTGCTGATGCCGGCCAGGGCCAACCCGGCGCCGACGGGCAACAAGGTCCAACCGGGGGTCACGCCGAAGGCAATGCCGACACCGTTACAGATGTTGACTTCGAAGAAGTGAAGTAATCTCCTGATAAGGTTTATACATAATAAAACCCCGGCAATTGCTTGCCGGGGTTTTTGCTTGCCCAAAATCATCCGCCCATGCGTCATTGCGAGGCACGAAGCAATCGCATGCTATACAGAGCAGATATACAAGGCGGTCTTGCGAAGTTCGCGATTGCTTCGTACCTCGCAATGACGGGTCGATTAATAGGTCATAACAATTTGCTTATCGCCATTACTAAAAGTCACCGCGTTTTTCGTCAGCGAAAGACTCTGACCGCTAACCTTTATACTTTTAATGCTCCCTTTAAATCCGTGCAACACCACCTTTATCCTATCATATTTTGAAGTAAAAGAACCTTCCGCTTTCGAGAAACTGATTTCACCTTTTACAGGATCAAAACTGATGATCCTTTTATAGTAGACGCCTTTTTGATAATCATAAGATGAACCATCGTCCTCATAATAAATAAAGGTGTTGGCTTCGCTGCCATACCAAACATTGATCTCCAGGATGCCATCACCTTTTTCAGCGGTGCTTTGAATCACATTTTGCATGGGGATAATAGCGCCGGCTTTTATAAATACAGGCAGGTCGGTTAACGGGGCGGATACGGTTACTGCCTTTCCGCCTTTAAACTTCTCTTCGGTGCTTAACCGGTACCAATCCCCTTCGGGAAGGTAAACCTCTTCCGTAAATTTGGTGCTTTCAACCGGGGCAACTAATATGGCATCACCGAATAAAAACTGGTTCTGGTATTTTACGTCGTAAACATTTTCATCGCCGGTGTAATTGATTGCCAGCGTGCGGCTTACCGGCATCCCCGTTTGGTGCGACTGGTAATAGCTGGAATACAGGTAAGGCAACAATCTGTATCGTTGTTCAATATCTTTTTTGATAATGGCCTCGTTCTTTTTGCCCCAGCACCACGGTTCCCGCATAACGGTGCCTTCCTGCGCATGGTTGCGGAACATCGGCGTGTACACGCCCAGCGAGTTCCAGCGTACCATCAATTCAGGCGTCGGGTCGCCGGTAAACCCGCCAATATCAACGCCGATCATTGACATGCCGGTGATGCCCAAACTATTTACCAGCCGCTGCCCCAGCAGCATGTGGGCATCATAAGCCGAGTTATCTCCTGTCCAAACAGCTGAATACCGCTGTGTGCCGGAATAGGCCGCGCGGGTCAGCACGAATGGCCGTTTATTGCCCAGCAGCTTCTTTGTGCCTTCATAGGTGGCTCGTGCCATTTCCATCCCATACACATTGCGCACCTCGGGCATATAACGGTCGCCGAATTTTACGAGCCACGGCATGTTCTGTCCCCAGGCAGCCGGCTCGTTCATATCATTCCAAAAACCCTCCACGCCCGGATCAGTTAAAGCGGTAAATGATTTCCCCCACCATTCCCTGACTTCCTTCCTGAAAAAATCCGGGAAATGGCAACGCCCCGGCCAAACGTTAGCCACATATTTTTCGCCGTTGGGATAAGTGGCGAAATAATCTTTAGCCAGGCCTTCATCATATTGCTGATATCCTTTTTCCACCTTAATTCCGGGGTCAACAATGGTCACCAGCTTAAAGTTCATGGCTTTTAGTTTGGCTATCATTGCCTTAGGGTCGGCGAAGGTTTTTTTGTTCCAGCTGAATATCTTATAATCGTCCATGTAGTCAATATCGCAATACATCACATCGGCGGGTATCTTTTCCTTTCTGAAGTTTTCGGCAATATCAAGCACCTCTTCGGCGCTCATATAGCTCCAGTGGCATTGCTGGTAACCCAGGCTCCACAGCGGCGGCATCTCCATTCGTCCCGTAAGCCAGGTATAATCTTCGATGATTTGCTGAACGCTTTGTGCCCCAAAAAAATAATAGTTCATGTCGCCGCCCTCCGCGCCAAACCAGCTCATTTGCTCGTCGGTCGTTGCGCCGAAATCGAAATAGCTTTTGTGGGTATTATCAAAAAACAACCCGTAAGTGAGTCCGCTATGCAGCCCGACAAAAAAAGGAAACGTTTTATACAGCGGGTCGGCATTCACATCGTGCAGGGCGGCATCAGTGTTCCAGTTCACGTAAGAACTGCCGCGACGGTTGAGGTTCCCGGTTTTCTCGCCCAGCCCGATAAATTTTTCGTCCGCAACCAATTTCCGATAGTTTATAACCCGGTCGCCTTGCCAGTTCACGCCAAAGCGCGGGTCGTCCTCACTTAAGGCATTACCATTAACCGTATAAAAATTAAACCGCAGCGGCGATTTGCTGATACGCAGCTGCATCGCTGAAGTGGCAACCACAATTTCATTACCAGATTCAGTAAATTCCAGTTTTTCCCCTGGTTCCTGTATCACCGCAAAAGAACCTTCACTTTTATAATCCCTGCTAATGCAAACCCGGATAATCGACGGGCTAAACACCCAAACGCGTGCTTCCGCTTCGTCTGTTTTTATAATTAAAACGTTGCCGTGCTTTTTAATGCTTTGTGCGTTTCCTAAAATTTCCGTTTGCATGCGTATGTTATATTTGTCCTAGAGAAAGAACAGCAGGAAGGTTTGTTAAGTTTGGAAAAGATCATAAAACAAAAAATCCCGCTGATGCGGGATTGATCATATATGTAAAATTTCTTTTTACCGCCACAAATTTTCCGGGTAAACACCGTTAGCTACCAAATCAGATATATTTTTTTGTACGATAGGTTTATCTTCTTTATACGTAACGCCAAACCATTTTGAAGCGGTAGGGATAACCTTAAATGATGCTTCGCCGCTTTTTATCAAACCATCGGCTACCAGCGGGATAAAGAATTCGGCTTTTGGATTGCTTTCGTTTTTTTCGACAAAAGCTTTAAACATCGGCTCGCTTTGTTTAAATACCGCGGGTGTAAATCCCCAGAAATTCATCGATACGCGTGTATCATTGGGCAGCGGGTGCTCACCGGTTTCGTCTTTATAAGCAACCTTGCCGCCGTCGGTAAAATAAACCTCGGTACGCTCATTTATTTCAACCATATTACCGTTTTCGTCCACCTTGCAAACACCCCGCGAAACGGAGCCATAATCTGATAATGTTTTATCTACCTGGTAACCTATAAGCGAGTAGGTATCGTCAGATACTTCTGTGGTTAAAAATTTAGCCATTTTTTCAAATGAATCATAGCCATAAAAATCATCGGCATTAATTACGCAAAAGGGTTCTTTCACCTGGTTACGTGCGGCAAGAACCGCGTGTGCGGTGCCCCAAGGCTTGGCCCGTTCAATGGTTTTATCAATGCCGAAAGGCTTTAAGTCGTAGCTTTGAAAAACATAATCCGTTTCAACGCGGCCCTTTAATTTAGGTTCAAAAATAGCCTTAAAAGGCTCCGCAAATTCTTCGCGGATAATAAAGCTTATCTTACCAAAACCGGCTTTAATGGCGTCGTAAATGGAATAATCGATAATCGTTTCACCGTGCGGGCCAAAACCGTCGATCTGTTTCATGCTTCCGTAGCGACTGGCCATTCCCGCGGCTAAAATAACTAGTGTTGGTTTCATATATGTTAAAATGCGATAATTAAACCTAAATAATAAAAACGGGGTTAAAATGTTTCGGCATTGATAAATATTATTTGATGTACCTGAAATCCTGCCCGGCTTTGATATTCAATAAGGCTTCGTATATCAGCCGGATCACGTTGTCCACATCTTCTTTATGTATCATTTCAACGGTAGTGTGCATGTAACGCAGCGGCAGCGAAATCAGCGCCGACGGCACTCCGTCATTTGAGTAGGCAAAGGCATCTGTATCAGTACCGGTTGACCGTGATGAGGCTTGCCGCTGGAAAGGAATATTCGCTTTTTCGGCCGACTCGATCAGCAGTCGGTTCAAATTATTTTGCACAGCGGGCGCATACGATACAACCGGGCCCTTGCCGCAAGCCAGGTCGCCCTGGGTTATCTTGCTGATCATCGGCGTTTGGGTGTCATGTGTTACATCCGTTACAATAGCCACATTTGGTTTAATGTGGTGGGCTATCATTTCGGCGCCGCGCAAACCTATCTCTTCCTGCACCGCATTCACAATATATAAGCCGAAGGGTAATTTAACCTTATTCTCTTTGAGCAGGCGTGCCACCTCGGCTATCATAAAGCCACCGGCGCGGTTATCCAGCGCGCGGCCAACGTAATAGCGGTTATTCAGCACCATAAACTCATCCTCGTAGGTGATTACGCAGCCTACGTGAATACCCAGGTTTTCCACCTCTTCCTTTGTGGTGCAGCCGCAATCCAGGAATATATTTTTAAGGGTCGGCGCTTCTTCTTTTTCGCCCGCGGTACGCGTATGGATAGCCGGCCAGCCGAATACAGCTTTTATCACGCCCTTATCCGTATGGATATTCACACGCTTTGAAGGTGCTATCTGGTGATCGGAGCCGCCATTGCGGATCACATAGATGAGCCCGTCGCTGGTGATGTAATTTACAAACCACGATATTTCATCGGCATGCGCCTCGATCACCACTTTATAGGCAGCATCCTTGTTAATGATGCCAACGGCGGTGCCGTAGTTGTCAACGTAATGATCGTCGATATAGGGTTTTAAATAATCCAGCCAAAGCTGCTGGCCGGGCCATTCAAAGCCGGTCGGCGATGGATTATTGATATATTTTTCGAAGAATGATAAGGAGGTTTTAGTTACGACGGCAATATGCTTTGGCGCGTCAGTTTTCTTTTTAGCCATATATGGTATGCCCCCTGGTAGAAGGCGCTGGCAAATATAATAAAGCTGATGATAATGTTTGAAGCAAAAATAAACAGCAGCTAATTTGTTGATAGCTTAACAGCAGCTTCATTTGGTAATCGTTTTTTTGTGGTGAGTAAATTTTTCTAAAGATCAGTTATTAGTTAGTTGAACCGGCATATACCAATGCCGGTTTTTTCATA
>JAQBOH010000135.1 GCA_028288125.1 Mucilaginibacter sp.
CATGACAGGGATAGTCATGTAAAACAAGTCGATCCTAAACCAAATGCCTGGCGCGTTGACGACGATGTTAATTTGGATGAAAATGATTTGGAAAGCCGTCGCGGTGATACGAACAATCGCGAGGTGATGGAAGGAAAAGCTATGGGCGGGCACAATTTCGGCCATAACAACCGTACACCGGCCGGGGATGATAAAAACAATCCTTCCCAAAATGCAGGTTATTCAAACGGATACTTCGCGCGGAATGAGCCTTTAGAGGAACATCCTGAAGACAGCAATTTTAAAGTACAAGGCCAGGGCGGCCGTCCCGATTACAGCAAGGCGCAGCCCAGCAATATAACGGGTGAAATGCCGAAACCCGAAAAAACTGAACGCGGCAATGGCGTAAACGACAGGCCGCATAAAGGAGAAAATTCGTACCAGGAAGGCACTGCCGATAACGAAAGCGAGCCAGGTCAATCACAAGAACAGCAACAGGCTGGTGAAAAAGTAAACGACGACGAGCGGGAACATATTGAGACTTGAGTTAGTGATTAAAGGTTAGAGTTTGGAGATTAGTTAAACCTCTATTTACAACCAATCTCTTCCATATAACTTAAAAGTTATTTTAGTCGAAAGTCAGTTGCAGCTTCTTTCGGACTTTCCGGACTTTACTGACTTCCGGACTAATCATCAGTTCTAATCTCTCCCCCCTACCATTTAATTCTCTGATCGATAAACCCTATCAGGCTTTCAGCCATTGCCTGCTGCTCTTTGGCGCTGGGATGGCCGTTTGTGTTTTTATAGGGGATAAAATGGGTAAATATTTTTCTATCATGTAAGCCGGTCACAGCCTCTTCAATATATCCCGGCCATGGCGAACCGGGTTTAGTAGCGTCCATACTGCCTAATAGACAAATGATCTGCGCTTTGGGATAGGTAGCCCTGATGGTTTTTACAAAGTTGCTGTAGGCTCTAATGATAAATGCAGGCGTGGGAGGCGTAGTCCCGAAACGCGTCTTAAACTGTTCATTGTTTGGCATCTTCACAATCCACGAATCGTTTTGGAAAAGGTTGATGATAACCAGGTCCGGCGTGTACTTTGAAAAATCCCATTTGCTGTTGGGGTCGGTAGCGTCTAAACGATCATACATTTCGGGCATGATCAGCGGGAACCAGCTAACGGTAACACCGATACCACTTTTTGAAGTATTGTGGAATTCAGCATTAAAATGCCGCGCGGTAATTGCTGCGTAACTGATGTATCCGTTTTCATAAGGACTGGTACCCCGATCCTTTCCCGTAGTATCCTCATCGGCATAGCCGCAGGTTATAGAGTTGCCGAAGTATTCAATTTTATGTTTGTGCGTAGGCGGTGGAGATAATAATTTACTTCCCTTATTCAGTTCAAACCCGTAAAACCATGTTTTACCCATGGCCCATTCGGTACGCTTAAACAATTCGAGCGTGTGTTTGCCCGGCGTTAACCCGGATACCAGGATGTAATTCGTTTTCGATGCAGCGGGATGAAGAATGCTCGTTACCTTTCCATCAACAACTACGTTATAGTTATTATCTGATCTTTCATCTTTTAAAGTAGCGTTGACAGCGGTGCCATAAAAGTTGATTTTGATAGAACTGGCAGACCATGAAAGCTCGGCGGCGCTATCTTTTATAGCAATACGGCCCATGTAATGGATGTGCGGATCATTGGCCTTAACAATGATCTGTGCAGAGCACTGAAAATTTATCGCGATAAACAGGCTGATAGTAAAGAATTTAAACTTCATACGTGAATTTTAATTATTTCAATTAGCACAAATTTTAAGTCTCCCCAACTGGGGGAGATTTAGAGGGGGCATTATTTCAAATATACATAAGTGATCCCGTCCCCGCCCCTGTCGGCATGCTCATCTTCCATGCGGTCAACCTGGTCGTATTTTTTTAGGTATTGGCGTATCATTTTACGCAATATCCCATCCCCTTTTCCGTGGATGATCTTCAGGTTGCCAAAACCCATCATCAACGCGCGGTCAAACAATCTTTCGATTGAATTCAGTGCATCCTCTGTGCGCATGCCGCGCACGTCAATTTCGGGGCTAAAGCTGGCAAGGTCGCTGGTATGACTGGTAAAACTTTTTCTCACCTCTTTAGGAACTGTCGATTTTGCAACCTTAATTACTCTTTTTCTTTTGGCAACAGTACGCAGATCCCCAATGGCAATTACTACATTATCTTTCATTAATTCAATAACCTGGCCGGTGGTATCGCTGTCAGTAAGTTTTACCCAATCGCCGGGCTTTAGTTCATCGTTGGTCGGCGCATGCTTAACAGCGTCAGGTTTCACTGTATTCTTTTGCAACTCATTATTTAAGATTTCACGCAGGCCGCGTGTTTTTTCTTTATCGGCGTTGCTGCTCTTAATTTCCGATATCGTGTTTTCAACCAGCTTGTTGGCATTTAAAATAATGCTTTTTGCCTCTTCTTTGGCATCTTTTATCAGCGTCTTTTTATTTTCTTCAAAATAAGTTTTTAGCTTTTCGTTTTCAGCCAGCAGTTCATTCACCCGCCTTTGCTGTTTCTCCAGTTTAACTTTAGTATCGAAAATCTCTTTTTTCTCCCGCTCCAGGTCAACCAGCAAAGTATCCACTTTTTTTTGCCCGGCGCTTATCTTGTTTTTTGCCAGGTTGAGTACATTTTGAGGCAAGCCGATTTTTTGGGCGATCTCAAAAGCATACGAGCTGCCGGGTTTACCAACTTCCAGCATGTACAACGGCTGCATTTCTACATTGTTAAATAGCATGGATGCGTTTTCGAGGCCCTCAGTATGGCTGGCAAATATTTTAAGATTTGAGTAATGTGTAGTCACCATTCCTCTCACCTTTTTATGGTTCAGCGATTCCAGTACGGCTTCGGCGATCGGCCCGCCAAATTGCGGGTCGGTACCGGTTCCAAATTCATCTATCAGTACCAGCGTTTTCCCATTAGCCTGCTCCACGAAGTTTTTCATTTTCGACAGGTGGGCGCTGTATGTACTCAGGTCACTTTCGATTGACTGATCATCACCGATATCAACGAACAGTTGCTTAAAAACACCAACCGTGCTCGCTTCCGCGGCTGATATTAATAATCCGGCCTGTACCATCATTTGCAACAGCCCGACCGTTTTCATGCATACCGACTTACCGCCCGCGTTTGGCCCCGAAACCACTATGATGCGCGTCTGGTCGTCGATCCGTACATTTAAAGGCACAACCGTCTTCTGCTCTTTCTTGAAATTCAAATACAGCAATGGGTGACGGGCATTGGTCAGCGAAAACCGTGGCTCATCTATTACCACCGGCATTTCGGCTTCAATATCAATGGCAAAAAGGGCTTTGGCCCTTACAAAGTCAAGCTTGGTTAGCAGGGAATGGTACGACAATAATAAAGGCACATACGGCCTTAATTCAGTCGTTAAACCGGTTAGTATTTTAATGATCTCGCGCCTGCGCTCAAATTCAAGGTCACGGATACGATTATTCAGGGTAAAAACCTCTTCCGGTTCGATGTAAACAGTTTGACCCGATGACGATTCGTCATGAATAAAGCCTTTAAGCTTTCGCTTGTTTTCAGCCAATAACGGGATACAAAGCCGGCCATCACGCACGGTTAACGATCCGTCAGCTGTCCATCCATTGGCGGAAGCATTTTTAAATACCTGGTCAATTTTCTTCCGCGCCTCCTGTTCGGCTTTGGCTATGCCCAAAGTTATATCCAATAGGTCTCGCGAAGCATTTGGCCTTATCCTTCCTTTTTGATCCAGGACGAGATCGATTTTTTTAAGGATAGTTTTTTCAATCGGCAGGTGTTCAAATAGCGCCTCCAGGTTGGGGTATTGGCCTTCGCGCTCGTTAAAATAACCAATAACGGCAAATACTGTGGTTAATGAGGCTTGCACCTGGTAAAATTCGTCTTCACTTAAAAATGCGCCTTCAATCTTTGCTTTATTGGCCAGCGACTTGATATCAAAAAAATGATGGATGGGTAAAGCAGCATCATTCTCTAGTATGTTTTTAAACTCATTGGCCTGGCTCAGAAACTTACGTATCTGGTCGAAATTATTCATCACCTGTATCCTGTCGACCATTTGACGGCCCATTTCACTCAGGCAATGTGCTTTTATCAGTTCCTTTACCTCGGTAAAACCCAGCTTATCTGCGCTGTTATTTGGGTAAAGCATTCTGTTTAAATTGTAGTTTATTCAGGGAGTCGGTTTTTTTCTTCAGGTTGAGCGCAACCTGGTCATACATTTTTTGCAATGCAAGCGGTTGGGTGGCATAGTAATTCATGCTTTTTCTAAATTGAACTGAATCTGTATGGTATTTTTTAAATAAAGCAACATATCTGCCCGTGCCATATTTGTACAGGCTATCTGACTCCTGCTTAACCAGGTACAACCTTCCATCCACCAGGTGAACTTCGGTCAGCAGGCTGGCCATCCGGCCTTGATTGATAATACCGTCAGGAGTTTTATCCGACTTACAGGCCGATAAAAAAAACGATACTGAAAAAAACAGGGTGATATATTTTAGCATTCTGTAATTTAGCGGCTCATAATTAAGCAAATTTACGGATAAATGAGCATTGCAGATAATATCAAAAGCTTAAAAAACGAAACCGCCGGCAAAAAAGTGTCCCTTATTGCCGTATCTAAAACCAAACCTGTTGAGGATATTAAACAAGCTTATGATGCCGGTCAGCGTTTATTTGGCGAAAACATGGTGCAGGAATTGCTCGAAAAGCACGAACACTTACCGGCAGATATTCAATGGCACCTGATTGGCCACCTGCAAAGTAACAAGGTAAAGTATATTGCGCCTTTTATCGGCATGATACAGTCAGTTGATAGTTTGAAGCTTTTACAGGAGATCAATAAACATGCGGCAAAACACAAAAGGGTAATTGATTGCCTGCTGCAAATATATATCGCTGACGAGGAAACCAAATACGGCCTCGGCTTTGATGAAGCAATTGAATTGCTTCGGAATGAAGAAGTTAGTGAATTAAACAATATCCGTATCCGCGGACTGATGGGCATCGCCACAAATACCGATAACGAGAAACAAATAAAGGACGAGTATTATGAGCTAAAAACTTTTTTTGACGGCATAAAACAAAGTTTTTTTAGAAAGGACGCGGCTTTTGATACGCTCTCGATGGGCATGTCGTCCGATTATAAAGTGGCCATTGAACAGGGCAGTACGATGGTGCGACTCGGAAGCACTATTTTTGGGCAAAGAGTGATTAAGCACTGGAAAAATAACTGAGAATGACTTCGGGCGTTCGATTTTTCGCGGTTGTTTATTTTTAACGGTGCTCAAGAGAGCTATCGCCGTTTGGGATTTAACACACCTGTGAGTCGATAGAAATTTGAATCGTTCTACCAATGAACTAATGAACAATTGAACGAATGAACATTAAAATAAGAGAAGCTAGAAAAGAAGATTGTAACCGGTTGCTGGAGTTGGTAAATGAGCTGGCACTTTTTGAGCGGGCGCCGCAGGAAGTTACAGTAACTACGGAGGAATTTGAAGATGCCGGTTTTGGCAATAAGCCGGTATGGAAGGCCTTTGTTGCCGAAGTTGATGGTTTGATTATAGGCTTTGCCTTATATTACGTTCGTTATTCCACCTGGAAAGGGTGCCGGATGTACCTTGAAGACTTGATTGTCACCGAGCCTATGCGCGGCAAGGGCTTTGGCAAACTGCTGTTCAACCGGCTCATTCGCGAGGCCAGAGAGCTTGGTTTTAGCGGCATGGTATGGCAAGTACTCGACTGGAACCAGCCGGCAATTGATTTTTATAAAAAGTATGAGGCGAATGTTGAAGCAGGATGGCTTAATGCCTCGCTGTCAAAAGAGCAATTGGCAACTATTAACTTATAATTATTCCATCATCAAATAATGCTTGTTTTTAAATTCGGAGGGGCCTCCGTAAAAGATGCGAATGGGCTGGTTAACCTGGCTAATTTAGTTAAAAGGTATGCCGGCAGTCAGTTGCTGGTCGTGGTTTCGGCCATGGGCAAAACGACCAATGCGCTCGAAAAACTGACAAAAGCTTATATCGAACAGTCTGGCGAAGTGAATGCTATTTTCGACGGGATAAAGGCCTATCATTATTCGATAATTGATAAACTCTTTGAACCCTCTGATCCGGTGTTTGATGAAGTAACCAACACTTTCGTGGAGATCGACTGGATTATTGAAGAAGAACCTCATAACAACCATGACTTTATTTACGACCAGATTGTTTCGATTGGCGAACTGGTATCTACCCGGATCGTAGCTGCCTATTTGAACAAAACCGGATTGAAAAGTCGGTGGGTTGACGTGCGCGGATATATCCATACCGATAATACGTATCGTGAAGGGACAGTGCAATGGGATAAAACACGCGCAAGCATCAGTAAGGACCTACCAGGATTTTTACAAAAAGACATTGTAATAACGCAAGGGTTTTTAGGCGGTACATCCGAAAACTTTACAACTACCCTTGGCCGGGAAGGTTCAGACTATACCGCCTCGATATTTGCCGCCTGCCTGGACGCCGAGTCAGTAACCACCTGGAAGGATGTGCCGGGCATACTAAATGCTGATCCTAAATTTTTTAAGGATACCGTAAAATTTGACGAGCTCTCATATACTGAAGCGATCGAAATGACCTATTACGGGGCAAGCGTAATACATCCGAAAACCATTAAACCGCTCCGGAATGCGAAGATCCCGTTACTTGTAAAGCCATTCAATGACCCTGACGCACCCGGAACTGTAATCAAGGAAGATGGTATTAATACCTTTTCAAAGCCGGTTATCATCCTTAAACAAAACCAGGTGTTGCTTTCGATATCAGCAAAAGACTATTCGTTTATTTCGGAAATGCACCTGAGCGGGGTATTTGGGTTGTTTGCGCAAGACCGCGTGAAAGTAAACATGATGCAGACCTCGGCCTTAAGCTTTACTGTGTGTATTGATTTTAACGAAGGGTGGTTTGAAAAACTCTTGTCTGGCCTGGAAAGCGAATTTAATGTGAAATATAATGATGGCTTAACCCTGATGACCATACGACATTATACAACCGGTTACCTAAAGGAGCTTACCGATGGTAAAACAATCCTGCTCGAACAAATCAGCAGGAACACTTTGCAATTGGTTGTCAGGTAACGATTTTGTTTAAAATATGTTAAATCCAGGCATCTTTTAACATATTTAAATCCCAATCGGCTATATTAGCCCGCTACAAGCCAGGTCAATCCACTTTCATGAAGATTTTAAAGATCGCATTTATATTATTAACTATTTTAATTTGTTATTTACCGGCATCCGCGCAGAGCGACGTTTCTGTTTTAAACAGGATCATGGCCAAAACAGCCAAGCTTTATAATGACTATCCGACCGAAAAGGTTTACCTGCACTTCGATAAACCTTACTACGCCGTAGGCGATACCATTTGGTTCAAAGCCTATTTGACAATTGATCGTCACCAACCTTCGCCATTAAGCAAAATCATTAACGTTGATATATTAGGCCCCCGCGACTCCCTGATTCAATCGTTACGGCTACAAGTAAAAAACAGCGTCGCCTGGAGTAGCATCCCACTCTCACCGTTTAACTACAAAAAAGGGAACTACAGGGTGATAGCCTATACCACCTGGATGAACAATTCGGATCCGGGATATTTTTTTAATAAAAATATAACTATTGGCGATGCCATCAATAATAACATCTCAACACAGATATCTCTAAAAAGCTCGGCCGAAAATAAAACCACAAGAATAGCTGCAGCGATATATTATAAAAATGATGAAGGAACCCCTTTCAGCGACAAAAAGGTAACATGGAGTATAGAAAAAGATGATGAAACAATAATCAAAGGGAAAGGCGTAACCGATAAAAATGGTTTTATAACCATCAGCTTTACCAATGTAAAGAACTACCACTTAGACTCCGCCACAATGGTTACTGTTATAGATAATGGCAACCGCAAGCAGTTTACCAGCGTCTTTCCTTTAAAGTCCATTGCCCGGCCAAACGATATACAATTTTTTCCTGAAGGCGGCCAGCTGCTCGTCGGTATTCGAACCAAAATGGCATTCAAAGCTGTAAAACCAGATGGTTTGGGCATTGATGTAAAGGGTACCATTACAGACAATGATAACAACGTTGCTGCCGAGTTTACATCGTCGCACCTGGGAATGGGCGTATTCGCTTTTACGCCTGCCGATGGTAAAACGTATACTGCAAAGGTGACATTTGCGGATGGATCGACTGCCCAGCCCAACCTGCCCAAAATACAAACCGGCGGAATAGTTTTAGGGCTCGATACCAGCGATCCTGACGTTTTGCGATTGAAGCTGCAAACCGATGCGTCATTTTTTAAGGCTTATGAGGGAAAGACCTTTTATATTTTGGGAAAATCAGGCGGTGTAATTTGCTATGCCGCGCAAACCCAGCTGCATGACCTGATTTACAGTGCCGCTATCCCGAAAAGTAAATTCCCGACCGGGATTGCCCAGGTAACACTTTTTTCAGACGAGGGCGAGCCGCTAAGTGAACGGATAGCCTTTATACAGCATAACGATATGCTAAACATTTCGTTAACAAGCGATAAACCGTCTTACCTCACCAGGCAAAAAGTACGATTAGATTTAATCGCAAAAAGCAATGGGCTGCCTGTTGACGGCAATTTTTCGGTATCGGTTATTGACGATTCAAAGGTTCCATTTGATGAAGATGCTGAAACGACGATCCTAACCAATCTGCTGTTAACGTCTGATATAAAAGGCTATATTGAAAAGCCAAATTATTATTTTAATCACCCGAATGAAAAGGCTGCGGCGGATCTTGACGTGTTGTTGCAAACCCAGGGATATCGCCGCTTTTCGTATGAAGGTATTATGAACAACAAGTTTCCGGCTATAAGCTTTGCCCCTGAACTTGGTATTGATATTTCGGGCACACTGCGGGGCTCTAATGGTATTCCAATTAAAAACGGCAACGTTAGGTTGCTTATACCCGATAAAAATTATTCTGCAAACGCGGTGACTAATGCCGACGGCCGTTTTAAATTTTCGGGGCTGGTGTTTTCAGATTCTTCGAAAGTGGTTATAAGCGCCCGTAACAATCCGCGGTCCAGCGACCTGGCGTTGACTGTCGACGGAGGTTCTTACCAAAAAATTGGCGTTAACTTTAATGCGCCAGACGAAATTTTAAATATTGACAGTACACTTAGCGCCTATTTAAAAAACAGTAAAGCTAAATTTAACAGCACACATACGCTGAAAGAAGTGGTGATAAAAGACACCAGAATAGTAAAAACCGTTTCTCATAAAGATTTCGGCGCCCTGACAAGTTTAAGCAGCGAGCCCGATCACCTCATTCACAGCAGTCAATTAAACGATTTCCCTAACGTTTTAACCGGTTTAATGACGCTTGCAATGGGAATGACCTTTGACCAGAACAATTTTTATGTGGCCCGCGATTATAGCCAGGGAAAACGTGTGCCGGCACAGGTTTTTCTGAGGGGTATGCCTGTTGATGTCAATACATTAACCTCTGTAAACGCTACCGACGTTGAATCAATAGAAATATTTACCAAAGATGAATTAGGACTTATAAACAGCGCATATGGCACAAACGGAGCGATTGTGATTAATATGAAGAAAGCCCCTGAAGGGAAGAAAATTAGCTTGCAGGAACTAAAGGACCTGATTCCGCAAAAAAATGAAATAACCATTACACCAAAAGGATATGCAGCTATCCGGACATTTTATTTGCCCCGGTATACAGTACCAAAAGCATCGCAGACCACGCAAACCGATACCCGCAGCACGATTTATTGGAACCCAAACATCACAACCGATAAAACGGGCGCCGCATCATTTGAATTTTTCAATGCCGACGGCAAAGGAACGTATCGCGCCATCATAGAAGGCTGGGATAAAGATGGAAACCTGGGCCGGCAGCTGTTCAGATACACAGTGAAATAATTTGGCTGAAAGTTGAAACGGTAAATATTAAATTTTCTAAATCACATTCAGCTCTGCAACGTTACAATTTTAAACATTACACACTCAACAATGAACAAATTAACGCCATTCCACGTAGCGGTACCGGTTTATGATCTTGAAGAGGCCAGGAAATTCTATAGGGAAGTTTTAGGCTGCGGTGAAGGCCGCAGTTCGGATATTTGGACAGACTTTAATTTATATGGCCACCAGTTTGTTATTCATTTAAAACCACGGCCCGCAGAAAAAACGGAGCATCATTTTAACCCGGTTGACGGTCACGATGTTCCGGTTCCGCATTATGGCGTTGTATTGGAATGGGAACAGTGGCACGAGTTGGAGAAAAGATTAAAAAGTCACAATATAAAATTCGTTATTGAGCCTTATATTCGATTTAAAGGCCTTCCGGGCGAACAGGCTACCTTATTTTTCATGGACCCTTCGGGCAACGCGCTTGAATTTAAGTCGTTTAAAGACTTTGGACAATTATTTGCGGTATGAAGCTTCGATCGAAGCTGCATATTCGTTAGCAACGGTTTACAGTTTACCCACGTAGTATAAAGCGAGGGAAAATTTATGGATGATGCAGAAGTTGAACGTTTGATCACAATCAGTAAGGAACGGCCGCTAATGCCGGAAACTTATGTGCCATGGTTGGAAGAGCTTAAACCGGGCGAAGTATTCCTGCCTGAAAAGTTAAATTCCTTAGAAGGTCTGCCCTTATATAATAATCTTACCGACATTCAAAAAATAGAATTGGGCCGGCACGAAATTGTACAAGTGCTATTTTCATACGCCTGGGGCGAAGGGCTATTTTGCCTTTTTATGAGCAAGTATATTCTTACGCTTCAGCCTGGTGATGTAATATACCGTTTCCTGTTACGCGAATTAATTGAAGAATACCGCCACCAGGAAATGTTTGAACAAGCCATCCGGAAGCTAAATGGGAAACCTATAAAACCTTCGCGGATACAACGCTGGATAGGTTTATTCACTGCTAAGTTTCTGCCGGTTGATTTCCTGTTTATGGGTAGTCTTTCAATCGAGTTAATTACAGATACCTATGGTGACAAAACCCGTAAATTTCCGGCATCTTACCTCGTTTTGAGAAAAGTCTTTGATTTGCATAGCATTGAAGAAGGCCGGCATATCCATTTTACCAAAAGTTTGCTGAAACGCTACAGCGATAATGCAGGATTTTTTAAACGTACCATTTATAGCTTTGTCATCCTGTTTAATATTTATTTTATCAGGAAACTATATGTCAAAAAGGAAATTTATCAGCGAATAGGTTTAACAAAGCCCGATGAAGTTTATGAGATCGCGTTAAAAAATTACAAAACCAAATTTACTGAGATCGGCCTTGCCGGCGTAATTGATTTTGTAAAAAGCTGGAACGGTTTTAACCCCCTCACCCGCTGGGCTTGGCGCGCATTAATGGGCGTAAAAGTGTAGTGTAGCTGTTGTACAGACGCAATGCATTGCGTCTGTACAACAGCTTTACGCTAAAACTTTGTCTGGCGTTATCTCGCCTGCCCTGCCATTCTTAAACGCCTTCCTCGGAGTCAGGCCCAGCAGTTCAAACATAGCCATATCGGTATCAAACGACGGGTTTGGCGTAGTCAATAATTTCTCACCGGCGAAAATAGAGTTAGCGCCCGCCATAAAGCAAAAGGCCTGCTCAACGAGCGTCATCTCTGTACGGCCCGCCGAAAGTCGCACTACTGTTTTTGGCATAATGATCCGGGTTGTAGCTATCATGCGTACCATATCCCAAACAGATACCCGTGGCTGATCAGCCAGTGGCGTTCCCTGTACAGGCACAAGGGCGTTAATAGGTACCGATTCAGGATGTTTAGGCAGGTTGGATAAGGTTTTCAGCATGGATATCCGGTCTTCTACCGTCTCACCCAAGCCGATGATACCGCCGCTGCAAACCGTGATTTTTGCTTTGCGTACATGCTCCAATGTTTTTAAACGTTCATCGTACGTACGAGTAGTAATTATTCTTTTATAATCTTCTTCTGAAGTATCCAGGTTATGATTGTACGCATACAAACCAGCATCCGCCAGCCGCTGGGCCTGCGATTCGGTGAGCATGCCGAGCGTGCAGCAAACTTCCATATCCAGCTCATTTACCGCTTTTACCATCTCAATTACCTTATCAAAATCGCGGTTGTCCCTTACCTCGCGCCATGCAGCGCCCATGCACAATCTCGATGCGCCTCCTGCTTTGGCTTTTTGTGCCGTCGCAATCACTTCTTCTTTAGGCATAATGGCATGTACGTCTACGCCAGTATTATAGCGTGCGGCCTGCGGGCAATACGCGCAATCTTCAGGACAGCCGCCGGTTTTTATCGAGATCAGCGAGCTGATCTGTACTTCTGAATAATCCTTATTTTCGCGGTGCACGGTTGCCGCCT
>JAQBOH010000153.1 GCA_028288125.1 Mucilaginibacter sp.
TTGCCTAACGCCACAAAATGTTTATCCTTTTTCGTCAATGCCTTAACCTGTTCAGGAATATCAATTTTACGGGAAATACTCTCCGGGTAAACATCCGGGAATTTACATGGGTGTGCGGTTGATAAAAACACACCGGCTACATTCGGTCTTAAATTATCCTGCTGCCAATCCCGTAAGGCCTGCCAAGCGATAGCGGTATGCGGACAGGCGACATAGTTGTAATTATCAAAGATGAACTTTATAGCTGCCATGGTTTCCTCATCATCATAGCTATAGCCGGTAACAAGGTTTTTCAATGCGGTTATATCGTTCTTAAACAGGTCAGCTATGCGCACCCAGTTGCTTGGGTCGCCAACATCCATGGCGTTTGAGAGCGTTGCGACAGACGGCTTTGGCTGGTAAACTCCGGTTCTTAAAAATTCCGGCACTGTGTCGTTTACATTTGTCGCGGCTATAAAATGGTCAACCGGCAAACCCATTTTCCAGGCCAGTAAACCCGCGCCGATATTGCCGAAGTTGCCGCTGGGTACAGAAAAGACCACTTTATTGATCCCCTGTTTTAACAACTGCGCGTATGCACCGAAGTAATAAAATGTTTGCGGGATAAGCCGGGCAATATTGATTGAGTTAGCCGATGTTAACCTCAATTTTCCATTTAGCTCTGCATCGGTAAAAGCCTGCTTAACCAATGCCTGGCAGTCATCAAAAGTGCCGTCAATCTCAACAGCTCGGATATTCTGTCCGTTTGTAGTTAATTGCAGTTCCTGTATTTCACTTACCTTGCCCTTAGGGTATAATATTGTCACCCGTGTATTGGGCACACCAAGGAAGCCTAAAGCCACCGCGCCGCCGGTATCACCGGAGGTGGCTACCAGCACATCCAGTTGCTTTTCGCCTTTTTCAAGGAAGTATGCCATAATCCGGCTCATAAACCTGGCGCCAAAATCCTTAAACGCAAGCGAAGGGCCATGAAAAAGCTCCAGTATAGACACATTATCTTCCAGTTTGACGACTGGCGCAAGGAAGTTAATGGCGTCAATTATAATGCGTTGCAAATCATCACCAGGAATATCATCACCCAATAAGTTTTTGGCTACATGGAAGGCAATTTCGGGCAGGCTGTATTCATCGAGATTGTTGATGAATTTATCATCCAGCATTGGGATGTCAAGAGGCATATAAAGCCCCTTGTCCTGCGGCATACTATTAAAAACCGCTTCCTTAAAGGATACGCGGGTGGACGGGTTGTTGGTACTGTAGAATTGCATTTGGTATTAGCCCCCTCTAAATCTCCCCCGGCAGGGGAGACTTTATTTGTCTTTAATTAATATTTTCCTAAAAGCCCTCCCTGCCGGGGAGGGTTGGGCCTATAACACCTTCGGTCCCTGGTCGTTAATGGTCGATACATACGTATTCGATCCTATTTTTAAGCTTGTTAGGTGCTGCTGTAATTTTTGCGTAATGCGCTTTGCTGTATCTTCATTTTTTGTAAAAGCAAAAACCGACGGGCCTGAGCCTGATATGCCGAAGCTTACCGCGCCCAGTTCCATGGCCATTTCGCGCATCCGGTAAAAATCGGGTATCAGCATGGAACGTACGGGTTCAACCAAAATGTCCTTCATGCTGCGGCCCATCAGATCGATATCCTGCATAAACAGGCCGCTTACAAGGCCGGCAATATTTCCCCATTGGGTAACAGCGTCTTTCATTAATATTTTATTCCGGATGATCTCCCTGGCTTCGCGTGTAGGCACATCTACGTCAGGGAATACTATCGTGCAATACAAACCCGCGGGGTGGGGCAGGCGTACCACTTCGAGCGGGTCGTAGCTGCGTATCAGCACAAAGCCGCCCAGCAGGGCCGGGGCGACATTATCCGCATGACCATGACCGCAGGCCATTTCCTCGCCTTTCATGGCAAAAGGTAGTAGTTTGGCAGGATCAGCATTGTCGCCCAGCAAAGTTTTTATCGCGAACAAACCAGCCACCGTGCTTGCCGAACTCGACCCCAGGCCGCTGCCGATCGGCATTTTCTTATGCAGCTCAATATCCAGCCCGATGTTTGTCCGGCCTACGCTTTTTAAATAATGCTGAACGCTTACGCTGACCGTGTTTTTAGCAGGATCAAGCGGCAGGCGACCGTCATCGCCGGTGATTTTACTGATGGTAATGCCGGGTTTGCCGGTAACCCGCATGATCACTTCGTCGCCTGGCTCGTTAACCGCGAAACCCAGCACGTCAAAGCCGCAAACCACGTTGGCGACAGTAGCCGGGGCGAATACCTTTATGCTTTGCCCGGTTAAACTGCTTATTGGCGCTACCGGCTGATTTATATCTTGTATACTGTTTTCCATATTATGCTCCAATATTTATCAGATCGGCAAATACACCGGCAGCCGTAACCTCGGCGCCTGCGCCGGGGCCTTTAACTACCAGCGGGCGCTCCTTGTACCGGTCGGTGGTGAATGATATGATGTTATCACTTCCCGATAAGGTGTAAAAAGGATGGTCTTCATCTACCATCTGCAGGGTGATCGCCGCTTTGCCATCTTCTAGTTTGCCAATATAGCGCAATACCTTTTTACCGGCTTCAGCCTTGTTTTTTAATCGAGTAAAAAAGGCATCTTCAGCTTTTAATGCCGAATAAAAATCCTCAACGGTTTGCGCCTCCAGGCATGCTTTTGGTAAGATGCTTTCAATTTGTACATCCGCGGCTTCCATCGGGTAACCTGCATCACGTGCAAGGATCAGCATTTTGCGCATAAAGTCCGTCCCCCGCAGGTCATCCCGCGGATCGGGTTCTGTATAGCCTCTTTCCTGGGCCAGCTTTACTATATCATGGAAATTGGCGTTGCCTTTGAAATTATTAAAGATAAACGAAATGGTCCCCGACAGGATGGCCTCTATCTTCATGATCCTATCGCCGCTGTTCATCAGGTCTTTCAGGGTACGGATAATCGGTAATCCGGCGCCCACATTTGTTTCGTAAAAGAAATCAACGCCATGCTGTTTGGCGGCATCATGAAAGGTTTTGTATTGCTTGTATGATGCCGAATTGCCGATCTTATTGCAGGTAATGACGGATATGTTCGATTTAAAAACTTCCTCGTAAACTTCAACCGGTTTCGGGCTGGCGGTATTATCGATAAACACGCAGTTCGGCAGGTTCATGCTTTTCATGCGCTCAATAAATTCATTCAGTTCGGCAGATTCATGCGAGGCGGCCAGGTCATCCTGCCAGCTATCAAGCGATATGCCGTCGGTGTTAAATATCATTTTCCGGGTATTGCTGATACCTGCAATTTTTACCTGGATACCATTATGCTGCTGTAAATATTCGCTGTGCGCGTTAAGCTGCCTGAAAAGCGTTTGCCCGATATTGCCTGTTCCTAAACAAAAGGCGTGCAGCGTTTTGGTGAGCTGTACAAAAAAAGCATCGTGTACGGCGTTCAATGCTTTGGCGAGATCATGTTCGGATATAATAACCGAAATATTATACTCGGACGACCCCTGCGCGATAGCCCTTACGTTTATGCCGTTCCGCCCCAGCGCATGAAACAATTTGCCCGATACGCCGGGTGTTTGCTTCATA
>JAQBOH010000171.1 GCA_028288125.1 Mucilaginibacter sp.
TAAAATATTCAGGTGCCTATATCGGCGGTGTCTACCTCTTCCCATTCCGAACAGAGAAGTCAAGCCCGCCAGAGCCGATGGTACTGCGGTAAAACGTGGGAGAGTAGGTCGGTGCCAAATCTTAAAGCAGCCCGTGATCATTATGTTCACGGGCTTTCTTGTTTTATAAGCGTGGCGGTGCTCCGCCTCTTCCCTTCCGATAGTTATCAGGACCGGACAGAGAAGTCAAGCCCGCCAGAGCCGCCCCGATAGCTATCGGGGGTACTGCGGTAAAACATGGGAGAGTAGGTCGGTGCCAAATCTTAAAGTAGCCCGTGATCAGTATGTTCACGGGCTTTTTTGTTTTAAATGGGATACTAAAGAAGGTTAACGGGATGTCTAATCTCCGATCACTGATCTCTAATCTCCTATCTGAAAGTTGATTTGCTAAACAAAAATGATAGAACTATTTTTGTTTTTAATCGTTACCTTTACACAAAGTTTATTAGCCGGGAATGATCCTCACGGATACTGGTGCAAGCTCCAAATAATATATAATACTAAAAGCCAATGCTATTTTTTGAGGAAAAACGCCGGGAAGTAATGAGCCATATTGAAAAGTTCATGCTCGAAAAAATGCATGAATATTTAAAGCCCATTGACACTATCTGGCAACCGTCCGATTTTTTACCGGATTCATCACGTGATACTTTTTTCAGCGAGATCAAAGAAATGCAGGAGAGCGCGCAGGGATTATCATACGACCTGATTGCTGTTTTAATAGGCGATACCATTACCGAGGAAGCTTTGCCTACCTATGAATCATGGTTAACCATGGTTGAAGGTATCTCAAAGGACGAAGAAGGCGGCTGGATGAAATGGACCAGGCACTGGACAAGCGAAGAAAATCGCCACGGCGACCTGCTCAACAAATACTTATACCTTTCGGGCCGGGTAAATATGCGCATGATGGAGGTATCTACCCAATATTTAATTTCCGACGGATTTGATATCGGTACCGGGCACGATCCGTACCGCAATTTTATATATACCTCTTTCCAGGAACTGGCTACAAACGTTTCTCACCGCCGTGTGGCTTCGCAGGCAAAAAAAGACGGCGATACATTATTGTCAAAAATGTGCGGCGTAATAGCGAGCGACGAGGCAAGGCATGCTAAAGCATATAAATATTTTATCGAAAAGATATTTGAAGTTGATCCCAACGAAGCTATGGTGGCCTTTGAGGATATGATGCGCAAAAAAATAGTTATGCCGGCTCACTTTTTACGTGAAGTAGGCTTAAAGCTGGGCCAAACCTTTGGCCATTTTACCGACGCGGCACAACGGCTGGGTATTTATACGGCTATTGACTACGTTGATATTTTAAAGGAACTTATCGAGGACTGGCATATCGAAAGCATTGCCGATCTGAATGAAACCGGCGAAAAAGCCCGGGATTACATCATGAATCTGCCTAACCGTTTACTGCGTGTAGCCGAACGTATGAAAAACCCGATGCTGGAGTATAAGTTTAGCTGGATAAACGGGTAGTTATGCTAAAAGCAAAGGCGAAAGCTAAAAGCTTGAACATTTCCCAACTAAATATTAATTAAATCCGAAACGGCGAAGCCTTCTTGAACGTCATTGAAAATAAACAATTGTGAAAAATCGAACATTCGACATCCGAAATTTCACAATTACCCTTCCAAAACAAAGGTAATCCCTGTGTCGCCGGCCAGTTCTTCAAACAAGCCATTTAAAATTGATTCAATGGTAAGCGCGTTTACATCGTCGATGTAATCTGCTTGCCTCGTTATTAACAACTTTGTTTCCTGTATCGCTATCCTGAATAAATATTCTTCATAAAGCGCCGGCTGGTTAATTTCCACAAAAGTGCCCGCATTTTCAATGTTAAAGCTTATATCGCTTTCCCTTTGCTGATGAAACTGCGGGTTAAGCTTTTCCTGCAATAAGGCATACAATTCGCCTATGGTTATTTTTCTGTGGATATTGATGATCTTCATTGACTGTATTTTAAATAATTACAAGCGCACTGTAATATTGTTTCAGATATATTTTTCAAGGGTTTGGCTGAGTTAAAGTAATATGATGAGCTTTTTGCTTTTAGCTTTCTGCTTTCCGCTTTTAAAAGGGATATTTGTTTCAATTCAAAACATTAACCTCATGAAATATAAATTATTAGGCCGCTCGGGCCTTAAAGTTTCGGAACTATGCCTGGGTACTATGGGTTTTGGTACCGAAGCCGGCTGGGGCGCCGACAAGGATACCAGCTTTGCCATTATGGACAGTTTCGCAAATGTAGGCGGCAACTTTATCGATACGGCAAATGTTTATAAGCTGGGAACGAGCGAAAAAATAATCGGGGAGTACCTTAGTCACCACGACCGTGATTACTTTGTGGTGGCAACCAAATATACGCTGAAGGATAACACCACAAATCCCAATGCGTCGGGCAATAGCCGCAAAAACATGGTGCGGAGTGTTGAGGAAAGCCTGAGACGCTTAAAGACAGATTTTATAGATATCCTATATCTGCATATTTGGGATGATTTGACGCCTATCGATGAGGTTCTGCGTGGAATGGATGACCTGATCAGGCAGGGAAAGGTAAACTATGCGGCCATCAGCGATACGCCTGCCTGGGTCGTTTCCAAAGGTAATACCCTGGCCGAATTAATGGGCTGGAGCCAATTTGTGGCATTGCAGGTTGAGTACAGCCTGATCGCCCGTACACCCGAACGGGAATTAATACCTATGGCCAAACACTTTGGGATGACCGTTACGCCCTGGGCGCCGCTTGGCGGTGGCGTGCTGACAGGTAAATACCTGCGCGGCGAGCATGGCCGTATAAAGCCTGAAAGCAAGCGTTTGGACGACCGCAGTACGAAAATTACCAAAGCTGTTATAGCTATTGCTGATGAACTAGGCGTTTCGCCAGGAAACGTTGCCCTCAAATGGACAACTGAACAGGGCTTTTCTTCTATCCCCATTGTTGGCGCTACCAAATTGAGCCAGCTTGAAGATAACCTCAAAACAATTGATGTTCAGCTCAGCAAAGACCATATCCGCAAGTTAAATGACGCCAGCGCGATTGAACTGGGTTTTCCAGGTGAGTTTTTAAATGAAGAAGGGGTAAGAGCCAACACATTTGGCGGCTTTTATGATAAAGTGGAGAGGCGTGTTTAATTTGAAAATTTGAAGATCGGGTAATTTGAAGATGCCTGAATTCATTTTCAAATTAATCAAATGTAATTTGATCAGCGCCGGAAATTTTCGAAACATGGCAGGTGCAGCCGCCGGCTATTTTTATTGTGACCGTTTTTGTTTGGTTGGTTGCGGGGTCGGTTCCCGATACTTGTATGTCGTCACCAGCGGTTAATAATTTCGACAGGTCGCCATCGTCGGCTATGATGTAATATCCTTTTACCAATGTGCCATAACCCGCGAGCATAGGGCCTATAGATGAGCGGGTGCGCAAATCTATAGCCTGAAAATTTTGAACCGATATAGACTGTCCCTGCTTATCCACAAAATGGACACCAATACTGGCAAAAATATCGGTACAGGCCGTTGGCGAACCAACTGGCTTTACTCTACCCTTGTTGAAACAATAGAATAGAACCAGAACGAGCAATAGCAAGACGGGTAACTTCATAAGCATATAAGTCCTTTTTAAGTTATTACGGCTAAAAAGGATTGAATGCTACATGCGGGAAATAATTTAAACTGTTGCACAAATCATAAAAAGACCGTCACACTGCAAGTATGACGGTCTTTTCAAATATTACACAATGCTTTCTAATTCTTCACAGAATCAGCTTGGATAGGCACATTTTTAATTGTAACCCTGCTTTTTGATTCAATTATTTTACCATTATCAAATTTATATCTTGCTAAAAATTTACCATTATACCAATCGTATGTATAAATTAAGTCATCTAAATTCTGATAAAAGTTGCCTTTAGCTTGAATATATCTCCTAATACTTTCAATATTAGTTTCATCCGATTCCTTATAAAAAATCATGTGGTAGTATGTATATTTTTTAAATTCGGGATTTTTATTTTTTTTTGAAAAGTTATCAATGTAGGCTTGACTTTCACGGTTATTTCGATAGTCCTTTATTAGAAAATATTCAAATTTGTTGGACGATATAGTTTTGCCGTTGTCTTTGTAGGATACAACTGTATCCATCATTCTAAGCGAAATTACTGACATCTTTCTTCCAGCATTCAGGCAGCTGCAAAGAGATATAAATAAGGCAAAGCATATAGTTAAATACTTCATAATCTTTTCAATTAATTAAAAGCTTGCCGTAACGCTTGCTCTTAGGTGCACAATTGTTTCAAATGGAACATACCCTCTAGTATGTTGTAATAACCACCAGTCTGCGAATCCTACATTTGCTCCAAGAAATGTCTGATAGGTTAGCGCATCGTTTTTATCTAGACCGAAATCATCATGTATAGTTATGTCAAGCGTAGCAGACCAATGACCGTTTATATAATTGTAATCTTTTATTTGGATTTCAGTATATTCCGTGTCATTTATTAATATTTGCAAACCATGAAATTTATTATAGGTACCGTTAAAAACAGGATGAGTATTTATGGTAATAGTACCTATTTGACTCAAATCGCCATTGACTCCTCGTAACGCTGCATTTAATTGGTTACCGGCTTGCTGAATAAAATTCTGGTACCCATTGCTTACAGATACTCGTTGATTTAATACCGGGTCTGAAAACTGTCCTCCACTCTTTGCTCTAAATTGACTTATCATTTTGTCGCCCACAAGCTGTAAGCCACCTTGGTCAAGAAATGTACATTTGTGAAATAATGAAGCCATTGCATTAAATAAAGCGTTATCGCTTAAGTTGATTTCGCTTGAATTTATCCCATTCGTATTTCCGTTAGTGCCATATGTCATATCTTCCGGAACTGCTGGAGGCGCCGGCCGCCGGTCAACTGTTGCAGCTATCAATCTTCCTCCGACTAGTGGCACATCGGCGGGAATATTTGTAACTCCTATTCCTAAATCGATAAATGGATCATCCGGGGCATCTATCGGATTGTCAGGATCTGAAAAAATATTATTTGTAGCAGTACCCGGGCTCACACCTCCACCAGTAGCCGTTGTATAACCAACCGTACTACCGCTACCAAGATAGCTTGCCGGAGTGCCATATCCCACATCCTGAATGCTGCCCGCTGTCGTGTTTGTCCCAGGCATTTGATTTCCAAGGTTATATTCCATTCCCATTTGAAACGGGCCGGTCGAATCATCCGGGCTAAAATAACTGGCTACAAGGTTACCCGAAGCGTCGTAGATATATGTAAATTCACCCTGATATGTAACACCATCAATCGTAGCTGTTCCGTTTCCGGGATCGGAAAACGACAATCCCTGGCTTGAAATATAATTTAAATAATTATCGAAATTGTCATCAGGAACCTGAGCGTTTGAGCCATCTAAACCGAAAATAGTTGGATCTGATACCATCACCGGAGGCAGAAAACCGGTATCATCGCCTGCACTCGATCCCGATCCGCCACCGCTGCCTCCACCGCCGGAACCATCGCCAAGTGTAGTGATCTCATCGCAGGTAGTGCCGATATACTCTGTATAGGCGTACTCATTGTCAATATAGTAGTCGGCGTACCAGTCGGTGCATGTTTGCAACTCCCTCCTAAGTATCTTCGAACCTCCAATGGTTGCCTGTTTTGGTGTCGTGGCAGTCTGGCTTTTCGATGCGGAGTAAATGGCTTTTCCATTTTTGTATTGATAGCTATTAACAAACTTTCCTTTTGGTGTAAGGTAAAGCAATACGCCGGTAAAGTCCGCATCGCGTTTGCTGTAGCTATTGCGCGCGAGTTTGTTTTTGTCATTTTTAAGATACGCGTCATCAGCAATTATCGTCATGATATAGGCATGGTATTTTTTTCCGTCATTGATCAAAAGAAACGAGCTTTTACTGTTTTCCTTTTTATAAACTTCCTGGCCGGTATTGTTGTTTTTCAACGCCATGCCCATTGCAACTGAAGGATCAATGGGTATCTCTACTGTTTTTTTGTTAAGTCTTGTATAAGCAATCGCATGCGCCCAATCCGGCTTAATGTGCTGACTAAGATCAAACGCGCTGCTGCCTGCGGAATTATTTGCAGTGTTTAAACTTCTGTTAAGCGCCCTGCCATCGGTAATTGCGGTAACCGGATATGCGCTTTCGTACCACGTCTTCGCTATGCCTACTTCGGGGTTAGTTATTACAGGTTCTGTTTTGGAGTTGTCTTTTTTACAACTATGTATTATAAACCCCGTAGTTAAAGCAACAAGGCATACACTTAACCGCAGAGTTAAGTTTTTTAGACTCAGTTTTTTCATTGTGATAAGAATTAAATAGGTTAATTTATAGTGATTTAGGTATTATTTCTAAAACTAATATTAACTAATTAAATATCAAAATTGTTTTTAGGATAACTATCTAATTAAGTTCCAGAAAATAAGGCCGTTTAAAGAAATATATAGTTGTTTTTATCGTTATGAAAGTTCGTATAGATTAAATTTGTAATGATTAAGTTTGGTATATCGCATAAAAAAACCCGTCATATTATTTATATGACGGGTTTTTTATCAAATATTTACTTTATTTCTGTTCTTCTTCTTTCTCGGGCTTTTTGTTTTCGCCTTTGTTTTTGTCAACGATCTTTATTTCGTTGGTTTCCTTGTCGAAATCAATTTCCATGGTATCGCCTTCGCTTAGCTCACCTTTCAGTATTTCTTCAGCGATTGGGTCTTCCAGGTATTTCTGGATCGCGCGTTTTAGCGGGCGTGCGCCGAATTGCGAATCATAGCCCTTGTCGGCAATAAACTCCTTGGCGGCAAGTGTCAATTCAATTTTATAACCCAGCAGGTGTACCCGGTTAAACAGGTAGGCCAGCTCGATATCGATGATCTTGAATATTTCTTCTTTACCTAACGAATTAAACACGATCACGTCATCTATCCGGTTCAAAAACTCAGGTGCGAAAGCACGTTTCAGCGCGTTTTCTATTACGCCTCTTGAATGTGAATCAGCCTGTGTGGTCTTGGCAAGTGTAGTGAAACCAACACCCTGGCCAAAATCTTTCAACTGGCGTGCGCCAATGTTCGAGGTCATGATGATGATCGTATTCCTGAAATCAACCTTGCGGCCCAATGAGTCGGTCAGCTGGCCTTCGTCTAATACCTGTAACAGGATATTAAATACATCAGGGTGGGCCTTTTCTATCTCATCCAGTAAAACTACGGCGTAAGGTTTGCGGCGTACTTTTTCGGTCAACTGTCCGCCTTCTTCGTAACCTACGTAGCCCGGAGGCGCTCCAACCAATCGCGATACAGCAAATTTTTCCATGTATTCGCTCATATCTATCTGGATCAGCGCATCCTCGGTGTCAAACATAAACCGTGAAAGCTCTTTAGCCAGCTCAGTTTTACCAACACCGGTAGGGCCCAGAAAAATAAACGAACCGATTGGTTTTTTTGGATCCTTTAAGCCGGCTCGTGTACGTTGTATGGCACGGGTTAATTTCTTTATTGCTTCTTCCTGGCCAATTACTTTACTACCAACCGTTTCGGCCATATTCAACAGCTTGTGGCTGTCGGCCTGGCCAACACGTTGTACCGGGATACCGGTCATCATGGATACCACTTCGGCAACGTTATCTTCGGTAACGGTATATCGTTTTGATTTTGTTTCGGTTTCCCAGATGGCTTTTGCTTGCTCCAGTTCTTCGAGCAAATGTTTTTCAGTGTCGCGCAGTTTAGCCGCTTCCTCATATTTCTGGCTGCGAACCACTTTATTCTTTTCAACCTTGATCTGTTCGATCTTCTGCTCGATATCCAATATGTTTTGCGGCACATGGATATTGGTTAAGTGAACGCGTGAGCCCGACTCATCCAGGGCATCTATTGCCTTATCCGGTAAAAACCGGTCGGTAATGTACCTGGTGGTTAAGGTAACGCAGGCGGTTATTGCCTCGGGCGTATACGTAACCCCATGATGTTCTTCGTATTTCTCTTTTATTCGGTTCAGTATTTCGATGGTTTCGTCAGGTGTAGCCGGCTCAACCATTACTTTCTGAAAACGACGGTCTAAAGCGCCGTCTTTTTCAATATACTGGCGGTATTCATCCAGTGTAGTAGCGCCAATACATTGTATCTCGCCCCTTGCTAAAGCAGGTTTGAACATATTTGATGCATCAAGCGAACCTGAAGCGCCACC
>JAQBOH010000189.1 GCA_028288125.1 Mucilaginibacter sp.
AAAAAATAATCGATCGGCATTTGCGGCCCGCCCGATTTAGTATGATTTAACAGTAACAGCTTCCGGTCGTGAATGCCCATATCTTTATTGGGCGGGATGACATATACATGATCCTTCTCAACTTCCATGTTGTCTTCAGCCTGCAATACAGGCATGCTTGTATACTTTTGAAATAACTCCGACACTTTGATGGTGTGATTGGGGTCGAGATGCATAATAATGATGAAAGCCACCCCGGTATCCACCGGCATATGCAGGAAGAAGCGTTCTAACGCTTTGAAAGAACCTGCCGAGCCGCCAATACCGATGATCGGGAATGACCTGTCTGTTTTCTTTTCCTCTCCGTTGCTTTTATCATTCACATGCCCGATCGCGGATTCTATGTCAATGTTCTTTTTTATCCGTGAAAAGTTGGCTTGTTTGTCATCAGTGGGTTGTTTAAATAAGCACAAATATGCTGTCAATAAGCCAAGCTACGTAATTTTTGGAGGATTTAAAGAGGTATGAATACTACCGGCTCAAATAATTAACCGGCCTGTTTGCAGGCATACAAACAGGTCGGCTTATAAATAGTCGGGCAATATGAGTATTAACTCAGAATATCGCCCCAAAAATAAAAATGAAAAAACAACTGCCGGTAAGTATTAATACGTTAAAACTAAAGTTAAATACCTGTTTTAAGGGTTAAAAACGGGATAAAGCCGGGACCCAGAGTTATACCGCCCGACTAAAAGCTTCATCCCAATGAAAGTCCATGCTATACACCAGGTGAAGGAACGGCTTTTTAAAACGGATCGGCTCGCTGGTTATTCAAAGTTAAAATTATTCTTTTATTAAAGCACAAATTAATTTATTTTATGCGTAATTAATTAAAGCGGGCAGCTATGCCAGGGGCAGTGAAAAATAAAACGCAGAACCCTGGCCGCTTTCGCTTTCGGCCCAGATGTTGCCGCCATGATGGCTGACGATTTGCGAGCTGAGATATAAGCCGATGCCAAAACCGGAAATATGCTGTGTATGGATGGTGGATACCCGGTAATACCGATCGAATATGTGGCCGATATCCTGCGGTTTGATGCCCATTCCCTGGTCCTTTATGCTTACAACCACTGTTTGCCCCACAAGCTGACAACGGACGTCAATCAACTTGCCTTTTGGCGAATACTTAACGGCATTGCTAATGAGGTTGGAAACAACCGAACTGATCTTATCCGGATCGGCATTGACGGTAATATTATCACATACTTCAAGGCCGAAGATATGACTGCTGCTGATCAGCCGGGTTTCATCCAATATTTCGCGTATCAGCTCGCCAAGGTCGAAAGGCCGCTTTTCGATCAGCAGATGACCGGCTTCCAGCCGCGAGACATTCAAAAAACCATTGATCATGCCGGCCATGCGCCTGGCCTGGTAACCGGCTTTTTCCATAGCACCGGAAAGGAAGGGGTCGTTACTATGCCGGAGTTTGCCATGAGCGGCTTGTATAATGGCCGTTAACGAGGTTAGCGGCGTTTTGAGCTCGTGGCTCACCATGCCGATAAAATCGTTCTTGCGCTGCTCTTCCTGTTTCTTTTCGGTGATGTCCCTGGCAATTTTGGATAACCCGGTGATGAGGCCCCGAGCATCCTTAACCGGCGAAATGGTGAGGGAAACATCCAGCAAACGCCCGTCTTTTGGCTGTCTTTTTGTTTCAAAATGATCAACCCGTTCGCCCGCGCGTAAACGAGCCAATATATTAAGTTCTTCATCATGGCGGTCAGCGGGGATGATTTTATAAATGGGCTGCCCTATCATTTCATCCGCGGTATAGCCAAACATGCGTTCGGCGGCCGCGTTCCAGCTGGTGACCACGCCGTCCGGCGTCTTGCTGACGATGGCGTCGTCGGATGTTTCAACGATCGCGGCCAGCCTGGCGCTTTTTTCTTCAGCTTGTTTAATCTCTGTAATATCGATGGCAATAATTAACGCGGCCTCAACTTCGCCATGCTGTGTTTTGAGCGGCACAAAATGCACGATATAAAATTCGCCGGTTTCGGCCCTGCGTTCCACGGAAAATTTTTCGCCTGCCAATACCCTTTCATATAAATGCTTCGAGGCTTCGTAACGTCCGGCAGATATCTCCGAGGGGTGTTTGCCTTCGTAGTCGCGCCGGTTGTAACCCATTTTTTCCATGATATCGCCTTCGATGGTCACATACCGGTGCTGCCGGTCGATCACGATGATCAACGACCCGGGGATGTTCAGCGCGATGGACCGAAAAAGCTTTTCGCTCCGGCGCAGGCTGTCCTGGGTTTTCATCAATTCTTCATTGGTGGCGCTCAGTTCCTCGTTGCTGGCGGTAAACTCCTCGTTGACGGCCGCCATTTCTTCATTGATGGCCGCCAGTTCTTCATTGAACGCCTGCCCGGTGTTCTCTAATAACCACACCGCTACGCGGGTAACCCTGCCTTCCTTGTTCTTTACCGGCGAATAGATAAAGCTGGCCGTTATCGTTTGCTTCTTTCCATGCCGCATTCGCACGAACGATACGTTATGATCATTATAGGAACGCCCTTCCAGGACGATTTTATTCAGCCGCGTTTCATCATCGGGGTTTGCCTTGTGAAACAGCTCCAGGTAATGTTTTCCCGATACCGCTTCGTGGCGCATGCCCGTCATCTCCAGGAAAGCACGGTTAATCAATTCAACCCTCAGGCCGGCCGCCTCGAGGACGCAAACGCCAACAGGTGCATTCCGAAGGATATACTGTAAATCGTCCTCATCGCTGATTTGCATGTGATAAAAAATATTTCTTAAAGGTAAATGCGCTGGCGTTCAGACCGATAGCTTCCTGCAACGCTGCCGTTGCCGCCGGTTGCCGCCGGACCGGAAAAATGATCAATAGCCATGGCCGAATTAATATTACGATTTTTTATTTTGATTGGACAATAACTTATTTAAAAGATGAAAACATTGAATTTTAAATTGATCGCAACAGCACGTTAGTTCTATGCTGCCATCTTTTAAGGCAGCAACCGGATGCTGCTTGTGAATGGGGCACATAAGCTCCTCTAAAATAGCTTTAAATTCAGGGCCGCTCTCCATGATCAATAAGGGTTGGCGTAAAAATAATTAAAATTTTCTAACTAAGAAAAAAAGTATCTGATTAATTATTTTTAACTGCCTGGGAAACAGGCGACTCTGTTTTTAGCCAGCGATAAGCTGCCCGAAAAGGGTTTCCTCACAGTATTGTATTCGATCTGATAAGGCGAACCTATCGCCCCGGTGATCGCTTTGCCGGGTAATATAACAGGTGTATCCGTTGTATCTACTGTATCTCTTGTATCTGTTGTATCCGGTGTATCCGGTGTATCTCTTGTATCTCTTGTATCTCTTGTATCTGCTGTATCTCTCTCAGGAATGATACACCGGAATATGTTGCCGCAGGCGTGGTATTCCTTTAAACAGGTCATAATCCCTTTATAAACTACAATTTAAAAATCTATAATATAGAATTAATAATTTTTAGTAAAATTTAAGTTTCACGAATAAAAAATTATTATTTTCAAAATATGACCAACCAGCGCATTCAGCGCATATAAATATTTTTTATTGCATTAAAAGAAAATGACCGGGCGTACTGCTTCCACTACTGGCACCTGCTTTGTAACTGTTGTGATGAAATGAACCTTTTCATAAAAAACATGGTGTGCACCCGGTGCATAATGATAGTTCAACTTGAGTTAAAAAAGCTCGGCCTCCATTATACCTCGGTAACTTTAGGAAAAGCGGACGTCATCGAAATGGCTTCTGCCGAGCAGATCGAACGAATCAAAATAGCCCTTCTGCAATCGGGCCTGGAGTTAATGGAGAGCAAGAAAAGCATCCTTATCGAAAAAATCAAAAATGTTGTTGTCGAGATGATCCACTATTCGGAGAACCAGCTGAAAACAAATTTTTCTGATTACCTGAGCTCAAAACTAAATTACGACTACACTTATCTCGCCAATATCTTTTCGGAAGAACAAGGCATAACCATTGAGCATTTTATCATCGCTAACAAAATTCAGCGGGTAAAAGACCTTATGTATAGCAATGAATATAACCTGACCGAAATCTCCTGGAAATTGAACTACAGCAGCGTGGCCCATTTATCTACCCAGTTTAAAAAGGTTACCGGTATTACTCCCTCCCGCTTTAAATCCCTTGAGTGCGAAATTAACTAGCACCGGGAAATGTGTGAATCATATAACTTATTTCCAAAATTGTATAACGTTTAGGGCGGCCGCCCAAGGTAGATTTGTACTGTGCTAAATTCTGATCAATTCAGATTTCAGAATTTTAAAAAATTGCCGAATCCAATTTATCATGAAAAAAGAAATTACTTTAATTAAGAACAGCGCTCCATTGCAGAAAAGCAGGGCCCATTCAAAATTATACAATACCATTTGGTATATGTTATTACTGCTGACCGTATTTACGGCAGGCTGTAAAAAAGACGATTACAAAGGTGAAATACATGGTGTATGCCCTGTAGTAGCCACCGACCCGGCTGATAAAGCGGTAAATGTGGTTTTGGGTAAAATTATCTCGGCCACATTTAATACGGCCATGAACCCCGCCACGATCAATTCAACAACCTTCACTATTACGCAGGGATCAACGGCTGTAGCCGGTACTGTTGCGCCAACCAGCAATAACGCGGTGTTTACTTTTACACCGGCCGCGCCGCTTTTACCTTTTACAGTGTACACAGGTACTATCACAACGGGCGCGACGGATACATTGCGCACCGCACTGGTTAGTAATTACGTATGGACGTTTACTACCATCCCGCAATTGACTTTAACGTCAAGCCCTGTGGGAGGCGGAACAACTACGGGCGCGGGCTTATTTGCTCAAAGCTCGTCGGTTACAGTTACGGCCACACCAGCCGCCGGTTTTACATTTGTTAACTGGACAAACGGCGCCGCGGTGGCCTCTACCAATGCAAGCTATTCATTTAATATGGCCGGAAACATGGCATTGGTCGCAAATTTTGCACCGATAGTTAGATTTACGGTTGTAACATCTTCAAACCCTGTGGCGGGCGGAACAACAACCGGTTCGGGTTCCTATAATTCAGGATCAGCGGTTACAACGACGGCTACAGCAAACGCCGGATATAATTTCACCAGCTGGACCGAAGGCGGTGTTGTAGTTTCTACAAATCCAAGCTATACATTTAATATACTTGCCAACAGAACGCTCGCGGCCAATTTTGCAGCGATAGTGGCACCGGGCGCGCCTCCTGTTTTAGGCAACAATTTCTCGCTATTCGGAGCCATCGGCGGCAGCGCGGGAATAACCAACCAGGGAGTCAACACGGTAATAAATAACGGGGCCATTGGCACAACCGCGGCTCCAACACTGATAACCGGGTTCCATGACGGGTTAACCAACGATAGCTATACCGAAACAGGCAGCAATATCGGACTTGTTACGGGCGGTATATATTCTGCTCCTCCTGCTCCGGGCACTATACCTAAATTCAATACCGTAACGCAGGCGCTGATAGAAGCAAATGCATTATATATCAGCATATCGCCAGCTAATAAACCAGGCGGCAGCGATCCGGGCGCAGGCCAATTAGGAGGCCTAACCCTGGCGCCGGGCGTGTATAAGTCAGCGAGCGGGACATTTGCCATTACCAACCCGGTTCAAATTGCAACCGGCGACCTTGTACTTGATGCTAAAGGAGATCCAAACGCAGTATGGATATTCCAGGCGCCAACTTCCTTAACAGTAGGTATTGCCGGTCCGGCAGGCGCACGCAGCATATCGCTGATAAACGGAGCCCAGGCTAAAAATGTATACTGGTACGTAGGCAGCGCGGCCACAATAAACGGCGCAGGCGGCGGAGTAATGGTGGGAACGATTATCGCTACTTCCGGTATCACATTTTCCACAGCGGGAGTTGCCGCGCAAACCGTGCTGAACGGCCGGGCTATTTCGCTCGTGGCTTCAGTAACCATGGTAAACACAACAATTAACACGCAATAGACAAAGCTTTTGATTCATACTTATCATGCGCCCTCCGGGGCGCATGATTTACAAAAGCAACCAATCAAAAAATTAATTTTAAAAGAAACCTTATGTTACCCATAAATAGAATAATTCAAACACTTGCCATCTGCTTTTTGATGGTAATACTTTCCCTGGCTAAAGTTCAGGCACAAACGACCCAACCCATCTGGTGGTACGGTTTTTCAGGCGCGGCCAACTTCAATTTTTACGACGGAACAACCCAGCGGCTGACCAATTCGTTAATCGCACCAACCGCCTTTCATAAAGGCACCGGTGTAAAACCGTATGGCTCTATCCTGGTGGAATACCGCCCGGCAAAAACCTGGGGAATTATGCTGAATGCCGCATACGACGCGAGAGGTGCAAAATTTGATAACGTTGAAGCGCCCTGCAACTGTCCCGCCAGTTTTAAAACAGACATCAGCTATATCGCTATTGAACCAAGCTTGCGTTTGGGTTTTAACAAGTCGAGCCTGTACTTTTTTGCTGGGCCGCGCGTAGCTTTCAACGTTGCTAAAGATTTTAATTATACGCAATTCAAGCAACCCAATACCACTGGGGAACTAAGCGCAATGCAAAGCACTATCGTTTCGGGCCAGGTAGGCGCCGGATTCGATATTATGCTCTCGGCAGCTAACAACCCCTCGAAGGTAACACTGTCGCCATTTGCTTCCTTTCATCCCTATTTTGGCCAGGAACCCAGGACTATTGAGAGTATGTCGTTAACGACGGTTAGAATAGGTGTTGCTCTTAAATTTGGCAAAGGCCATAAGGTTGCGGCAAAAGAGCCGGTTGCAGTTATAGTTGTAGTTCCGGCAGCGGTACATGAGTTTGCATTTACTGTGCATGAGCCTAAAAAAGTTCGTGTAAAACTACAGGTAAGCGAAACAGTGCCATTGCTTAGCGCGGTGTTTTTTGATGAGGGATCGGCCGCTATACCCAACAGGTATACATTGCTAACGAAAGACCAGGCAGATGGCTTTAAAGAAGATCAATTACAGAACAAACAATCCGAAGGTATGCAGGGCCGTTCAGCCAGCCAATTGATCGTGTATCGCAACATCCTGAATATTGTGGGTGATCGCATGCGCTCGAATCCCGGTTCTGCAATAGCATTGGATGGCTCTTCGTCTAAGGGGCCTAAAGAGGCTAAG
>JAQBOH010000199.1 GCA_028288125.1 Mucilaginibacter sp.
GGAAAAAAGCGCCGCCGCTTACACTGTGGAGGTTTTTGATGAGCAATTGGCCTACCCCGTTGTAGGCGTTCTGGCTTAACAGGATGCTAGCCGCCCCGTTGATGGCTTCATAGTTCTGGTACCTGCGCCCGATGTGGTCATAGTAAAAAGCATTATTAACGGTAACTGCGGTACGGCCCAGTAAAACATGGCTGCGCGAGGTGTTGGCCGGCTGGTTATCAAAGTTGTAGGTGTTTTGTATGACATCATAGTTATTGTTGGAATAATTGCCCGAACCGCCTAGTAATGCTGCTTGCTGGTTTGTGCTGTTCTGTCCCAGTTATCATAAAAGGGAACGGTCCATAGCTATTGGCCGAAAGTACCATCGGGGTTGAACACGGTCGTTTTGGTAGCAGTTTTCATAAAAGTGTTAAATTCCAATTTACACCACCAGACGTTTAATACACTTGGTCATTTTTCAGGCAGTTACGTTGTCGGTATCGGCTTAAAACAAAGTGGGTGGCACTTTCATATCAACCGCTTTACAATATTTTTCGTTTTAAATTCCTACATTTTCCTGATTATCAATGATTTAATTTTGTAAACACACGTTTGATACACTACCGGATTTAAATAACAAAAACAATAAAGCAGCTTTTCTTAATTTGATTGGCAATTTCGTTTGCACGTAATATGCTTTGTTTTGCAAAGTTATAGCTTCTTTCAATAAGCTCCTCATCCGTTTCTTTCTCTTTTTTCTCACAATACCAGCTTAGAAAGTGATAATTATATCCCCAAGCCTGAATAGCAAGAATTAGTTCGCCATTTTCTTCAGAATATATATCGCCGCCTAAGATCAACATATTGCTTTTTTTTAACAGTTCGAGGTACTCTAACGCATCAACAACGGTTAAAGCCACCTCATTGCTTCCAGGATGGCGCTCTAAAACCGGTCTTCCTTTTTCTTTAATAAAAGTTAAATAACTTAAGGTATTTTTCATTGTACATTGAAATATCTGTGATTAATTTTTCCTGAAGCGTCCTTTATATATTCAAACGTTCCTGTTTTACCTGCATAACTTCCTGGCAATTCCAAAATTTGATACGCCGTTCCATCCCCACCGATTTTAGTTGATACCTTGCCAAAAGTGCCAGCAAATCCGTCCACGCTTGTCGGAAAACCATGGTATAAATCCTTTGTATTTTCTATTTGGCGTACGACTTTTGAGGTATACGTTGCGCCTGCAAAAAATTCCTCAGCCTCCGCACTTGCTCCGTCAGTGGCTACTATTATTCCGGCTTGAATAAGAGCATTTTCCGGAAAGAGCGCGTCAATCCTTCCTGGATCCGGTGCAAATTTTACTTTTGACGGATGTAATTCACTATTGAGTTTATCATTGACCTCTTTTGTTATCCTGTCAATCCGCTGTCTTTGTTCGTAGGTAAGGTGGGAAACGTTTTTAGGGTTTTTGGGCGTAGATTTGCCGGCAGTATGGTCTTGCGCTGTTACACAACATTGGTCACTACTGCCATTATCGGTACTATTTCCACTTTCATCCGCTTTGACGGTGATATTTGCCTGTTCCTGTGCACGTTTTTCAGCTTCTTTTTCAGTATCGCTTTCCTCAACCCCATTATTATCCTGTCCCGGTATTGTACTCATCATACCGTCAGGGTCAATCAACCTTATCGGATTATTTTCAACATAATTATAAGGCGACCATCTTCTGCTTAATTCGGCCAGGGGATCAATCGTATTCCACTTCCCAATCACCGGATCATAGAACCGCGCGCTATAATCGTATTCTGCAAACTCCTCCTGAAGCTCTTTTTTATTGTAAAGATATTCATTTTTGGGACTATTCACACTACGGCCTATTTCCATACCAAAAGGATAGTAATCATCCTGCTGGTACAACACAGCGGTTCCTGTTTTTATACCGAATGTTACCCTTGTATTGCCCAGGTTATCCCCAAGATAGTAGTTGTAATCATAGCTTGTCCCATTTGGCACAGCCTTTCCTTCCTCGGTTTGGATAAAGTCAACAGCAGTAGTGCTGTTTTTATACTGTATTCCGCTGATGTACTCGGTTGTTGTCGTAACCCCGTTTATCACGGATACTTTTCTCAGCTTACTGCCTGCCGCATCGTAAGTATAAGTAGCAGTGCCATTACTAACGGTTGCCACAATCGGCAAGTTGAGCAGGTTATACGTAAAACTCTTATTTTGCGTGGTATTTACGCTGTTGGCATTGCTTTGGAGGTTACCGTTGGGATCCCAGCTGTAAGTGGTCGTCCCATTTACCAGTCCCGTATTGCTCCCGCTGGCATCAGCTATGCTTTGTACCTAGTTGGTGCTGCTGTAGGTATAGCCCAACTGGTCGATCAGGCCATTACTGCCCTGGTAACGGTTTAAGGCGGTGATATTGCCCATTAGGACACTATCGATTCGTTCGTTTTGAAAAATATGATATTGTATTTCCAATTAACATTGTCGATGAACTTGAAACCCATAGCCAGTATCCTAGTTTGTAACTTATGATTTCATTTAGGTCTCCATTTTCATTGTCCAAGACTTTAGTAAATAGTAAAAAAGACAATGCAATGAGTGATGCTAATAAACTGGTTATCAACGATAATTTTGAATTTCGCTTAATTAAAATCCATGAAGTTATTAAGAGCGGATTAGCTAACCATGTAGCTCCTGCCCAGCTACAGAAAAAACCGGCAGTTCCAGAGATAAGTGCAGCTAATGAATCAACACAATGGTAAATAGTGCAATAGCATTTTTGCGTGAAAGAACCAACCAGTAATGCCATACTAATTATTAAAAACATCCCGTTTACAGTCTTTTTTGAAAAATTGTTCATCCGCGTTGTCATTTAATTACTCATAGCTTTTCTAACCGCTTCCATATAATGTTGTTTTATCCCTTCATACATACCCACTGCCGGTGAAAAAATCCGCAATACATTATTGATAAAAGATGATGATCCTATGGAATGTTGTGTCCCTTCTGCTCCCAACCCTAAGACCTTAAATCCCAGATTGTCTAATATTTGCCCTTTAGTAGTATAGTTATCTATCTTCGCACTCTGGTTTAATTGGAGTGACTCCTTTGTTAACCCGCTTACACCTGCTGCATTGAAAGTAATAGCATCTCTTCCCGTTGCTAACGCATCTGCTGCTGCCTCACTCCCTCCTTTTGAGAAACCTACCATTGTAAGTTCACTATTTCTCAATTGGTCGCTTAGTTTTCTTGCAAAAGAGACAGATTCTGCGTATTGCTTCGATAAACCCAAAGGTTGTGCCAAGTCCGCTATAATGTCATTCAAGCTACCAGGATCCGTTCCTGCGGTAGCGAATACATATTCAGTTTTATTATTAACGGTTTTTTCGAAAGTTGCAGATCGAAGTCCTGTTTTTGGATCATTTAGAGTATATCCATCTCCTATACGAGACAGTTTCCATCCACCAATCAATTTTGCGCCTTTAACCCCGCTTACTACAGCCGCAATTTGTTGGGCTTCCTTCGGAGTTGGTTTAGCTTTAGGAATTTCGCCATTGTATAGACCAAAAAAGCTCATAAATTGGTCTGAAACAAGTCCTTCCATCCCATCCGGGTCAATCATTCGAATTGGATCATTTTCCACATAATTATAAGGGCTCCATCTTCTCGACGTCTCGGCTAGCGGATCAACTGTAGTCCACCTTGCGATCACCGGATCATAGAAACGCGCGCCATAATCGTATTGTACAAGTTCTTCCTGCAGCTCTTTTTTATTGTAAAGATATTCATTTTTAGTACCGTTTGCGGTCCTAAAAATCTCCATTCCGAAGGGATAATAATCATCCTGCTGCATCAATCCTGCGCTGGTAAAAGATACCCTGGTGTTTCCAAGATTGTCGCCGAGGTAATATTCGTAGTTATATGTTGCTCCTACGGGCAGGGCTTTGCCCTCTTCGGTTTGGATAAAACTCAGCGCACCAGCATCATATTGGATACCGTTAATATAATCTCTATTACCAGTGCCCGTACTTACTCTTCTTAACTTGTTTCCGGCAGCATCATAGGTATAAGTAATTGTTTCGCCGCCAGTAATATTTTGAGACAGGTTAAACAGATTGTAGCCTATATTGATAGTCCCGGTATACCTGCTGGGGTCGGTGGTTACATTACCGTTTCCATCGTAAATATAGGTCAATCCTGTTCCGGCCTTTATACCGGCATTATTGCCGCTGTTATCGCTTATGGTTTGGAGTTGGTTCGTGTAATAGCCGCTGCTATTGGTGTAATTGTACACCAGTTGGTCGATCAAACCGCCCGCGTTATAGCGGTTAAGGGCGGTAATATTGCCCATCAGGTCATAAGTGATGCCTGTCTCATTGTTGTTATCCACCGAGGTGCCGCCTGTCAATCTGTTCAATTTATCGTAGGTATATAAATAAAGGTTTGACAGATTTCCCGGCGTACCAAAATACTGGTAGGCGATATTGCCGTTGTACTGCTTGTTCGGGCTTCCTGTATTGTAAAAAAGCTGCATGGCAAACAGCGGTGCGCTGCTGGTTAACAGCCAGCCGCGTTCGTTGTAGGTGTAGGTAACATTCTGGTAAAAATTCACGCTATCGGTACTGTGCAGATGCTTGGTTACCAGCTGGCCTATTTCATTGTAATCTGTTTTCGATATCAGTGTCCTTGTAGTAGGCGAGTTATTGGTGTTGGTGATCTGCTCCCACGTTTTCAGTTTGCGGCTGACCTGGTCGTATATATACATATTGGCTACCGTCACTAATGGGTAGGATGTGCTCGACGCAGTCCAATGCTGTCGTGTAGTAGTGGTTGGATCATTGGTAAAATCATACGTGGTACTTATGGCGTCGTAATTATTCGTATTTGCAGTACCGCCCAGATAGTGTTGGGCATAGGTTTTTATATTCCTGCCCCAGTTGTCAAAATAATGACAACCCCATAACACGTCGGTCACTGTATTCAGTACCGCAGTTTTGCCGGCAACAAGTTCGCCACGGGCACCTAGGTTAGCGCCTATTGGTGCGTTGTACGCAGATGGGAGGCCCGGTGCATTAGCGTAACTATCATAATAATTCAGGTTAAGAGTTGCTGTTACATTGCTGGTTGGCCAGGCTGCATTGGTATAGCCGCTGCCGGTGGTTTGGGCGGCCTCATATATATTGGCAGTGATCATCGTCAGCGTATTTTGAAGGCTCGCCCGACTTATACCGGTACCGCCATTGTTCCATATTCCGGTCGTTACCGGTCGCTGCTGGGCATCGTACTTGGTAAATATCCATTGGCTATTTGTCCGTTGGTTGGCGTCCTGTGTAGCTACTAGCTGGTCCATGCCATTATACACCGTATATTCCCATCCTTTGCCGGGGATTTTCTTTTGTACCATTCTGCCGCGTTCATCATACTGATACTGGTAGCAGAGATTATCAAGCGTTGGTTGTAAAATGGTTCCGGCGCCATCGGCACCGGATAGTGGCGGCAATACAAAGGCAAGGTGTTCCAGGTCGTCATAGACATAATAGGTGCTCAACTGCTGCAGTATCCCGCCGGTGTAGTTATAAACCCGTTTTAATACCACATGCCCGTCTATATCTTTATACTCTTCCACCGTGCCGGCCCTGCCGCTTACCCAGTTCTCATCCTTGCTGATGGTTACGGTTAAGGTATTGGCTGCATAATAACCGTTGGCAGTAATGGTCTGGCTGTTGTCACTGTTGATGGTCGTATAGTATAGCGCAGCCTGCCTGCTGTTCACCGAATCGGTTGACCAGGCGGTCGCGTTGTTGAGCGTGTATACCATTTTTATAGTATGGCTCCCCAGTTGCCAGGGAACACCGGGGGCGCCCTGTTCAACGGGCCGGTTCAGCGGCGAGTTATCAAAATTGGTTTGGGCAAAAGGGTCGGTAACGGATGATACGCCCGAGCCGCCCGGAGGGGAAACATAGAATGCGTTCTGGTCCGTGCTTACTGCGTTCGGCCGGAAACTGCCCGAGGTACCGCTTTGCGGCGTATAAGGCAAATATTTGGTGACCTCGCGGCCGTACTGGTCATACGCCTGCGGCAGTATGATATCATAGCCCAGCGGAGAGGCTTGTTTCTGCACTGTCTGTATGGGCCTGCCTAATCCGTCCACGTATTGTATCGCGATCTGCACTTTTGTTTTATCGCTTGCGTTGCCTGCCAGCGTGCTGTCGTTGATGATGCCCCCTATCCTGGGTGTATTGGTGATCACGTAGTTGTTCGTGTTGGTCTGGGCGTATAGGAAAGTGACGGTCAACAGCAGCGACACTGTTAGTCCGCAGCGTCCGGCTGCAGGCTTAAGGCTTAAAAATGATTGCTTTTTCATGGTCTGTCTGTTTTATTGAACCCTTGCAAATGTATCCGAACTTGTCGTGCTGATGACCACGTTAAAGGTCGCGGAAGGCGCGGTGACCGGGCTTTGGCTGCCTACCGTAAAGGTGTGGTTGTCAAACGGCGAAACCCCCGGTAAAAAAAGCGAATAGCTGTCCGCCGGCAGTGATACGGTGACGCTGCCCGAGGTCGGGAAATTGAAGTTATACGTATTTGTCCCGGTGAACCTGGCCTGGAAACCGCCAAGGCCGGTATTGTTGGTCAGTGTAAAGTTGACCAGGCTGACCACCGGGCAGCCGCATACGGTATTGGCCTTGATCTGCCCGTTCACATTTAAATCATACACTGCGTCGGCGTTCGCCGAGGCCAGCGTGGACGAATAATAACGGTTTGCCGGTACGGTGTAGGTGAGCGACTGCGGGTTGGAGCCCGAGGGGCAGTTGTTCCTGGTAAACGTTCCCGTCTGCGCCTGATTGCCCGCCGTCTGGTCGTACGTATGATATCCGTAGTTCTTTATTATATTGCCGTTCCAGTCCTTCGCGTTCTTTAGCCGCTGGAAAAAGTCGTATTCGAAATAGGTGTTCTGGCCTTTGGTGTCCATTATCGAGGTCAGGCCGGAGGGACTATAGCCGTAGGTGGTCATCTGCGCAGTAGACGGGTAAAGCCGCAGCGCGTCGATAGAGGTGGTGCCGCTGACGACCACCATTGTGGTTCCTGCCGGTACGGTATGTTCATAATAACTCCAGCCTTTGGCTGTGCGTAACGCGGTACCCCCGGCGCTGTTTACAGTGGCCGGGCCGTTATTGCTCCAGTAGGAGACGATATAGCTTTTGGTATTGTCCAGGTTCGTCGCACTGATCGTACCGGAGCTTAAATTGTAGCTGTTTAAACCGTCGGGCGCGGTCACATCGCTTACCGGAGTTCCGCTAAAATTCCAGTTCCCTTTACCATCTGCTTCAAAACTGGTGTAGGCTACGTTCTGGTTTACACCCGAAGGATTTTTCGCATTTTTGACCTGGGCTATGGGCAGGCCGTACTGGTAATCCCAGATGAGCGATACCGACGTCGTGTTGCGCGGCGTGTACTGGGCGATATTGTCCTTTATATCGTAATTGTCAAAGCTGATCATCTGCACGTACCGGGAATCGCCGGTTATGCCTGAAACAACGCTTGCCGGTACGAAGCCGGTCAGCGGTGCAGCGACACTTAAGGTACTGATCTTGTACGGCAGTATACCGCCCAAATGGCCCGGCCCGTATACATTGAGCTGCCCGCCGGTTACGGCGTTCACGCCCGTCGTTACATTTTTTAAGCTGTCCCATTTTTCAACCACCGCAGTCTGCATATTGTGGTTCAGCATTGTATCCAGTACCGCGTTGTACGTGGTCGTGCCGCTCAGGTAATCGGCAGGGTATTTACTAACGGTCACATTAGTATTTCCCCTGCTATCGGTATGGTAGGTACGTGATACCTGCTGGTGCACCAGGTTGTCATACTTATAGGCAACGGTTGAAGTGGTATATTTGGTCGGATCGCTGGTGTCATAAATATAGGAGGTAGTGCCGGTCAAATAATTGTCGTCCGAGGTGATACTGTAATTTTGCGCGACAAATTGGTTGAGCGCATTAGGATTAAAATTACTTCCCGCGTTATAATAAGCTAAACCGGGCGTGCAGGATCCTTCATCCCAGGCTGTTTTATCGATCACCCAGCCGGCGATTCCATGTCCGTTCTGTGCAAAGGCGGTATATGTGCTCGAATCTTTTTTAACGATCTGGTAGGTCCCGTCGCTTTTACGCATATAATCCGTTTTACTGGAAAGCTGTCCGCGCCTGTAAAAGTTGCTCTGGATAATTGGGGTCCCTGCCCGGCTGGTTTGCCTGTTATCCCCCCAGTCCCTGTAAATATAATCTGTGCGGCCAGTGTTACTGCCCGGTGTCCCGACATATTCCGTCACGGATGGGTAAACCACCAGCGCCTGGTCAAACGGGGTGGGGTCGGTATGCGGGTTAGACACGATCGAGGTATATCTTTCTGTTTGGCTATTGCCGCATCCCGATAAAATAATAGGATCACTTTCCCAATAGCGGTGCGTTTGGGCCGTCAAAAAATAACTGTAATCCAATATAAAGTTGGCCCTGGCCTGGTTGTACTGGTAAGTTTTTATTACGGGCGCGGACCCAAGGTTGTCATAGCTCCTGATACTGGCGATCCGCAAGCCGCCGGCAAGTGTCGGGGTGCCGCTGTCATTTAGATATTGGTTGGCTTGGTAAGTAAAATCTGTATGCCCTCCTGTCGGATAGTAAATGCTTTGCAAAACCAGAGCCTTCATAGAAACAGAATCAGTGACGCGGTTGTCATACGCCGGATTGGCCGCTCCGATGTTATAGGTATAAATGCCGCCGCCACTATTAGCTGTAAACACAAATTGCGGTATCAGCGAATTACTATTGTCTTTGCCATTATAATAACCCCAATAGTCCTTAGCTAAGGAACCATAAGCTGGCATAGTGACCGCAGTGTTGTAAATAAAACGGTAATGCTGGATAACCGCGCCTGCGGCGTCCTGAACCTGTATGGAATCCAGCCGGAGCCTTGCTTGGTTAGTCACACCGGGATAAAAATAACTCGTATAAAAAACGACTTTTTTCTGCATCTGGTAACTTTTGGTGCTGTAATTATAGCCCAGTACCTGGATGTCTTTCAGCGGGTGGGTTGATTGATCCTGCCGGTATTGACTATAATCCAAATCAAAAATCACTTTGCCATTTTTAAAAAAAATGGTATTGACATCCTGCTCCCCAACACTTGAGGAGGAACTGCTGTTATTGAAATGAGGGGTGTACTTGGGCGTATAATGGGTAGTAGTACTTGTGACGCTGATTTGCTCATCTTCCACAAGGTCGACCTGGGATGTTTCATCTGGATAGGTCATGACCTGGGGAGTATATGAAAAGCTTATCGTATCCCGCCGGTTTTGGGAAATCATCTTTTCCAGCATCCACCCTGTTTTGACACTTGTTGTATGGCCGGAAGCTACAGTCGATGTCGACTCCGTATACGTTTTGCCGAAATTATAAGAATCGCCGTGCTCATTTAAAATGGAAAAATTCAGGAGGTAATTAGGAGAAACGGGCGCTGAATAACTGATAGAGATCGGGGCGAAAGGGACCAATGCCGGTTTTAAGCCGTTGCTTCCTTCAAAAAAGAATTTCCCGCTATGGCCCGGGAAATCATAGGAGTAGATATCCGGCTGGGAATCATAATAACCCAAAACAACGTTGCTGGCATAATTAATATCCGCATCTGTCGCATCGACATTGATTGAGTTCCGCCACATGCCAGGCTGGAGCAACCCGGTGCCGCTGTCGTCAGGCAGGCCCATTACCTTACGGGTAATGCTTCCGCCCGCCGATACGGACCATCCCAATCCTGCCCATCCGGCTACATCGGAAACCTTTATTCCCGATGCATGGTAGGAAAGGGTAACCGGCACCTCCAGGCTTCCAGATTGAATGGTATAAAGCGGGATGGATATATCCGGCACCCCGGTAAATAAATTTACCTGGTAATCCCCGTATTTGGCAAACGCCGCACTCCCGGGCGATTTAGGAAAAACCGTCGGGAGAAAATAATTGGCGGCAGTATTCTGCGCTATCGCATTCACACAGGCTGCCAATAGGCAAACAATAAGCCAGGGGATAAGGAAAGGTTTTAATTTCATAACAGGTTTTATTGAGCATTGGCAATCCTGAAGCCGGGAAAACAGCATTGGCCAGGGTTTATAATAAAAATGGAAATAGAAACAGTTTTTGGCCTTAATGCTACACTGTTTTTTGGCATAAGTATCCCATCCTTAACGGTATCGCTATTATCGGGGGATCAGCTTCGCTAAATTATTGAGCAGGCAATAAGTGTCCGGAGCGGGAATTATCCTAATTCTTTATCCAGATAAAAATTTGCTTGTTGAGAAATGTTCATTTTTAGTGCAGGTTTAAGGTTTAAGTATTGGGAAACTTATTCATCTAATGTAACAACCCAATTTGGTAAATAAAAATGACTTTTGTAACATTTTTGTTACAACAGCAGCATGACCCGATCAGGTTGATATAAACATTCAATAGCCCTTCCAGCCAAACAAAGGCCCCTCACGCTCGCTGTCCGGGGGCTCAACCTGATCACCATATGCAGGGCACCCTGCATGGAATAAGCTGTACATACAACTGATCCGTTAGCAATGCGAGCCGTCTGCAACAAATGCAACGTAACGGGTTGTCGCGGAGGACGGGCGGACCCATCAGGAAAAGCGATCGATCGAGATGGCCGTACCTAAAAATGGCTTGAAAATTAAATCATGCGGAACCGGAAACTAAATACCGGATCAAGCGCATAGCACGATAGGATATTTTTTCGCGCAGGTTACACAATTAACCCAAATATATCTAAATTAGTCCTCGATGAAAATAAGACAGTTAGGTTTCCTCACCGCGATCGGTTTTGTCATGACGCTGTTATCGTCCTGCGATGCGATCATCGAGCCCTCCATCAGTAAACGCCAGGTACAATTGGAAGCACCGGCAGATCAGTATATGAGTACCAGTTATACCCTAAACTTCTGGTGGGACGAGGTCAGCAATGCCCTTTCCTACCGGCTTCAGGTCGTGACGCCAAATTTCGCCGCCCCCGGTAACCTGGTATTGGATACGGTTGTCACCAGAAACAGGTTCGCCTTTAATTTCAACCCCGGTAATTACCAGTGGCGGGTTCTGGCGCAGAACGGCAGCTCGCAAACCGCTTTTACCCCGCCGCGGAACTTTACGGTTGTGGCGTCATCAATCAAACAGCAAACGGTGCAATTAACATCACCTGCAAATAATTACATCACGAATCAAAGCAATATTTTTTTCCAGTGGAGCAGCCTGTACGGCGCAACGCAATACCGGTTTGAGATCGACACCAATAATTTCGCTAATCCAAACACCGTTATTTCAAACCTGGCCATACCCGGACAGCAAATCAATTTTACTTTTCCGAAGGACCAGGTCTACCAGTGGCGTGTACGGGCGGAGAACGATACGGCACAGGCGCAATGGTCGGCGGTTTATACGGTGACCTACGACCACACCCCGCCTGGGAAAGTGAACCTGGTTGCGCCAGCGAACGGCCAGACTGTACCTTTACCGGTGTCGCTGCAATGGGGTACCTCGATTTCCGCGACAAGATATAAACTGTATGTCTTCAAGAGCGATTCCACCTCCCTGTATAATCAGAATTTTCCGCTGCAGGTCAATGCGGCCAGTTACAGCTTTAACCTGGGAAAATCCGGGGACAAAGTATACTGGAAAGTGACGGCTTTGGACGCTGCCGGGAATGAAAGCCTGCCAAGTGACCTAAGAAACTTTGTTTTACAGTAAATATGAAGAACAAAAAGCTTACTTACGTATTATGCTTGGCCGTATTGGCTGTTTGGGGAATAATTATTTACAGGCTCTTTGACGCAGCGGGCGGCAGTGATGATAACCCTATACACGTGACTTCCGGTCAAAGGCCGAAAGAACCGTATAACGACTATGCGCTTCCCAAAGATACCGCACATTTATTACTGAACTACCGCGACCCGTTCCATCTGGTTAAAATGAAGGATACGGCCCAAACGCCCTCTAAAAAAGTGAATCATAAAATCATGATGGCCGCTAAACCCGCTTTTAACTGGAGCTTTATCAAATACTCCGGTTATATTCATAATCCGGTTTCAAGGAAATTGATAGCTTTGGTCATTATCAACGGCAAAAATGTCATGCTGTCGGAGGGCGACACCAAAGAACAAGTGCGGCTGATCAGGAACCTCCGCGATTCGATCAAGATCGGCTTTAACGGCCAAACCAAATTTATAACAAAGTCTGCTGCTTTATGAAGAAGATAATATTTGTCATGCTTTTGTTTTTTGCCGGTGCTGTATATGCCCAAAAGTTGCCGGATAGCGGCGTTAATAAAATCCGGATCAATGAAAGTGATAAAACTATCGTTGCCGGGATAACCCGGTTTGATGGCGGATTGCGTTTAAAACCGGACCGATTTTACTATTGGTACAGTTCAAATGCGATTCATTCAACGCAGGGCGGTTTCAGTGGCCAATTGCTAAACGGCCAGTACAGCGAATATTATTTAAACAAAAATTTGAAAGAGCAGGGAGCTTTCAAAAAAGGGCTGAAATCCGGCGTTTGGGAAAGTTGGAATGAAGACGGGACATTAAGCCGCATTTCTGCCTGGGAAAAAGGCAGGAAAGTCCCTGAAGGCGCTGTTTCATTGTGGAAAAAGTTGAATATTTTTAAATGGAAGAGCAGGCGGCACCAAGCGGACACATTGAAGAAACCCAATAGATAGCATCACTCTCGTTATTCGGGAATTATCTGATCAATACAGCCTGACAGTGAATTGCTGCACGTATCGAAAAGAAAAAAATATTGCAATGACCAGAAGCAAATTAAATGGCAGCGTCCAGGCTTCCACGATACTGGAGGTCGTGGTCTCGATGGTTATCATCGTGACCGTTTTTGGTATAGCCATGATGATCTATACCAATGTATTACGCACGTCCTTATCCGGAAAGAAATTAAGGGCACAGGCATTGTTACAGGAAACCATGCTTAACGCAGAGCGTACTTCAGCACCTATTACCCAGACCATTAACCGGGATGATTTCAAGATAGAACAGGAGGTTAAGCCCTACCCGGAAAACGCCGCTTTAACCGATATCCATTTAACAGCATATGACCAGAACCGGCAAAAAATTACCGAGCTGCAAAAAATAATTATCAACCAGCCATGAAGCAGAGGGTCAGGGCATTTACGATCATGGAAGTTACGATTAGTATGCTGATCGCGGGGCTGCTTGTTGCCATTACTTATACTTCTTATTCCATTATTGTCAAATCTTACCGCTCCTTTACGGCAAAGAATGAAGATATGGCCGTATTGATCAGCCTTGACCATGTGTTAAAGCGGGATTTTGACCGGGCGGATCTTATACTCAGGGAGACTGATGGCTTCAGGCTAAAAAACAGCGATCAAGTCATAAAATATACATTCAGCCCTGATTTTATTACCCGGATCGCCGTGAAAATGGATACCTTTAAAGTAGAGACCCAGGAACTAAACGCTAGTTTTGAAAATATACCGGTGGGCGAAGTCCAAGTGACCGATGAAGAAAGCAGGCTCGACGACGTGGCTTTTACCCTGGTTTTTCAAAACGAAAAAATCCCGTATCATTACCATAAATTATACAGTTCAGATAACCTGATCAAAAGGATTCCCCATGCCGTCAATTGACCTGAGCCAATACGAAAAGAAAAAGATCGCCAAACCGGCCAAAACCGGCGGCAATAGCGGCCTGACCTCGCTACTGAACCGCGACATCAGTTTTGGCAGCAAAGAACTGAGCGACAAAAAGAAAGAGTCGCTATACCTCGAACTCAGCTCCCTGCTACGGGCTGGCATCAACCTCAAAAGCAGCTTCGAACTGGTTATGGCCGACCAGAAAAAGGAAAAGGACAAGGTGTTGTTCAAAAGCATCCAGGATGCCGTTTTAAACGGGACCACTTTTTCACAGGCTTTGCAGCAAACCGGGAAATTTTCGCTATACGAAGTGTACAGCTTACAGATTGGTGAGGAAACCGGGAAATTGGTCGAGGTGCTGCAGGACCTGGCTAAATTCTACCAGCAGAAGATCAAACAGCGCCGGAAGATCATCTCCTCGCTTACTTATCCGGTTGTTGTATTATCAACTTCGCTTGGGGCGGTGTTTTTTATGCTCAAGTTCGTGGTGCCCATGTTTGGGAATGTGTTTAAACGGTTTGGCGGCAGGCTGCCCTGGATAACCGAAAAGATCATCGGCGTTTCAAATGCCATGGAAAATAGCCTGTGGCCGGCCATATTGATTTTAATCCTGGTGATTGCTTTTATCTTTTCTTTCCGTAAAACCGAAAAGTTCAGGGGAATATTTTCCGGGGTATTATTACGCACGCCATTGATCGGCAACCTGGTGCAAAAGATCTACCTTGCCCGGTTTTGCAACTCAATGCGTTTGCTGATCAGTGCAAAGCTTCCCTTGCTGCGGGCCATAGCCCTTATCCGGCAGATGATCCGGTATTATCCAATCGAGTCCTCGCTGCAAAAAGTGGAAGACGATATCATGCAAGGTAAATCCTTACACGAAAGCCTGCAGCAGTTTAAAGTCTACCCTGCTAAGATGATACAGTTGGTTAAAGTGGGGGAAGAAACCAACCAGCTGGACTATTTTTTCGGTATTATATCCGGTCAGTACATCGAAGAGGTGGAATATAAGACTTCGACCCTGAGCAGCATAATGGAGCCCCTGATCATTATTTTTTTAGGCTTGGTCGTCGGTGTTATTTTGATATCCATGTACCTGCCACTGGTCCAAATGAGTGGCAGTATCCAGTAAGTGTAATTCTATGTCATAACAGTTAATAATCCTTTTCAATATTTAATTATAAACTATTAAACGCAGTAATATTAATTATTAATATTTTTATGTTAACCCAAACAAAACATTAACCGCTCGGTTATATCTGCATTCCTACTCAGGTAATTATACCCTCCCCCAGTTGATTTATCACTTTTTCATGCATTAGCAGAGCAGTTGACTCGCGGAAAGTGCCGGTGCGACATGGAAGAATTTTTTAATTAATTCACATATCTAATATCAAAAACATGAAAAGATCAATTCCTATCGCGCTCGCCTCGATCGGGCTGGCGGCCGCGCCATTCGCGCATGTGTGCCTTGGTGAAACCCACAACTCCTTAAACGCCGCCGCCGCGTATAAGTCGTCCCTGGGTATTTCAACGGGTAGCAGAGCGCCCCTTGCAGTTATGGACACCACCATGACCACCTCGCATTACATTGTCGGTGAAAAGCCATCGGGCTCCCTGAACGGGTCCAACAAAGTATTCACGCTGGCCCACTCTCCGCTTATCGGGAAGGACGCTGTTTATTTAAACGGGGTACTGCAGGCACGCGGTACCGATTACACCATCAGCGGCGCCGCCATCACGTTTACCAATGCCCCCTTTGCCGGGGACCTTATACGCGTAATCTATTACTATTAATCTCCTCTCTCACAAACCAATAATCATGAAAAAAATAATTTTATCAGGAATGATGTGCCTGCTGGTATCATCATTGGCCATGGCACAGCAGATGCGCGGCGCACAAATCAAAAATAATACGGTTGCCTTAAATGTCAAAGATTACGGGGCCACAGGCAACGGCACGACCTCAGATTACCGCACCATACAAAATGCCGTCAACAGGAGCAATGCGCTCATAACCATCCCCAACGGCACCTACCTGATCGACACGCCGATAACGGTACATGATGTATCCAATCTCCGCATTACCGGAAACAGCGGGGCGACGCTGCAGGGCACCAAACATATGGTATTCATATTGGGCGTCAACTGTAACAATGTTGAAATTGACGGTGTTGCCTTTAGCACGACCGCTGCGGACAGCACAACAGTGGATTATTACGGCCTCATTTCGGATACTTCCGCATTTACCAATGTGTATATACACAACTGCAGTTTTACGGCCCCCCATTGCCAGACCAATGGCATAAAAGTAATATGTGAGCATGCCAACACTGCTTCTTACCTCACCGTGCAGAATTGCACCTTTACCAATATTGGTAAAATGGGTATTGAGCTTCAAAACCACACCGATACGGTTGTTTACCGGTTAAACAATATAAACATTTCAAATAATTATTTCAACAACCTGGGTACGATAACGGGGCAGGCATACGGAATGGCCATTTCCCTGACCGGCATTGGCAAAGGTGCAGTCGTTACAGGAAATGTGGTTATTGACCCGCGCGATATCGGCATCGAATGTGCCGGCTGGTCGGATGTAACGATCGCCAATAATACGATACGGGGTCAAAAAAATAATTCCTTTAGTTCGATCCATGTGACGGATAACTCTTTCGGTGCCTACCCGAGGCGGGTGAGTGTTACCGGCAATATAAGTGAAAACCTTTCATCGCCGTCTACCGTGATTGCCATACTTACGCAAAATTTAAATGATTACAGTATCACCGCAAACGTAGTCAAGCAAGCCGGCGGCACGAATATCGGTTTATTCACTTCGTATGGCGGAGTGGTCAGCGGAAACAGCCTGACCGGCGGTACCAGCACCGTTGCCGGGGGCGGTATATTGTTTACCGGGTCCTCTTATAACCTCGTTTCCGGTAATTTTCTGGATATGTCGGTTAATCCAGCTTATGCGATAGCCATCTATTACAATGCCTCCGGCAGCACCAATTCGACCAACAATACCGTAGAACCGGATAACGTGATGCGGATGAATTCAACCGGGATATCCTTTCAACAGGCAGCGGGCGGAGTAAACAACACCCTCAGCCTCGGGGACGACCCGCTTCACGCGACCGATGCTGATTATACCGTTGCACGGTCCAGGCTCTATATAATTTTACCCACCGTGACAGCAAATCGTTTCGTTACTGTGCCATCAGCCGGTGCCTACCCGGGGGAAAGTTTATTTATCCAGAACAGCAATACCTCGGCCGGCTTTAACTGGTCTTTCGCCACCGGCGTTGTGACTGCGTCAGGCGCGTTTATCGGCGGCCTGACCAATTCAACTTTTTACCAATTAAAATCCAACGGTCAATATTGGGTTAAAATGAATTGACAAATCCTACATAAAGAAAGGGGCTGCCGCAATGCAGCCTCTTTCTTTTATATTCGTACCGGATATTTAGTATGCTCAAATCTTCGTCTTTGTATATTGCCATCATCATCACGCTGGTCATCGGTGTGATCTGCTCTTCCCTGGTCGCCGTGGCTTATTTTTATAAATCCCAGGAACTGAAAAACGACCGGTACCGCCGGCTGAATATCAATGTCAGCTCCGGCATCAATATTTTACTTGGCGGGCCGGATAGTTTATACCAGGACGAAAAGAACACCGACCTGTTTGGCAACCAGGGAGATTCCGTATCCCTGCACCGGCTCCCATGGGGCATCTACGATATCGGGATTGTAAAAGCTTTCATTCAAAAAGATACCCTATTTAAGATTTTCAGTATAGGCCATAGCGTGGACTCAGCCAAATGGGGCGCCCTTTACATCGCCGACCAGGACAGGCCGCTGGCGCTGGGCGGCAAAACCTTTATTACCGGGACGGCTTATGTGCCGAAAGCGGGCGTGCAGTCGGCTTACCTCGAGAATATCGCTTACTCCGGCTACAGGGAGCTCATCAAAGGGCACCAGTACGCCAGCAAAAAAACCCTGGACACGCTGGATGCCGGCCGCATACGTTTACTGGACAGCTGCCGGGCAAATAGAGGCCATCTGCCGGAAAGCAATTTAAATGACAACGACTCGATCGCCAGGTCTTTTCAGTCCCCCGCGTTGTATATTAAATTAACGAAGAACCAGGCGGCCCTGAGAAATCTGAAGTTGACCGGACATATCGTCCTGCTCTCCGATTCTTCCATCTCGATAGACAGCACCGTAAAATTCACGAACATCCTGGTCTTTGCCAAATCGGTCATCATCGGGAGCGGCTTTAAAGGCGCCTGCCAGGTATTTGCCACCGATTCGATCAGCATCGGGAAAAACTGCACGTTTTTATACCCATCGGTCCTTGGCATCCTGACTAATCCAAAAGGAATTACGGTTCAATCCCCGATCATACATATTGGCAGGAACAGCACCGTCAGCGGGCAGCTGTTCACCTGTCAAAAAAGCGGCGACACCAAAACCGAGCCGCTTATCCAGATAGACAAATTCGTTATGATCAATGGCCAGGTTTACACCCAGGGCACTCTCCTGCTTGGCGGCGACAATACCATCAATGGGAATATATATATCAAAAACCTTTCCTATAAGAATCTCTTTTTTGCCTACTACAGTTACTTTTATAATATCACACTGGATGAAGCGGGCTTATCCCCTTATTATCTGACCTCGGCTATCTTTCCCTTATCCGCTAAGCGAAAAAAAGTACTGCAGTGGCTGGAAGCGAATTGACCTGACTATCGCGCCGTTTTAATACAAAACGGTCACTGAACCGCTGAAATGCTGCGTCCCGTTTTTAGCTGCAATCATATAATAATAGACGCCGGCAGGCACCCGTCTACCCGCATATTCCCCGTTCCAGGGCATGCTGTAGCCCCGGTTTTCAAATAACAGGACACCATAACGGTTAAACACCTTTACAACAACAGACGGGTCATTTTCTACGCCGCCTATGGCCCATGTATCGTTTATCCCGTCATGATTGGGTGTGAAGGTATCGGGGATATGCATATCAGGGCATTGTTCAGTGACATTTATTTCCTGCACAGACTGGCAACCATTGCCATCGGTAACGGCGAGGCTGACCTTTTGCGGGCGGCCGACCTGATAGGTCTGCCGCCCCGGCTCCCCGTTCCACATATACGCAGAGAAGCCGGCGGGCGCGGTGAGTGTGAC
>JAQBOH010000096.1 GCA_028288125.1 Mucilaginibacter sp.
CGCGAAGGATTGGTCAAATTAATACCTAAGATCAGGCCTTATAGCATGAACGTCTCACATGGTTTACGCACCGTAACGCAGGCGTTATTTCATTTGGGCATCACAGTTATTTATCAGCCCTACCTGCCGGCAACCCAGGTAAGAGGCGCTACTTTTATTATCAATGATAAACCCTGTGTTGTGCTGACCAACTTAAATAAAAACTATGCGACAGTTTGGTTTGCTCTAATGCACGAGTTACATCACGTACTTTATGACTACGATAAGATCGAAGGACAAGTTTTTCACCTCACTGGCGAACCGGATTTGTTCCTATTAGAGGACGAGGCGAATAATTTCTCCCGTGATTATTTTCTTCCAGCGGACCGTGCCAAATTTGTCTATAAATTCATTGATAATACCTTAGTGGTCAATAATTTGGCCAAGGAAAGCCAAATACATCCGTCCCTGATCTACAACTTTTATTGTTATGAAATGGATGCAACCGGTAAAGGGAATTATTGGGGTAAATACAAACATTTACTACCAGATGTGACTATTGCGCTTAAAGACATTAATGTCAATCCTTTCGATCATGAAAGGATTGAAGAAACCGTACAATACCTAAACCAAAACATTTTTAATATTTAGTGCCATGGCGAAACAGCAAGAAATTACAAAAAGCGAACAGCAGAGAAAAAACGACGAAGAAAAATTGCGTATTCTCGCTGAAACCGATGCCGTTAAAGGTGAACAACTATCGATTACCGAAACGGGCAAGGTCGAAAAAGAAAATGAGCTTCGCCAATTTGCACTCGGTAGTATAGAAGATCCTGATCGCAAATACGAAGTCTATTACAAGGGTATTCAGCGCTTATTAAAAACACATTTACCAAAAGGCAAACAAAACAAGGTAGCAAGGGACTATATTTACGAAGAAAAAAATACATACTTGTCGCGGGGGAAGCGCATCAACAAAGCGGGCATCCGTGGCGCGGACGGGCGAATGGGTTACCTAGCCGACGCGGACGAAATATTTTCGATTATCATGGATTGGATCATAACGAACGGTTCGATGGTCGATCTTTACAATAAAATCCGTGACCTCAATATGAGTAAAGGCTATGGCACCCGGATATTTTAGGTTTTGAAAAGATCAGGGTATAACTCCCGGACAGCCTCATCTATCACATATAGCTGTTTGGGTTTTTCATTTTCGAGTTCGGCGACTTTACGCTGAAAAGTTCCCTTTTTATCGTGCGCCAGGATAATTTCCCATAGACCGTAATGTTTGAAAGCCGGTTTAAGATAAGACCAGAATTGTCTGTTTCCCGCGCCGGTAGCTTTAACACCAAAGCTGATCCAACTCGTATACCGGGAACCGATGATGCGCTGCTGCCTGGCGCTTTCGATCATCTCAAAGATACCACAGTTCTTTAATACATCATTGGCCAAGCTTTTATCTTTTAATCGTTCAAAGTAGCTGAATAATAAACTATCCGCCTCCTTATCCCAGGCTTCGATCTCCGTCGAATTAAAAAATACCCGGTCGGCATCCGTTAAACGATAACCACGGGTGAAGATATATTTCGCCAGGCGCTGCTTATACTGTAAGGCAGCATTCAAATAGATTTCCTGGAAACAGGTTCTACCATCATCTCCCAGGGCGTTAACATCAAAGAGTATGCGTTCATCGCGCAATAAAAAAGCAATAAAGCTATCCTGCACCTTATTGGCCCTGGCGATATAATGGTGCAGTAAGGGTTTACCCAGGTGCCTTCCGCCAAAACCCAGTTTTTCATTTAACTTTTCTAACGCTAACGCGTTCAATCCGTCCATCTCCTCATCAAATTTGTAAAAATTATAGCCGTTTTTCTTGAAGCGAACTAGTTTGTCAAAAACCGCTTTGGCACTACTTTCGGCTTGTTGGTGAGCGAGTTCCAACCGTTCTTTTCTTGCATCTTCCCGGTCTTGCTCGATGAGCGCGGCAAGTTTACCTTGCGCCGCCAGCAGTGCATATTCATAATGCAGATAGTAGGCCTGGCATCTGACCTTATCAAACTTTAGTTCTGCTAATGAAACCGATTTTTTCTGCCAGGGACTGATCACTGTTCGTTCGTCCGTTACAAATGGCGATTTATAGGTACATAACAATCTGAAATCGCTGTCCACCGATTCATCCAGCCTGAAGAAATTTTGCGATTTGGATAGGTATTTAATATCCCGTTCCATTTGCGATTGCCCATGCACATCAAAATTATCCAGAATCCAAATGAGGTACATGCCCTTTTCCTGATAGAATTTATGCCGCCCCAAAATATAACGCTGAGATAGCTGGCTTAACTGGATTTCAAAGACTAATTCCTTACCAAGATATTTACAGTACACATCTGGCCGCCTTTTTTCGGTAGCCCCAAAGAAAAAACGGGTATCGGCAATCACAGATTCGCTTTCCACGCCGGGCGTTTGCCTGAGCAACACTGCCATTTTGTTTTTTAACGATTTATGACGGTCACTTTCTTTTGCGCGCAGTATATCCGTATATAACTGCGCTTCCAGCTCCGATTGTTTGCCATCCTTTAAATCGCAATAACCTGCATGAGGAAAATGTTTAAAATGCAAGTGGTCTTTTTTACTATCTGACACCATCAGATTCTGATCACATTCCGGACAATACAGATCCAGTTCCCCCGAATTATACTGCTTCCTGACTTCATAACCTGCTTTGGCGATTTTAAAAATTTCGTTGGCATCAAGCAACACATTAGCCTTACGGTCAAAAGCCAATACGATAGAACGTTGGTATGCCATCCGTTAAAACATCCGGTTTAAAATCTGACTTAACGTTTGCGGCTCCCGTGCATTTCCAAATAAACTGTAAGCGTTATAACCCTGGCGGTTTTTATACTTGATAATTTCTAAATCACGCATCCGGTATTCTAAAATGGTTCGACTTACGCCGAACTTGTAGCCGAGCAGGGTAATGGCCACTTTAAAATCCCGGACATTTTGTTCCTGGTGATCCAGATAAAGCGTTCCCTTATTACGAATGCCCTCATCCAATTGCCAGGTAATGAGTTGCACAAGCAACGAACGGTGAGGCATGATCAGTGCTGCCCCGAATTGGTTAGCCTGCCATTCTATCCAATGCTTTTCTTTTTCCAGCACATGCTTGCTTGTTTCCTTATTATAAATAGAATCCTCCTGGGCCTTGTACAGTTGTTGCGACATCGCTAAATTTTCATGCAGGAAAAAATGCCCGATCTCATGCGCGCAAACAAAAGCAAATTGCCCAGTATCTTTAAGGGACGGGTTAATATGAATACACTTGTTTTCACGGTCATAAAACCCATTCAAATGAACTTTGCCTGCCGGCATAGGCTCATCGGTGATAATCTTTAAATCATATTTTTCAGTTAAATAAACCATGAACTGATCCAATGGCAACGGTTTGCCGCGGTACAAAATGGAGCCATCAAATTCATTGATAATATTTTTGGTCATTTCCTCGATCAAGCTTTTTGACAAACGCTCCAGCCCGGAAACCTCTTGGCCCGGCTGTTCCCAATATACCCGCGCATTTAATTGACTTGTCAGGTGATGCTCGATGAGCTTATCCCAATCTTCACTTCCTAATTTATCGTGTTGCAACAAGTTACGGATTTCCGCCAGTTTTGTCGCCTGTTCGCTCCAAGATGTCACCGGCGCGGCATCAACAAGCAACTGTTTCTTTCGCTTTTGATTATGCAGTACAATGTTGGCTTTATCGTCCTTATCCACCTGGATATACATAAAACGGCGGTTCTTAAGAATATTAAGCGCAGCTTTCTGCATACGGCCAGTGGTCACAAAAACTCCCTTAACATATTCTCCGGCGACCTGTCCGATCTTCGCCACAAACTCCTCCACATCGTTCACCGGCACATCCCCGCTGTAATCTTTACATTCCACCAGGTAAAGCAAGTGGCAGCGTTCTGCACCTTTGGGCCAAACCTCAATGCTCAGATCAAAAATAATATCACCTTCCCGGTCCTTAGAAAAATAAGGCGGTTTCCTGGATACCCTGCAACTTTCCGGCAATAACCCGAAATTGCCTTCAGCTATTGAAGTTTGAATAATATGGTAGGCTCTCTCTTCAAACAGGTCACCTTTAAGGGTCGTATTCATTTTGCTAATATATTATTTCTGTAAAAATACGGGTATCAAAGCAAATTAATTCATCTTGAACCTGCTAATTTTCAACACTGTAAGTGCCGATGGTGGATAAATAAAATGGTAAAAATTTTAGCATTATTCGTTATTTTGCATTTCATTTTACTAAAAATATGCAATGCCAACTTTGTCTTCAGGAAAAGAAGCTTTTAAAAAAGTCACACATCATTCCGAATTTTCTTTATAAGAGACTGTTTGGGGAAGATCACCGGCTGGTAAATATTAACCTCGGCAACTTCGATGAGTTTAATTACACCCATTCCGGTTATTATGATAAGGATATTTTATGCGGGGATTACGACAGCAACTTATTGGGCCGCCTGGAGACTTACGCGAGCAACTGTCTTTACTTTAATGGCAG
>JAQBOH010000185.1 GCA_028288125.1 Mucilaginibacter sp.
AAATGAATCCCACTACCTACGCCACCTTCGAAACTGAATTCCGTGTACGCCCTGATGATATCGATATGTTTCATCACGTGCATAACAGCAAATATTTTGATTACGTGCTTGCGGCCCGGTACGACCAAATGGAACGCTGCTATGGCATGGCCATGGAAAAATTTATGGAGCGCGGCTACGGGTGGGTGGTGCGCACCGCTTACGTCGATTATAAACGCGCCTTAACCATGAGCGATTATTTCATCGTAAAAACAGGTATCGAAACCATCGATGAAAAAGGATGCCGCGTAAAATTCAGCATTACCAATAAAGCCACCAAAAAATTATGCTGCGACGGCTGGTTCGATTATACCATGATCGATATGGCTACCGGCCGGGGCGCAAAGATACCACAGGATATTATTGCGCATTACCTTGTTTAAAAACGTTCATTGGTTCATTAGTTCAATGGTTCATTAGTGAAAAGTTCGACAGGTATGTTTCAATATACCGCTAGCTTACCGCCCCGCTGCCAATGACTAATAAACCATTGAACTATAACCATCCTTTATTGGTAAAAAGTTTGATACTGAATTATGGAAACCTTGGTTCAGCCGCCGTGCAACCAATGAACCATTGAACCAGTGAACCAATGAACGGCACCTTCTATTTGTAAATGCTTATTTATTTGCTGTAATTTGAGCAGTTAACTATACTGACCTTTTAATTTAACCATCATGAATAAGTATTTACTTACTGCGGTAGCCTTTGCATTAAGCGCAGGCGCCTACGCCCAGCAGGGCCGTGTATTAACCGATAAAGATTATGAGCGTGCCGAAAGCTTTATGAGCTACAATACGCAGCCTCTTGTCGACCACGGCGATGTGCGCCCCAACTGGCTGCCGGGCGATAAATTCTGGTACAGAACACTCACGCCGAATGGCAGCGAGTTTGTACTGGTTGACCCGGTTAAAAGAACCAGGATGGTGGCATTTGACCAGGAAAAACTGGCCTCTGCCCTATCCGCGGCAAGCGGTAAAACATACACCGCATACATGCTGCCTTTCCAGGGTATTGGTTTTACGGACGATGACAAATATGTAACTTTCCAGGCCGATGGCAAAAAATGGAAATATGGACGCGGCGACAACCAGCTAACGGAGGACAACTCCACTGTACAAAGCTCCGAAGGCCGCCAGGGAAGAACCGGCGGCAGGCGCGGCGGGGGCAACGAATTAACATCGCCCGATGGCCAAAAAGCCGCTTTTATAAGGAATTATAACCTTTGGGTGCGCGATGTTAAAACGCGCAAAGAAACCCAGCTGACCACCGACGGCATCAAGAACTATGGCTATGCTACCGACAACGCCGGCTGGACAAGCAGTGACAGGGCGGTACTCCTATGGTCGCCCGACTCTAAAAAAATAGCCACCTTTAAACAGGACGAGCGCAACGTAAGCGACATGTACCTGGTTACCACCAATGTAGGCAAGCCAACGCTAAAGGCATGGAAATACCCATTGCCGGGAGATAAAGAAGTAGCAAGTATACAGCGGGTGATCATCAATGTGGATGAACCAAAAGTTATTGTGCTGCAGATACCCGCCGACGCGCACAGATCGACCTTTAGTGATGATGTTTCGATGGAGGACGTAAACTGGAATGAAGATGCAACGCAACTTGCGTTTATTTCCACTTCAAGAGATCATAAAAATGAAAAGGTACGTGTCGCGGATGCCGCTACCGGCGCGGTGCGCGAAGTGTTCGAAGAAACGGTGCCTACGCAATATGAGTCGGGATGGGGCGGCGCCAACTGGAAGTACCTGGCAAAAACAAATGAAATCATCTGGTTTTCGGAACGCGATAACTGGGGCCACCTTTATTTATATGACGCCTTAACCGGCAAAGTAAAAAACATCATCACCAAAGGCGACTGGGTGGTAACCAAGCTGGTTGATGTGGATGAAAAACACCGGACGATCTATTTTATGGTTGACGGACGCGAGCCCGAAAACCCATATTTCGGCCAGCTTTGCAGCGTTGGATTTGACGGCAGGCACTTCGCCGTGCTTACACCCGAAAGCGGTAATCATACCATTACTTTATCACCGTCAAAAAACTACTTTGTCGATAGCTATTCGAAGCCTGATGTACCACCGGTTACAGTATTGCGCGGTATGGACGGAAAGCTGGTTGCCAATTTAGAAAAAACAGATGTTTCCAGGCTTACAGCATCAGGCTGGCACCCGGTTATTCCTATCACCGTTAAAGCGCACGATGGCACCACCGATCTGTACGGGTTGATGTATACACCTACCAATCTTGATCCAAATAAAAAGTACCCTATAATCGATTACATTTACCCCGGTCCGCAGGGCGGCAGTGTGGGCAGCTGGTCGTTCACTGCGTCAAGGGGCGACAACCAGGCCCTGGCCGAGCTAGGGTTTATAGTGGTGCAGATAGAAGGCAGCAGCAATCCGCTGCGTTCAAAAAGCTTCCACGATATGAATTACGGCAACATGGGCGACAACACCCTGCCCGACCAGGTAACCGGCATACAGCAGCTTGCACAGAAATACCCATATATCGATATCAATAAAGTTGGTATCTGGGGCCATTCAGGCGGCGGCTTTGCCACCGCGGCGGCGATGTTTCGTTTCCCTGACTTCTTTAAAGTGGGAATTTCAGAATCGGGCAACCACGACAACCGCAACTACGAGGATGACTGGGGCGAACGATACGACGGTTTAGTAGCCAACTCCAACTACGACGCACAGGCAAACGAGAATTTTGCCAAAAACCTGAAAGGCAAGCTGATGCTGGCCCACGGCCTGATGGACAATAACGTACCGCCGCAAAACACACTGCTGGTGGTTGAAGCATTGGAAAAAGCCAATAAGGATTACGACCTGGTAGTATTCCCAAACAGCGCACATGGCTATGGCACCTATTCCTCGTACATGATGCGCCGCCGCTGGGACTATTTTGTTAAAAATCTGGCGGGCGCTGAGCCGCCGCATGAGTATGTTTTAAAAACAAAAACTGACCCGAGGAATGGGGGGATGTAAACATTCTGCCATCCGCAGGGTCCTCTACGAGAGACCTTGCGGGGACGGCAAAATCAAGACTGTTTGTGTTTCCCTGTCTTATTCTTGTCGAATCGAATCCATCTGACATTATCTTTTATCATGCTTAACCCCAATTCCACTCGTAACGCATTCCTTAGGTCGTTAATAAGTTCGTCCATTGAAAACTCAGCTAATTTATTAATATCATCCGCTAGTTTTTTTGTCAACATAATTTGTCTATCCGATCCGAAAAGCTGAAGTTCTGCGATTACAGATTCCAATTTCAAATCTCTTTCCAAACTTGGTTCGCGTTGCGTTATATCAATCGTAAGTATTTTATAAGCGGTTATTAAATGGTTGGTTATTAATTCACGCCTTTTTAGTGACCTATCTCTTATACTATTTAAGCGATGAGCGACTATCCATCCAAATACAGCGATGGCTATGGTGATGAGTATTTTCAAATCTTCTAAATTGAACATGTTAAAGGTTATAAATTAGTTCGAAATTAAGATTTGTATTAGATAAAATTAAGTGCAGCTAAAGTTTTCATTCAATGTCCTCCCAATTAACAAAAAAAGGCCTGTCATGGTGAGCCCCGTCGAACCACGGCGCGGTGGGTGTACGTAAGCATTTGTAAAGAACTATTTTGTTTTTTTGGCCAGTTCCGGCAGCAAATGCCAGTCGTTATTAATTATTGCTTCCTTCTTTGCACGTCGCCAGCCTTTAACTTGCTTTTCAAAAGCTATGGCTTGGTTCACGTTATCAAAGTTTTCCTGGAAAACCAGTTTAACCGGCCTTCTTTTGAACGTGTACGATTTAGGGTCAAAACCATTTTCATGCTCATATAAGCGCCTGTCCATATTATTAGTAATACCGGTATAATATGAGCCGTCTCTGCATCGCAAGATGTAAACAAAATATTGGTGCATTTCTAAATATTCCTTTTAAAAACTTTATGTGTGGCCTGCGCACGGTGGTTCGACGGAGCTCACCATGACAGCCCACTTAACGCTTTTAAATAACATTATCGTTGCATGACGCATTGTGGTTCGACGGAGCTCAACTTGGCATTAATTTCTATCCCGCATAACAAACCCGGCTATGTTTTCAAACGCGTAGCCGTTAAAATCACGCCCAAGTCCCGCCTACCGATGATATTAATTATCGGTAAGAGATGTTTCCTGTTAATTGAGTTATCTCAAAATGTTGTTTATTGCATTGAGTTCATCAGCGGAAAATGAAATATTTTCGAGACACTTAATTGAATCTATAACCTGTTCAGGTTTACTTACGCCAATAAGTACAGAGGTAATGCGGTCATCTTTTAATATCCACGAAAGTGCCATTTGCGCCAGGTCCTGCCCGCGTTTAAGGGCGAGCTCATTCAACTTGACTACTTTGGCAATTTTTTCTTCCGTAATGGCATCTTCCTCAATTGCCCCGTTCCCGCGATGGCTTGCGGCTCTTGAGCCTGCCGGTATTCCCTGTAAATATTTGTTAGTTAAAAGGCCCTGTGCCAATGGCGAAAACGGGATACAGCCAACCCCCTTATTGCCCAGCACATCCAGCAAACCACCTTCTATCCAGCGGTCAAACATCGAATATTTTGGCTGATGAATTAAACACGGCGTGCCGAGCCGGTTCAAAATCGCAATGGCAGCTTCAGTTTCCGATGCGCTATAGCTCGATATGCCCACGTATAAAGCTTTTCCCTGGCGTACAATCAAATCAAGGGCGCCCATTGTTTCTTCCAGTGGGGTTTCCGGATCGGGCCGGTGATGATAAAATATATCAACATAATCCAGCCCCATGCGTTTTAAGCTTTGATCCAAACTGGCTACCAGGTATTTTTTTGATCCCCAATCACCATACGGCCCTTCCCACATTCCCCAACCTGCTTTTGTTGAAATGATCAACTCATCGCGGTAGTTTTTAAAGTCGCTTTTAAAAATTTCACCGAAAGTTTCCTCGGCCGAGCCGGCCGGCGGGCCATAGTTGTTGGCTAAATCAAAATGCGTTATGCCGCTATCAAAAGCCAGCCTTAAAATAGTACGTGCATTTTCCAGGCTATCAATAGCCCCGAAATTGTGCCAAAGGCCCAGCGATACGGCAGGCAGCATTAAGCCGCTTTTACCGCAACGGCGATATGACATGTTTTTGTAACGGTTGGGGTTGGGTAGGTATGACATATTGTTAAATTTTTGAATGTGATTAATTATTGCTTATTGCTTTGTCGAGTGCTTTTACCATTATCTCCAGGTCAACGACACCCCTGAAACCGCTGAAGCCAACGGAAATCTTTGATCCATCGGGAAGGGTAAGCGGCTGACCGCCCTGCCATCCTATCAGATCAGGGGCCTCTATTCCATTGCCATTTTCTTCGACGAGCCCGTTGAAAACCAATTTTTCGTATTCGCCGGTTTTTACGCCGGTCAGCCAAACCTGGCTCGCCTTTGTCCATGCTACTCTATAGGATTGTCTTAACCGGGGTTTGTTTGTTCCGAGCATTTTACCAAACACCATCCCATTTTCAGCTATGATGCAAACTGCAACGTTCCCGTTGGCAATGTTTTTATCTTCAGCGTTTTGCATGTAAGCCGGTATAAGGTTTTCGATTTCGGCAAACATTTTATTAATGATAGCCTCGAGTTTTTGATCCTCCATTTATAGAATATAAAGTAATTTTATGTATGATTGCGGGGCCTGCCGGCCCGGTATAAAGTTACGGTGTAAAATTGAATCTACTTTATATAAAATCCATTGAACTGGGACAAGAAATTAAAAAACAATGTTTCAAAATATAAATGCTTACGTTTTAAAGTGTGTTAACTTATCTGCCGGCGAATTGGCATATTTTAATTCAATGCTGCAGTATAAAGTAATACCAAAAAAAACCATACTGCTGCAGGCCGGCAATATTTGCAATTTTGAAGCTTATGTGATCAAGGGCTGTATGCGCGAATACTATATTGACGACCATGGGGCCGAGTTGACCCTGCAGTTTGCTGTTGAAGATTGGTGGGTTAGCGATATTACCAGTTTCGAGGATCAGAAAGTAAGTAATATGTATATTGAAACCTTGGAAGATTGCGAGCTTTTAATGCTTTCGCGGCAATCAAAGGAGCAGCTTTTAGCAGAAGTACCCAAGCTTGAAAGGATGTTCCGCCTGATGATACAGCGCCATCTTTCAGTAGTTCAAAGCAGGTTGTTTAAAACAGTTACCCATTCCGGCATCGAAAGATATCTCGAATTTATTAAACGCTATCCGACCATCCCGCAGCGTGTACCTCAGCATTATATTGCATCTTACCTCGGCATATCGCCCGAGTTTTTGAGCAAACTCAGGACTAAGCATCTGAAAAATAATTGAAGGCCGCGAATAGTAAATCCGATCCGGTTCACCGCCGGAGTTTCGAGTTTTAGCGTCCGGAACCACAATGCCGGCTAAAAACCAAATGCTTTACAAAGCCCCCTCAATCAGGTCGCTGTAAAAATCCGGCAGGCTCATACCTGCGGCCCTTACCTGTTGCGGGATCAAGCTGGCCGCAGATTGGCCCGGCGTGGTATTGACCTCGATAAAATAAAATTTGCTTGTACCATCCAGCAAAATAAAATCTACCCTGACCATGCCTTTGCAGTTGAGCCGCAGGTAAATCTCTGTTACAATTTCCGCGATCTCCGCATTTTTAGCAGCGGGTAGATCCGCCGGGGTTATTTCTTCAGATACACCCGGCGAATACTTGGCCTCGTAATCAAAAAACTCTGTTGAGCTGATGATCTCTGTTGCCGGTAAAACCGTTATTTTACCTTGCAGCCGGGCAATGCCTATACTAAATTCGCGGCCTTTTATAAATTCTTCCACCAATACCTGGTCGTCCTCATCAAATGCTTTTTTTAAGGCACCGGGCAACCCTGCGGCGTTATGTACCTTGCTCATCCCCACGCTGCTGCCGCCATTGTTTGGTTTGATAAACAACGGAAATTTCAATGACGCCGCAATGATCGCCACATCGTGCATGTCCTTGTCAAAAAGGCGCAATGATTTAGCCGTATTTAACCCGTGTATGCCTTCAACAAGGGCTTTGGTATAGGCTTTATTCATCGTGATTGCCGAGGTAGTGGCGTCGCAGGTATTGTAAGGGATGCCCTGCATGTCGAAATAGCCCTGCAGTTTGCCATCTTCGCCGGGTGTACCATGCACGGTGATAAACGCGAAATCGAAATTTATTTTTTCCCCGTTAAGGGTAAGACTAAAATCATTTTTATCTACGCTGACCGGCCCACCATCTGATTGGTAGAACCACTTTTCGCGGCTAACCAAAATGGTATAAACACGGTATTTCTCCGCGCTCAAATTTTCGGCAATATTTTTGGCGCTATTTATTGAAACCTCGTATTCGCCGGTGAAACCACCGGCCAGCAATGCAATGTTTTTGGCTGTCATAGGGCCAAAGATAAGTGATTTGATTTCGAATTTCGGATGCTCAATTTCGGATTTGTTTTGAATGTGAAATTCATTTGAATTTCACGTTCCGGATGTTTGATTTTCCGTTTGTTTTAAAAGTACCGTAGCTTTGCAGCATTGTAGTGTTGCTACACTACGTTTGGAAAAATAACCCGGCGGCTTTTTCGTTATATACCAAACAGAGTCGGGAACGACAAAGTCTCCTTGAACGTCATTGAAAACAAGGACAGAAAAGTTGAAAATCCGAATTCCGAATTAAAAAATCCCTATGTTTGGTCGTTAATTGGCTATGAACATTCTTCAATGCAAATGAATAAATTTTGGGCTTATTTAAAAACCAGGCAGTTTCGCAATAATTTGCTGATGGCGCTGGGCTCCGTTGTCCTCGTTTTCCTGATCATTTTTTTTAGCCTGGGATTTTATACCCGCCATGGCGAGGGTATTCCGGTTCCGCAGCTAAAGGGCATGCAGGTTGAAAAAGCGATGAGTCTTTTGAAAGATCAGGGTTTTGAATATAAAATAGATTCAGTTTATGTGCTCGATCAGCCGCCGGGAGCTGTTGTTGAACAAGACCCCGACGCCGGCACTAATGTAAAAGAAAACAGAACCATCTATCTAACCGTGGTTACCCGTCTTGCCCCACTCGTGGCCCTGCCCGATCTGGAGCAATACACTTACCGTGAGGCCGTGGCGACAATTGCAAACTTTGGGCTGAAGGTTGGGGATACTACGTTTAAACCGGATATAGCAAACCACGTTCTCGAGGTGAGGTTTGGCGGACAGGTGATCAAGCCCGGCACTAAACTTCCTAAAGGATCGAAGATCGACCTGGTGCTAGGTAACGGCGCAGGTGCCAGCGAAGTTGAAATTCCCGACTTTGTTAACCAGGATCTTGATGGCGTAAAATTTGCTATCAAACAGTCAGGATTAACGATTGGCACAATAAACTACCAGGGTATGATAACGGATTCGACAAATGTGGTTGTGATCGCGCAGTCGCCCATGAAAACCGACTCAGCCAGTAAAGTGAGCATTGGCACCCGGATCAATTTGACTGTAGCACAGGGCAAAAAAAACAATGCACCGCCCAATTAACAGACATGAACTTTCGACCCGGTTACATAACGGATAAATTTTAAATTTACCCGATGTTCGCGAGGAAATTAAATCCACGCCTTATGCCGTCGGCAATATATCCTTTCAAAATTCACAGAAAATTTGAGCAGTTACGATATAACAAAACTAGTGAGATCATTGTTATGGCAAAGCCGGGTTAAGGAGTGAAACAGCAAGATTAATTTCTAAAAGGAAACCGGGTACCTGAACGTAATGAACTGTCCGGCGGGTTAATGACCCTGCAAAAACTCAAATAAAACACAGATTATTAAAAATGGCTAAGAAAAAAGCGGCTTCGGGCGGCACATTCAAAAAATTCATTATTATCATGGTGGTGATACTTTTCATCGCCCTGGCATTTACCGGCATTAACTACTATCTCAAATATTTCAGTCCGAATGTTACCGGCAAACAAGAGTACCTGTTTATCCATACCGGCGCGGGGTTTAACGAGGTTTACAACAAAATTAAGGATGAGGGGATTGTAAAAGATACCTCTTCATTTTACTGGGCGGCCGAAAATATGAACTACAAAATTCGGGTAAAACCGGGCCGATACCATTTGCACGAAGGCATGAGCAACCGTAAATTGATCAACATGCTGGCCTCCGGAAACCAGGAGCCCGTTACTGTAGCATTTCATAACCTAAGGCTCAAGGAGCAGTTTGCCGGTTTTGTGGCAAAAAAAATTGAACCGGACTCAGCTGCAATTATTCACCTGCTTGACTCAGCAGAGTTTGTAAAGAGATATGGCTTTACGCCGGACAATGTTTACACCATGTTCCTGCCTAACTCCTACCAGATGTACTGGAATACATCGCCGGAGAAGTTTTTTAAACGTATGCATGCGAACTATGAAAAATTCTGGACGCCCGAACGCAGGCAAAAGGCGGCGGCAATAAACCTGAGCCCGGTACAGGTGTCGATCTTAGCCTCCATCGTTGATGCCGAAGCGCTCCATGATGACGAAATGCCTGCCGTTGCCGGATTGTATTTAAACCGGTTAAAAAAAGGGATGAAGCTTGAGGCCGACCCAACTGTTATTTTTGCCGAAAATGATTTCACTATCAGGCGTGTGCTTAAGAAATATCTTTCGATAAACTCTCCTTATAACACTTACCTGCACACGGGATTGCCGCCGGGCCCTATTATGATGCCTTCGGTTAATGCGGTTAATTCGGTGCTGGATTACAAAAAAAGCAATTATATTTATATGTGCGCCAAGGAAGATTTTTCGGGTTACCATAACTTTGCCACCAATGTTGCCGACCATTTAGCCAACGCGCGCAGGTTTCAGCAGGCGCTTAACGAAAGACACATCAAAAAATAATGTTTGAGCATTCTACCAAATTGCGGGTGCGCTACGGCGAAACTGACCAGATGGGCTATATGTATTATGGTAATTATGCCGAATTTTATGAAGTTGGCCGGGTTGAAATGCTCCGGAGCCTGGGCCTCACCTATAGCGGCATGGAGGAATCGGGCATTAAAATGCCCGTAATGGAACTGCATTGTTATTACCTGAAGCCGGCTTTATATGACGAAGAAATAACCATAAAGGTTATTATGGAAACAATGCCGCGGGTACGTATACATTTTAAATATGAATTGTATAATGAGAAGCAGGAATTGATCAACACCGGCGAAACCCTGCTGGTATTTATAAATATGAAAACCAACCGCCCCTGCCTGCCTTCAGCCGAATTTCTGGACAAAGTAAAGCCATTTTTTGAGTAATTTCGATGCGATGAAATGGATACACCGTTTGTTACTTCATATCACGTTTTACAATCGCCTGGTTAGCCGTACCAAATCCATTTTTATCCCCGGGTTTCGCCCGATGTCGCTATATGACGTTTTTTATTTTTTTATCACCGAAATTCAGCAAAGCTCACTTGTAAATCGTGCATCGTCATTAGCATATAGTTTTATGCTGGCCTTTTTTCCGGCTACTATTTTCTTGTTTACCCTTATTCCATTTATACCGATAAGAAATTTCCAGGGGCAGTTGCTTAACCTTATCTCCACCATATTGCCGTACAATGCTTACATGGCCTTCCACGCTACTATTGAGGATATTATCAAACGGCCTCATGCCAGTTTATTATCTGTCGGCTTTTTAACAGCATTATACTTTGCAACAAGCGGTGTTCATAAACTCATGCAGGATTTTAATAAAGCATCCCTTGTAGCTGAAAAACGAAGCTGGTTAAAGCGTAGGATTATCGCCCTGTTTTTAACTGTAGGAATAAGCTGTTCAATGCTTTTTGCCATAGTCGTGATGATCGTTGGGCAAAGCATCATCGGCTTTATGCAGTCGCATATGAACAGTAATAGTCATTTTTGGCTATATATCATTACCTTTTCAAGGTGGGTTATAGTTATCGCGATATTTTTTGTCTCCATCTCATTGCTATACCGGTATGGGCCTGCAAATAAAGAAAAATGGAAATTTTTAAATACCGGGTCAGTTGTGGCTACCGGTTTGGCCATATTAACCTCTATTGGCTTCGGATACTATATCAATAACTTTTCATCATATAACAAATTGTATGGCTCAATTGGTACGCTCATCGTATTGATGCTGTGGCTCTATTTTAACTCCTTTATTTTACTAATCGGTTTTGAATTAAATGCAAGCCTCGACTTTGCAAAACGTAATATAAAAGTTCACAAGCCCCGGTTTAACAGGTTCAGAGGGAAGGAGATTGATTGAGTATTTAAAGTGCCGGCTGCAATTTTAAGTGCTAAATTGAGCTTACAACGAACTGCCAGGTGTCGATTGCAAACTAGTTAATCAATCCCAATTATCCGCTTATGCCACGCAATCAGCGAGTTATAAATTAAATAAAAAAACTTAGCGTCCGGTTTGGCAATTCGGCCCGGTTTTGTACTTTTGCCCCCGGAGAGTTGGCAGAGCGGTCGATTGCGGCAGTCTTGAAAACTGTTGACTTGTAACAGGGTCCTGGGGTTCGAATCCCTAACTCTCCGCCGCTTGCATCATCAAATAACAAAAGAGGCCATCTCGAAAGGGATAGCCTCTTTTATTTTCCTATCCGGCATCTGCTGCTGCCAACGTGCATAATATCCCATATAAACCTTTTTTGATGGTGGTTATAAAACATTTAATATATTAGCCCGGCAACTTAAAAATAAATGGAATCAGATCGAGCGTGTAAGTATATTTTAAACAAGTTAGAAACAGAGCTGCCCGATTATCTCCATTATCATAACGTTGAGCATACGCGGGATGTATATATGGTTGCGATAGAACTTGCTGAACGCGAAAAAATTGCAAACGATGAAAAGGAACTATTGTTTACCGCGGCATGTTTTCATGACACCGGTTTTTTGGAACGCACGATAGGCCACGAAGAGGTATCGTGCAGGCTGGCACACGAAATATTGCCTGATTTTGATTATAGGCCAAATGAAATTGACCGGGTATGCTCCATCATTACGGCAACAAAAATGCCTCAGCAACCAAAAAATCATACCGAGGAAATTTTAAGTGACGCAGATTTAGACTATCTTGGACGGGATGATTTTCAGTTCATCAGTGATAAATTATTTTCAGAGCTCTCATTGCTTGGCGTAGTATCTTCTTACCGCGAATGGAATCAAATCCAGGCGGCATTTATGGAAAATCACCGCTATTTTACCAAAACAGCACGGGCGCTCCGCGAAGTAAAAAAGGATGAAAATTTAAAACAGATCAAAGCGAAACTATAAACCAAGGCACAATGAAAAAAACCGTAATACCGGTATGGTTAAGCGATACTATCTATACCGTATTAGGCGTCCTTTTCAGCGGGTTTGCGCTCAAAAGCTTTCTTGTTCCCAACCAGTTTTTTGATGGCGGGGTTACAGGTATTTCGTTGCTTATTCATGAACTTTATAAATTTAATATTGCTTACGTTATAGTGCTTGTAAACATTCCTTTTATAATAGCAGGCGCATTCCAGGTAAACCGTGCTTTTGCATTTAAAACGCTCGCGGCGGTTATATGTCTCGGACTCTGCCTGCATTATATCCCTTACCCGCAGATAACTTCTGATAAATTATTGGTATCGATATTCGGCGGTGTTTTTATGGGGATTGGCGTTGGTTTGGCTATACGCGGCGGCTGCGCACTGGACGGAATTGAGGTATTGGCTTTATACACCGGAAAGCGTATAAGCTTTACCATTAGTGAGATCATCCTCGGGATCAATATAATTATCTTTATGGTGGCCGCGATAAAACTGGGACTGCCAACAGCCTTATACTCTATACTTACCTATTACTCGGCCTCACGCACAATTAATTTTGTGATTGAGGGTTTGGAGGAGTATACCGGGGTAACTATCATATCCGGCCAAAATGAAATCATCAAGGAACGCCTGGTAATGGAACTGGGCAGGGGGATTACGGTGTATAAAGGCGAACGCGGGTTTTTAAAGGGTAGTTTTGAAGTGAGCCAGCCGGTTGATATTATATTTACCGTAGTTACCCGATTAGAGGTTAGGCGGCTGCGTAATATGGTACATGACATCGATGAAAAGGCTTTTATATTTACCAGCTCGATCAAAGAAGCAGCAGGTGGCGTGCTTAAACGCAGGGCCAGGCACTCCTGATAGTCTGTTAGGCCTAAGCGCTTACTCCATTACTTCATAAATTACAATCGGCATGGCTTTGTTTTTTAAGCTAACCTCGCCTATTTTTTCGCATTTGAACGATTCTTTGGCCATGTTGTAAACGTTCTCTGTTATAATGATCTGACCAGCTTTTGCGGTTGACTGCAAACGCTGGGCTAAGTTTACGGCGTCGCCAATAACGGTATAATCAAGCCGTTTTAATGATGCGGAGCCGATATTCCCTGAAACCATTTCACCCGTATTGATCCCAATAGATACCTCGGGTTTGAATATCTTTTTTCCGGATACGATCTCTTCAACCGATTTAAGCTGTTCTCTTATAGCAAGTGCCGCGTCAATGGCCCTATCCAGGTGATATTTACCCCTAAAAACAGCCATCACCGCGTCGCCCATAAATTTATCGACATGTCCTTTTTGTGAAATAACCTCCTGCACTATTTTGTCGAATAACCTGTTAATGATATTCACAACCACATTCGCCGGTACGTTTTCGGTAATAGCGGTAAAACCACAGATATCGATAAACATAACTGTCGCCTCTACCGTTTCATTTTCGAGCAGGCTTTTTTCAAACTCCTTGCTCGTCATAAAGTTGAGCACGTTCTCATCGACATACATTTTCAGTATGTTATTCTCTTTGATCGCCTCTAACGTCGACCGTACCTGCAGTACATGCTGTAAAGTTTTTTCAATGGTTACGTCAAGGTCCTCAAAATCAACCGGCTTGCAAACAAAATCAAAAGCGCCCCGGTTCATGGCGGTGCGGATGTTCTGCATGTCGCCATAGGCCGAAACCATAACCGCTTTAAGTATCGGGTTCGATTCGGCCAGGCGGGTCAATAAAGTTAAACCGTCCATAACAGGCATGTTAATATCGCTTAGCAATACATCAACATCCGGGTTTTCAATCAATTTTTCCAGTGCATCCTCGCCATTTTGGGCAAAAATAAACTCGTACACATTTTCTCTTATTTTGCGCCTGAACTTTTGCTTGACCAGCAGCTCTAAATCCGCCTCGTCGTCAACTACCAAAATTTTAGCCATTAGTTGTGATGTAAAAAGGTTTTAAGTTTCTCTTTTAATAGGGTAAAATCCAACGGTTTGGTTAAAAATTCGTTTGCGCCGTTTTGCATGGCCTGATTACGGTTTTCCTCGTCGCCATAGGCTGTTATCATCATCACCACCGGAGGCGGTTCTTCATAAGCATGCCTGATGCGCGACAGCAACTCAATACCGGTCATGCCGGGCATATTGATATCTGATAAAATAAGTACCACCTCCGAGTGATTTTTCTCAAGATAAGAAAGCGCCTCCTCTCCCGAAAGGGCGAAAGAAAAGTCAAATTCGCCTTGTTTTATCTCCTGGCGGAAACGCTGTATAAACAATGGCTGGATGTCAGCTTCATCGTCGACTACTAAAATTTTCATGGTGGTCAATTTATGTATTTTTAGTTAAATTATACTGGTATTTGAATAATAAACTCGGTGAACTCACCTTCTTTCGACTCAACTTGAATGCTGCCGCCATGCCCCTTTACCACAATATCATAACTCATCGACAAGCCCAATCCCGTGCCTTCGCCAGTGGGTTTGGTCGTAAAAAACGGCTGCATAACCTTATCCCTTATATCATCAGGGATGCCATTCCCATTATCCCTTACTCTTATTTCAAGGTTATTTCCGATTTTTGCCGTGCCCACTTTAACAACGGGGTTATAATGTCCGGCGGCAAGCTTTTTCTTTTGTTCGGTAGCGTAAAAAGCGTTAGTGAACAAGTTCAGCAACACCCTGCCAATATCCTGCGGGACCAGGTTTACCAACGGCAACTTCGGATCAAAATTGGTTTCCAGCTCAGCGTTAAAATTTTTATCTTTTGCCCTCAAGCCATGATAGGCCAAACGTAAATATTCATCGGCCAATTTATTTACGTCGGTCGACTCCTTGGTATTGCTGCTTGCCCGGCTATGCTGCAACATGCCTTTTACAATACCATCGGCACGCTGGCCGTGGTGACGGATTTTTTCAAGATTTTGCTTAACATCGGATGCAATGGCGAGCGCTTCTTCTTTGTCGCCCGATTTTAACTCGGTTTCCATTTCATCAAGCAACTCTATATTTACTTCGGCAAAGTTGTTTACAAAGTTTAAGGGGTTTTGTATCTCGTGCGCTATACCTGCTGTAAGTTCGCCGAGTGAGGCCATTTTTTCAGACTGAACGAGCTGCTTTTGGGTTAGCTGCAGCCTGGAAAGCGCATTTTCAATATCTTCCTTTTGTGTTTGCAATAATCGGTTAGCGTTTTGTCTGTGTCTGCCATTTCGCCAAAAAATAAATACCAGCAGCATTAATAAAGCCAGCCCAATGATAAGCGCGTACATTCTCGTTTTGTTCCGGTATTGTTCCTGGGCTGATGCAATATCCTGCTGCCGCTGTTTTTCTTCAAAGTCAATTGATAATAATTGTTTCACTTTATCCTGACTATAAAGACTGTCTTTTGCCTCAGCGGTTATTTTATAGTATTTGTAAGCCTGGACTATATTGTGTTCTTCATCATAATACGAATACAAAATTTTACCAGCATTTAAAACATCTTGCTGATACTTACCCGTTCGTGCCGTTTCCAATGCTTTTTGGGCATAGTATTTGGCTGAGTCGGGTTCTGCATATTTATGGTATAATTTTGCAAAGCTTAAATAAGTTATACTGAGCATTTCGGGGTCGTCAGCTAAAACGCCAAGTGTTACAGCGTTTCTAAGATGCTTTAGTGCTGCTTCTATATGCCCTCTTTCAATCTCTACTTCGCCGAGGTCGCGCTCGATATTATCTAATAAAAGAGTGAAGTTGTTCTTCTTTGCATCCTTGTTACAAGCCTGAAGGTAACGGTCAGCAGAATCGATCTGGTGAGTATAGAGATAGCATTCGCCGATATTAATAAAGGTAATGGCTTGCGACTCTCTATCACTCAGCGTACTTATTTTATGAGATAACAGGTAAGTTTTCCACTGGCTGTTGGCCATCTGCAGGTAAGGCAGCGCACTTTTATAATCTGTCTTTTGCACATAGGTTGCGCCAATATTATTATTTTCCTTTACAATGCCGGGTACGTAATTCAACTGCTCGTATGCTCTTCGCGCTTTTAAGTAAAACTGCATACCTTTGGCATAATCACCCATTGTGGCATAGGCATTTGCCATCAAATTAAGGGAATTTGCAATTGCATACTGCTTGTTATATTTAACTGCAAGTTCATAAGCCTGCTGGCCAACAATAATACTTGAATCGGGGTTTGATGTAAAATAGATCTTCCCCATATCAATCAAAATATTCAACCGCACGGTATCAACTGTGCTGTTTTTTAACGCAACGCTTAGCGTGTCGATCCTTTTATGCTGGGCAATCGCCCCTGAGACAATAAAAAGCAGTAAAAAAATAACATTTTTTTTCATTACATGATTAAAGACGCGGTAATTTAATAATAAATTCGGAACCCTCGCCTTCATCGCTATGTACTTCGATACTTCCGCCGTGTCCCTTTACAACCATATCATAGCTTAATGACAGACCCAAACCGGTGCCTTCACCTGTTGGCTTCGTAGTAAAAAAAGGCTGCATTATTTTATCCTTGATATCGTCGGGTATGCCGGTACCATTGTCTTTTACTTTAATTGCCACATCGCCGTTTTGAGAAAAAGTAGTTACCGTTACTTCGGGCTTATAATCCGCGCCTGCTATTTTTTTCTTTTGCATTACCGCGTAAAAAGCATTGTTAAACAGGTTGAGCAATACACGGCCAATATCCTGTTGCACAACATTTATCAAAGGCATATTCTTATCGAAATTTGTAACAATTTCAGCATTAAAGCTTTTATCCTTAGCACGCAACCCATGGAATGATAACTTTAAAAACTCGTCGGCCAAAATATTGATATCCGTTTGCTGTCGTTCATTAGTACTCTTACGCGAATGCAGTAACATCCCTTTTACAATAAAATCCGCCCGCTTGCCGTGTTCGCTAATCTTTTGTTGATTATCTTTGACGTTAGCTGCCAGTTCCTTTACTTCGCCAAAATTGCCGGTATCTATCTCGTGTTCCATTTCATCTATCAATTCTGTATTGACTTCGGAGAAATTATTGACAAAATTAAGCGGGTTCTGTATCTCATGGGCAATACCGGCCGTAAGTTCGCCCAAAGAGGCCATTTTTTCGGATTGGATCAACTGTCGCTGTGTTTTTCGTAATGAGATCAGCGTTCTTTTGTTAATGTGCAGCTGCCTGTAAATAAATACCAGCAGGCCCGATATCAATAAAAGTATTACCATTGAACCCCACAGCAACCTGTTCCGGCGGCTTATCTGGTAATCCTGCAATGCCCTCTCCTGTTTTAGCATGCCGATATGTTCCTGCTGCTGCTGATCTTTTTGATCAATTTCAAACCGGGCTATTTTAAATTTATCCTGGCCGCGGTTTATAACCTCCAGCAAATCAAAATACCGCTGGTAATATTGGAAGGCAGCCACCGGTTTATTGATACTTTTATAAAACTCTGCAGCCTCTTTACAGTATTTCAATTGAAATTCATTTAAACCTTCCTGAACCGCCTTATGAGTGGCTGCCAGCAAATACTTTTCGGCTGCGGTATTGCTTCCGGCCTTCCGGTAATACTGGTAAAAGGCATAGTCAGTCTCCAGACTCCCTACGTTTCCGGTAGTTATCCGATAAAATGAGCCGGAATCAACAATCCCTTTTGCGCTCTTTAACAAAGGGAATGCTAACTTTATATTGCCCAGTTTAATATAACCCTGGGCCTCATTAATTAAAAAGAGGGCGTGTGCCCGCGCATGCTCAACGCCGAAACTTGTAGGCGAAAGCTTAAAATAACGGATGGCGTCGTTCAATTCGTCAATAGCCCGGCGATAATTGTGGTTATTTGCCGACACCTTGCTTAACGAATAATAACCACCGCAAATCAATTGGGTCTGCGCTAACTTTTTCCCCATGGGGATGGCTATGTTCAGGTAATATAAAGCTTTTTCATTATTACCCCAGGCAGCATACATATCCCCGGCAACCCATACCATATAAGCATAAAACCGCGGGTTAAATTTTCGGCAAAGCTGCGCGGTTTTCAAATAATACGTTATTGATTGATTATAGTCGGCATGATAACGATAGTACCCGGCCAGGCCATGGTAACATGCCGCCAAATTCTCAACGGGGCCATTTAACTGGTAATATTCTAATTTTCGCTGGAAAAACTGCTGCCGCCCTTCCTGGTCGTTGAGATTATTAAAAAATAACCGTATTGAAATTAACAAATTAAAAATTGCCTTGTGCTGTTTATCAAATTCGTTGACGGCAGATTCTGCCGCATTAAGGCCTAAGCGCAATTGCCCCGCATTGGTGTATTCAAGCGATTTTTGCAGCAATTGATAGGGATAGGGATTAATTAATTTCTCCGTTTTGTTAAGCGCAAGCAATTGCTGCAGATAGCTATTTTTATTGTATTCAAGCAATGGATCTTCATCAACCAACTGCTGTAATACTTTGATCTGATCTTTTATGGTATTTTGCAGCGGAAGCTGAGTCTTCAGAGAGTCATATTTTGTTTCAGCGGGTTTTGCCCGGGCGGCAGTAATACATGCCAAACAAGCAGCCGCAACTATACATAAGTATATTTTTTTCATTATTTCAGGCCAGGTTGTGATAAGAGCGACAATATATTTTACCTAAATATCATATTATTTTTTTAAACAACAGGTAAGCTCACAATAAACCGGGTGAACTCCCCTTCTTTTGTGTCAACAGTTATGCTGCCGCCATGCCCTTTTACCACAATATCGTAGCTCAATGATAACCCTAATCCCGTTCCCTCGCCGGTTGGTTTGGTCGTAAAAAACGGCTGCATTATTTTTTCCTTTATGTTTTCGAGGATGCCATTTCCATTGTCTTTTACACTGATCTCAATAAGGCCATCTTTCGTTGATGTAGTTAACGTCACCTGCGGCAAATACCCTTGCGGGTTTTGTTTCTTTTTTTGATGAACAGCGTAAAATGCGTTATTGAATAAATTCAGCAGCACCCGTCCAATGTCCTGCGGCACCACATTTACTTTGGGCAGGCCGTTGTCCAAATGCGTTTCCATAGCCGAATTAAACATTTTATCTTTTGCTCTTAAACCATGATAGCTTAACCGCATGTATTCGTCGGCCAGGGTATTAAGGTCGGTCAATTCCTTTTGACCGCTGCTGATACGCGAATGTTCAAGCATACTTTTTACTATGCTATCGGCACGTTTGCCGTGCATGTTTATTTTTTGTTCGTTTCCCCTGATCGTATTCAGTATATCATTCTCGCTTTTAAAATCACGGATATCCTTATTACGCTCCTCCTGCAGTTCGTCAATTAGTTCGGTATTGACTTCTGAAAAGTTGTTGACAAAGTTGAGCGGGTTCTGTATCTCGTGGGCTATGCCGGCCGTCAGTTCCCCCAGCGAGGCCATTTTTTCGGATTGGATGAGTTGGGTTTGGGTTTGTTGCAAAGACGTTAGAGTTTGTTTGTTTAGCCCCAGCTGCCTGTAAATAAATACGAGCAGGCCCGACACCAATAATACGGCAATAAGGGAAACCCATAGAAGTACATTGCGGCGGCTAATCTGGTACTGTTGTAATAGCTTCTCCTGTTTTAAGGCGTTGATATGGTCTTGTTGCTGCTTGTCTTTGATATCGATCTCGTACTGCGATACCTTAAATTGGTCTTGGTTCTGGTCGATCCTTTTGCTCAAATCAAAATATTGATCAAGGTAGCGTACAGCAATAGCTGGCCGATTTTGCTGAATATAAAAATCGCCCAGCTCCTTCAAATATTTGAGCTGAAGTTCTGAGCTTTGTTCGTCGTGAGCCTTTTTAAGCGCAGTTATGAGAAGCTTTTCAGCTATGCCAAAATTTTTAAGGCCTTTATAATATTCGTAAAACGCATAGTCGGTTTCTAAATCACCGGCAGTGTTGGTAATATGCAGAGAGGCCGAATCGGCAATAGCCCGGGATCGGATCAGGTATGGATAAGCCATATTTTCCTTGCCCATGCTAATGTAAGTCATTCCCTTGCTTACAAGGTCGGTGGCCAATAATTCGGGGTATTTTTGGGGATTAACCGCTATTGCTTTATCAAGGTAGGCAAGGGCTTGCGGGTACTTCTTTTTTTTAAGATACAAATCGCTTAAGACATAGTTAACAAAGCCCATATTATCGCTGTCCCTATATTTTTTAAACATGGGCAATGCTATTTTCAAATAGTGTTCCGCTTTTTGATCGTTACCCCACTTGTTGTATATTTCACCAACTACTGCTATATCATTCGCGTAATTATCCGGATCAAATTTTTTATATATATCCGCTGCTTTAAAGTAATATGTTATGGCCTGGTTATATGCTGCCCGGTAGCGGTAATACCCGGCAACACCGTGGTAACAAGGCGCCATATTTTCAACCGGCCCGTTTACCTGGTAATATTCCAGTTGTTGCTGATAAAACCTAAAGCGGCCCTCCTGGTCATTAAGCGCGTTGTATAGCAGCCGCATATTCATTAATAACTGCGTAATTATTTTGTGCTGCCTGTCAAATGCTTTTACCGCTAACTGATAATTATAGAGGGCATTTTTATAATCCTTTTTTTTAATAAGCTGCGACGCCTTTTGCAACAATTCATAAGGCAACGGATCAATGAAGTTTGCTTTTTTGTTTAAGGCCAGCAACTGCGCGATATGGTTTTTTGCTCCCAGCAACTCCACTGAAAACTCGAAGTCGACGATCTTAACCAATACTGCTACCTTCTCTTTGTCGGTTCGTGTACGTGATAGTTCCCGGTTCAGGGAATCACCCTTAACAGCACTGGATTGCCCCAGCGCGTTGTGAACAATTCCAAAACAGCATAGCAGGGCTAAATAAACGTAAACTTTTTTTGTCATATTTTCAATTCAATGGGATGTAAATTTTAAATGAGGTAAATTCATGCTGTGTGCTCTATCTAATCACGGTGTCAGTCTTCATTTCAAAAACGAGCAACCAGTTGTGTCTTGCAATTACGCCTGAAATGGAAACAATTAATGCAACAAGCAGGAAATTAGCTTTTTTCACCTTATGTGCAAATTTGGTTTAAGTTGTTGGGGGTAATTTAATAAAAAATTAGATGATTGGCGTTCAATAGATTCAAAGATAAATGCCTGGACAAATGCTGGTCCCAATATATCATGACTCGATATTGCCTATATAGTTGGCGTGTTCGGGGGTGTTCGGGGCCGTTCGCGACAGTTCGCGGTGTTCGCGCTTACCAAAAAGCGAACACCATAAAAAGAGAGGCTGTATCATAAATCACCTTTTCCAAAACAGGATCAAAGGATTTTTGTATAGAATCTATACCCTATTCTATGAAAAGCACAAAAACAACCGACAGTAAAAAGACCATTTCAAAGCCGGACAAGCCGGATGTATTGCCCAGAGACGGCGGGTTGCAAAGCCCCTGGCTAAATGGATCTCCAGTACCGTTAAATTCAGCCAACGTAACCACTGAAACATACGACGCGCTGATTGTCGGCGCCGGTATTACAGGTATTACCGCTGCCCTGCTGCTCCAAAAAGCCGGCAGAAAGTGCCTGGTGGTTGAAGCCCGCACCGTTGGCTTTGGCACAACCGGCGGCACCAGCGCGCATATCAACACCTTTGCCGACACAACCTATGCCGAAGCCGAAAGTGCTTTCGGCGAAGAAGGCGCGCAGCTATTTAAAGATGCCATCAATGAGGGTAAAAGCATTATTGAAGAAAATATAAAAACCTACCGGATCGACTGTGATTTTGAACCCAAAAAAGGCTACGTTTTTGCGGAGAACGACGACGAGGTAAAACAATTGGATGAACTTTACGAAGGGACAAAAAAAGTTAATGTGAATATCAGGTATACCGAAGATGTCCCTACCCCGCTGACTTACAAAAAGGCTGTTGTATTAGAGGGACAAGCGCAGTTTCACCCGGTAAAATATATTACCGCCCTGGCCGAGGAATTTATTAAGGCAAAAGGCGTCGTTCTTGAAAATACAAGAATCGAGACCCTTGAACATATTGAAGAAATACACCTGGCCAGAGTCGGGACGCTGGTTATACGTGCGCGTAAGGTCATTTATGCCACGCATATCCCGCCGGGTTTAACGTCGTTGAATTTTCGCTGCGCGCCTTACCGCAGCTATGTGCTGGGCGTAAAGCTAAAGGGAGATAACTACCCCGATGCGCTTGTCTATGATATGCAGGAGCCCTACCACTATTATCGTACCCACAATATTGACGGGCAGCAATTGTTGATCGCAGGCGGAAACGATCATAAAACAGGGCATGACGATCCGGAAAAGGCGTTTGACGACCTGGAGAAATATATCAGGAAGCATTATCAGGTGTCGTCTGTGAAATACAGGTGGTCGTCGCAGTATTATATTCCGGCCGATGGCTTTCCTTATATCGGCCAGATGCCTGATGCCAGCGATGGTGTGTTTTGCGCCACCGGGTTTAACGGTAATGGCATGATGCTTGGTAGCATTTCAGGTAAAATTTTAAGCGACCTGGTTTTAAACAATAGCAGTAAATACGAAACGATATTTAGCCCCTCGCGCCTGAAGCCCGTGGCTGGTTTCAGCGAATTTGTAAAAGAGAACGCGGATGTGGCTTATCATTTTGTTGCGGACAGGCTGTCGATAAAAGATACCGGCTCGCTGAAAAGAATAGCACCCGGAAGCGGAAAAGTGGTTGAAGTGGACGGTAAAAAAGTAGCCGCATACCGCGACGACGAAGGCAATTTTCACACACTTAACCCGGTTTGCACACATGCCAAATGCATTGTGAACTGGAACCCGGAAGAAAAAAGCTGGGACTGCCCCTGCCATGGCGCCCGGTATGATATAAATGGAAGAGTATTAACTGGGCCTGCAATTGTTGATCTGCAACACATTGAATTGACCTCACCAACGGAATAATTATGAAAGCGAAAGAAATTTTATTTGCGGGCATTAGCGGCACCACCTTTATGACGGCATTTAGCTACGCTGTTTCGGCGGTGGAAAAAGAAAATTTTAGTGAACCCGAACGATTGGGCCAGCTTGCGCGCCGGCTGTTACCTATCTTAAACAAAAAGGAGGACCAACTGATCGGCTGGTCGGCGCATTATGGAGTAGGCATATTATTCACAACTGCCTATGACTGGCTTTGGAATAATAAAGGGATAAAACCGTCCTTTAAAAATAACCTGTTATTAGGCGGCATTAGCGGTCTCGCGGCGGTAGCCATCTGGAAAGCCACTTTTAAAATGCACCCGCTGCCTCCGCGGCTCAGCTTCGATAAATATTATTTACAGCTGGTTCCTGCCCACATCGTATTTGCCGTGTTCGCGGGGCTTGCGTACGGGTTGCTAAGCAAAACCAAAAATGATGAGCTAAAAGAGGAACCGCCTGCAATTAACGCCGAGGTAGAAGAAAGCTAAAACTAACAAACACGTCGCGTGTTAGTCTCATATAAACCAATAAATTATGCCATCTCAGCTAATAGCGCAATGCAGTAAATTATTGTCCGATAAAAAGTTAACTATTGCTTTCGCTGAAAGTGCAACGGCCGGCAGGCTATCGGCCGAATTTGCGCTAATACCGGACTGCGGCCAAATATTAAAAGGCGGGATAGTTTGCTACGATGCCTGTATCAAGCAGGATATTTTGGGTGTGCCGGAAGACCTGGTAAAAAAATATACGCCGGAATCTGCCGAAGTCACGGCTGAAATGGCCAGGTTATTACAAAATTTGATCAAGGCTGATATTTATATAGCTGTTACCGGCCTAACCATGCCGGGAGGCAGCGAAACCCGGGAAAAACCGGTGGGTACCATGTTCATTCACGCGTTGATCAATGGAAACCCGGTACCTGTGCGCGAAGTATTTTCGGGATCGCCGGAAGAAATTGTGATGCAGACAGTGGACCGGTCGGCCAAATTGGTAATCGATGAATTAAGCCTGGTATTTAATCCTATTTAATATAACATTGAAAACAATAACCGCCATCGTTGAATGCCCAAAAGGCAGTGGCTACAAGTACGACTATGAGCCTAAGTTGAAGCGATTTAAGGTAAGTAAAATATTACCCGCGGGCTTGGTGTTTCCGTTTGATTTTGGGTTTATCCCCGGTACAAAGGGTGAGGACGGCGACCCGTTGGACATTATTGTAATCTCCGAAATGGCAAGTTTTCCCGGCTGTGCTATCGACTGCCGGGTAATAGGGGCTATAAAAGCCGAGCAAACTGAACGTGACGGCAAAGCTATGCGGAACGATCGTTTCCTTGCTATTCCAGATGTATCACAGCAATTTATTGCGATCAATGAAGCTGATGAGTTACCCGAGGGCATTATGAAGCAGGTGGAAAGCTTTTTCAAAAACTACAACCGCCAGGCTGGTAAAAAATTTAAGGTACTTGAAAGGCTGAATTCGATGCAGGCAGCGCGGATCATTAAGTAAAATAAATTAACGCTATCCCTTCATGGAAAAGAAAATAGAAAAAAATACCAAAACCAAGTCGGCTGGTAAAGACACCGGCAGGATAGACAGAACCGCAAAAAAAGACTTATCGGCAGGCTATAACCGTTATAAAACATTTGGCGGCCAACAATATACCGGCATGCAGATTGGGCGGAGCCACCACTGGCATTACGACCAGGGCGATTGGAAGGAAACCAAAATAACACCTGATCTTTGGGAAATTTCATACGCGGTTACAAAACGACGGGCCGGACACGCGCCGGAAAATTCAGGTGTTCCCGTGGGGACGGAATACCAGTGGTATATCATTTCGCACCAGCATGTAAAAAAACTAAATGCCAATGATTATTCAACTGAAATGACGGGCCTTAAGTTTAAGCTGGCGCACAAAAGGGCCGACAAGGAATCGTGGAACACCAAAGCGCCCACGCAGCGCAAGCACCTGGTGAGCTTTTTAAAAGAAATTATTACGCAGCTGGAAAAGGAACCCATTCCGCTGGAGTTTGAATATGAGGGAAAACATTATAAAGGTGAAGGTGTACCCATATCAGAAACGTGCAGCGAAGATGTGTGTTACGAAGTTGACATAACCCTGAACGACGAAAACCTGGGCATCATCCGGTGCGCCAAAAGCGGCTGGAAAATGGACCGCATGGAACAAGGTTTAATTGACGCTATCGGGAACGAGATATTTTTGTATTTTGAATAGTGATCAAAATACAAATTATTAAATATCTGTAGGATCCGGTTTCCTGCCGCTATGGCTCACATAATAAAAAACGGCGCCTACAAAAGCGGTATAAAGGCCAACGAATAGAGGCCATGGAGCTGCCTTATCGCCGCTGGGGTTTATGGTCATCGTGTCAGAATCTACCACGTCCAGTACCGGCCTGAAATAAATAATGCAGTATATCGTAATAATTACTCCTGCTAAAAAAATAATAATGCTTGTTCGTTTCATGGCTTTATTGCTAACAAAAAAACTGTCGGCCAGTTTCGCCGTAAAGGTAGAATTATTTTGAAAATATTAATTTACCAACGCCAAATTATATTAAAATTTATCCGCTACTTTGAAATATTAAATTGAAAATACGGTAGTTTGAAGATTTATTTCGTCATTTTCAAATTCCCCAATTTTTTAAATTGAAATTATGGAAAGAAGAGAATTTATTAAGCAGGGCTCGGTAGCGGCTGCGGGGCTGGCTATATTGCCGGGTGGTAGTTTGTTCGCCGGGAATAAAGACAAGGTGCGCCTGGGATACATTGGCGTAGGTTTGCGTGGGCGCGATCATGTAAATGAAGGTTTACTGCACGATGATGTAGAAATTGTTGCCATTTGCGACACGCAGGAGAGCTCGTTAAAATATTGCAGGGAGCAATTTACTAAAGCCGGGAAACCTTTGCCCAAAGAATATACCGGCGGTATAGACGCTTATAAAAAGCTGCTCGAACGCAAAGATATCGACGCTGTAATTATAGCCACACCCTGGCAGTTTCATCACCCGCAGGCTATTGATGCCATGAAAGCCGGCAAATATGTAGGCTGCGAAGTGATTGCCGGGTTAAGCGTAGAAGACCACTGGGACCTGGTGAATACTTCCGAAAAAACCAAAATGCCTTACATGACGTTCGAAAACGTTTGTTACCGTCGCGACGTAATGGCCGTACTGAATATGGTTCGCCAGGGTCTATTTGGCGAAATGATACACTATGAGGGCGGATACCAGCATAACCTGCGCAATGTGCTGTTTAATGATGGCAAATATTTTTATGGCCACGGCGTAGAGTTCGGGCCGAACGCTTTAAGCGAAGCGCAATGGCGCACACAATTTAATATCGACAGGAACGCGGATATTTATCCCACTCATGGCGTTGGCCCGTTGATGCAATACGCTGACATCAACCGGGGCAACCGGTTTACAAACCTCGTATCGTTCAGCTCAAAAGCCCGTGGTTTGGCGGCTTACGTTGAAGAAATGTCGCCCGGCAATAAAAACGCGAAGATCAATTATAAAAACGGCGACGTCATTACCACCATGATCAATTGCGCCAACGGCGAAACGGTTTTGCTTTCGCACGATACACACCTGCCGCGGCCATATTCGCTGGGCTTCCGGGTACAGGGCACAAAAGGCCTTTGGATGGATGTAGCCAAAAGCGTTTACATTGAACACCAGTCAAAAAAGGATGACGTTTGGGACCCGGTTGAAGACTGGTTTAAAAAATATGATCACCCGCTATGGAAAAAATATGCAGACAAAGCCGAGGGCGCAGGCCATGGCGGTATGGACTGGTTTGTGTTCAATGGTTTTATACAGGCCGTAAAACAAGGCAGGCAAACGCCGATCGATGTTTATGATTCTGTAACGATGAGTGTGATCTTGCCGTTATCTGAAAAATCAATTGCTACTGGTAACAGTCCACAACAGTTTCCCGATTTTACAAAAGGGAAATGGGAACACCGGAAAAACAGTTTTGCACTGGATGACAGCGGCTTGTAAGGAGTTTCCAAGCCTGTTTTGATTTTCACTTTGACTTATTTATTCGTGTTCCATTTAAACCGCTGAATACCTATAGTAGCAAATACTCCGGCGTATAAAACGGTAAGCAAAAGCGCTATTGAAGTGTCATTCGTCCATTTGGCCGGCTCCATGCTGCCGGCGAGAATGGTTTTTACCGTGCCGTACGGCGACCAATGTTCGAGGTCATGAATTTGTACGCCGAGAATACCGAGTTCGCCGAACATACCCACCATGATGAAGATAAAATAAACAAGCCGGGTTGTTGAATTTACGGTTTCGGGATTGGTAATTAGCCCGGCTACCATTTGTCCTAAACTTAGGTACACCAAACCGCCGATGATTGCGGTAAAATAGGTAAAAGCATACCCCGAAGGTGTCAATGTTATTTTATCATATTCGTTACCCGCGATAAATACTGCGGTGGTCACCAAAATTATCATCACCAGCTGTACACATATCCGGCTCGCCATGATCGTCCAGGTCGGTACCGGCGCCACGCGCAACCTTTGAAATATTCCTTTATCCCGGTCACGGGCAATTGCATTGGTGTAACCCATTAACCCCGTTGCGATTAATCCTATGGTAATACTGTTTGAAAGTGCGAACGCTCCGCCTTTTATCGCAACCAAGCCCTTCCACGAAATCAAAATAATGACGGGAACCACTAACGTGAGTATCACTGACCGGCGATTTCTCCATTGGGTAGTAAAGTCAGCCCGCAAAAGTGCGGCAAGAACGGTGGATGTTTTGGGTATAACGGTATCCATTTAATTTAATTAGTGAGTTAATGAATTAGTAATTTTTTGCTATGCGCGGACGGTTTTCCCTGTTAAAGCTATAAAAACATCCTCGAGTGTTATTTTTCCGCGGCGCGAAACGCTGATCACTTCGGGATCGGCGCGATGCTTGTCGATAAGGGCCTGCGGGGTATCAACAGCGATCACCCTACCGTGGTCAATGATCGCAATGCGGTCGCAAACCGATTCGGCTTCCTCCATTGAATGGGTAGTTAGCAAAACCGCGTGCCCTTTTTCGCGGATAGCCTCAATACGTTCCCATAGCTGCCGGCGCGATTGCGGATCGAGGCCGGTAGTAGGTTCGTCCAAAAGCACCAGCTTTGGGTTGTGAATGGTGGCGATTACCAGCGAAACCCGCTGCTGCTGCCCGCCCGAAAGCTGTCCGAATTTTTTGAAAGCCTGGTCCTCAAGACTGATCTCTCCTAATATGGCCAGTATCTGGTTCCTTGTTAATGTCAGTCCGTAAATACCTGCATACAACTCCAGTACCTCGATAACAAACAGCTCGGGCTGGAAGCTGGTTGATTGTAGCTGTACCCCTAACGAGGCGCGCGCATATAGTGGCTTTTCTCCCGCATCATATCCGTCAATTACAATTGAGCCTGATTGCGGCTTTAACAGCCCTTCCAACGCGCTTAGCGTGCTGGTTTTCCCGGCGCCGTTTGGACCAAGCAAACCAAATATCTCGCCTTTCAACACACTAAAAGACACATTTTGCACAGCCTGGAATTTGCCGTAACTGACACTCAAACCGTTAACGGTTAAAATATTTTCTTGTCTATCGTTCATTATTTGTGACGTGGAAAATTGGTTCACCTTCTTCTTTTTTAGTTTCTTCTCTTTCTACTGTTATGGTACATTCACCAATCAACGCGGCTAAGGCACCAACGGCGGCGAAAACAGGCACAAGGAAAGCGCCCACCACACCTATCGTCAACGGGAAACTCATCACTTCTTTTCCCGACTTATCCGTTATCGTTATCTTTCTTACGTTACCTTCAGCAATTAATTCCTTTACTTTTTTAAGCAAGGCCTCTCCATTGATGGAGAATGATTCTTTAGCAGCCATAGTACTTTTGCTTTAAATATAGATAAGAATTCTAATAATACAACTAGCTATTAGAGCGTTTGGGGTAATGTTAGTTACAAAGACAAGCGGAGCTATAGCGTAAAGCGATGTGTTTATACCTTTACAATTTAACGCCGCGTAAAAACTCTTTGATATCCATTCTCTTTTTGCCTTCGAGCTGAATATCAGTCACACTGATAAAGCCGTCCTTTGCGGCAAATTTCAAATGGTTTTTGTTGTCGCATACAAATCCGCCTGGTTGTATACCCGGTTCAGTTAATTCGCATTCAGCATAAAATATTTTTAGAATTTTATCATTGAATACGGTATATGCAGTTGGTGAGGGGCTTAAGCCCCGGATTTTGTTAAAGATAGATTGAGCGGGCTGATTCCAGTCGATCAGGCAATCTTCTTTATGAATTTTCGGCGCGTGCTTTAGTTCAACCCCTTCTGCTAATTGCGACTGAGGGTGCTCGCTATATCGTCCGCTTTCAACACCTTTAACCGTTTTTACCAGCAAGCCGGCCCCTTTGTTCATCAGCCAGTCGTGCAGTTCACCCGCCGTTTCACGGCCGGAAAGTGTTACCTTTTCAGTAAATAATATATCCCCCGTGTCAATCTCATGTTTTAGGAAAAATGTGGTTACGCCGCTTTCGCTTTCGCCATTTATAATGGCCCAGTTAATTGGTGCGGCACCGCGGTACTGCGGCAATAACGAAGCATGCAGATTTATCGTGCCTTTCGGCGGCATATTCCATACCGCCTCGGGGAGCATCCTAAAGGCTACTACAACCTGCAGGTCGGCTTTCAGGGCTTTTAATTGTTCCAGGAAATCAGGATTTTTCAATTTTTCAGGCTGCAGAACTTTCAAGCCGTTTGCAATGGCATATTGTTTCACTGCCGATTCATTGAGTTTTTGTCCGCGGCCGGCCGGTTTATCAGGAGCTGTCACCACGCCAACAATATCACATCCTGCTGTGATCAATGCATCCAGCGAAGCAACTGCAAACTGGGGTGTACCCATAAATACAATTCTCATAAATAATCTGGCCCCTTCTGTTGTCTCCCGAAATCGCGACAGACTTTTTTTATTTTTATTGCGCCCTTCGAATATCCCTGCCTGCGGCAGCCGGACTCCAATATCAGTCGCGGTATAACAAATATTTTTTTCGCGTAATTTTATATTTCTTTAATTCCGGCTCCCAGCTTGCACGTATATCCTGTTCGCTTTTACCTGTTTCAATTTGTTTGCGCAACTTATCTGTTCCGGCCAGCTTTGAAAAATAGCTGTTAAAAAAATGTGCCTTATCAGGGAATGCTTTATACAATTCAATTAGCCATGCTAAATTGATCTTTCCGGCGGCCCATATAGCATTGGTATTATAATTTTTAAGATCGATGCCATAGCAAATCTCCTCTTTTTGAGGCGGATCTTCGCTCATCCCGGCGATACTCACCGGTTTAAACGAATATGCGTATTTTCCCGTTAGATCCGGATGACCTATTTGTAAAAACGGGTACATAGTGCCCCGTCCCAAACTTAGTGTGGTGCCTTCAAACAAGCATATCGATGGATAAAGCAATATGGATTTTTCTGTGTTCAGATTAGGGGACGGATTAACAGGCAGCTTATAACCCGATTGGTGTGTATAATTCGCCACTTTAACAATTTTCAGCTTACATTGAACATGGTTTTTAAGCCAACCCTCGCCGTTGATCATTTGCGCATATTCCGCTACCGTTAATCCATAAACAACTGGGATAGGGTTTAAACCGACGAATGAGCGAAAAGCAGTATCAAGTACCGGCCCGTCAACATAAAACCCGTTTGGATTGGGCCTGTCCAATATCAATAGTTCAATATGGTTTTCGGCACAAGCCTCCATAACATATTGCAGGGTTGACAGGTAGGTATAAAACCGCGCGCCAACATCCTGGATATCAAATATCATCAGGTCAATTCCTTTCAGGTCATCGGATGTTGGTTTGTAATGTTTATTCCCGTACAGCGAGACCACGGGAATTCCGCTTTGTGCGTCTATACTGTTATTCACTTCTGCTCCATTGCTGGCATTTCCCCTGAAACCATGCTCGGGCCCGAAAATCTTTTTTATTGTAATACCCGCCTTTAAAAATGTATCAATACTTAGCGTAAGTTTTTTTCCAATTACAGAAGTTTGATTGATCACCATCCCGATATTTTTACCCTTAAGGTAATCAATATAGAGTTTAGTTTGATCGGCCCCGCTGATGACCTCGGCTTTAATATGGTCCCGCGCACCGGGTTTATATGGCCGGTAAAAGCGTGTTTGCGCAATTACATTGCCCAATAATAAGGAAGCTATAAAGACAAAGGATAAAAAAAACTTCATTGCTATAAAAAATCAAATCATTATACGATTTAAAACGTCAGTTCAATGGCAAAACCGCATATTTGCGAATATACAAAAAACCCGCTGCATTGAATTTCGCTTATTTCGTTGCTAACCGCATAACCTTTAAGTCAAAGCGTACATTTTCAAAATTAATTGTACGCATAGCTATTATTGGCATTATGCTTGGCCTTGGCGTAATGATATTATCGGTTGCGATAGTAAAAGGGTTCAAGCAGGAGATCAGGGAAAAGGTAAGAGGTTTTTCGGGCGACATGCAGATTGTAAAGTTCGACCTGAATAATTCGTTTGAAAACTCTGCCATTCAAGCCGCTCCTGATTTTGTAAAAAAAGCGCTTACCAATCCCCTGGTGGCCAATGTTATGCCCTATGCAACCAAGCCGGGAATAATTAAAGCCAATAACGAAATTGAAGGGGTTGAGCTAAAGGGCGTTGATAAAAGTTACGATTGGTCGTTCATCAAAAAAAACCTCGTTAAAGGCAACGTAATCGATTTTACTGACACGGTTAAATCAAAAAAACAACTGCTTATCTCACAGCTAACAGCCAACCGTTTGAAGCTTCAGGTTGGTGATAAAATCGTGATGTATTTTGTGCAGGAGTCGATACGGCGCAGGCCATTTACTATCACTGGCATTTTCAGTACCGGCATAGATGACGTAGACAAGACCTATGTAATTGGCGACATGTCGTTAATCGGCAGGCTTAACAACTGGAATTCAGATGAAATTGGCGGATATGAGGTTAAGGTTGCTGATTTTGACAAGTTGAACGAAGCCAGCAAAGCTATTGACGACCTATTGCCGGGAAAACTTAAGTCATACACGGTTGTCGACAATTTCCCAACCATATTTACCTGGCTTGCCTTGCTCGACGGAAATACGGGGGTTGTCTTGGTGTTAATGATCATTGTGGCGGTAATTAATATGATATCAGCCCTGCTGATCATGATATTGGAGCGAACTTCTATGATAGGGATATTGAAGGCGATGGGTTCAACGAATTGGTTGCTTCAGAAAGTATTCCTGTACAACGCATTTTACCTGATAAGTTTCGGATTGCTGCTCGGAAATATATTCGGGATCGGACTTGGATTGATCCAATACCAAACCCGCTTTTTAAAACTCGACCAGGCATCTTATTATATGAACTTTGTTCCTATACAGTTTAACTGGACAGATGTAGTATTGCTAAATATTGGCACCCTATTGATCTGCCTGCTCGTAATGACAGGACCTTCCCTGCTGGTTACAAGAATAACTCCCCTTAAAGCCATCAGATTTAAATGATTGGTTAATTAGGCCGGTTTCTGATTGGTTAAACAACTCTTACTGCTTTGCCTCACGTAAATTTCCTCAATATATATATGATCAGTTGATTAATTATATTCTATAAAAAAGGCTCTGTCAATTTGATTATGGCTATTAGTTAAATTTTTTTAAATAAAGTGCGTAATAGGCAAACAATTAATATACATTTACATTAGTAAGAAATCGTATGTTTTTTAATTGTTTGAACCTTATCGCTGTACCCTTCGTATAAAGGCTGTTAAATAGCCCCGTTCCCTGGTTACGGTATTTCTTTAACAAATTACCGTTATGAAACGATTAACTTTTACGCTATTTGTATTTGCCATTGCCGGTTTAACATCATGCCAAAAAGATGCTGTGGCACCTGCAAATCAACAAACACAGGGCAACCAGAAAATAGCAACCACTTTTAAAGCTCTAAATCAATACGCTATCAATACTGCTGTAAACGGTTTTCTGAGGGTTGTACTGGCAAAAGATTCTGTTAATAAGGATGATATTTTAATTATGTTTAACCCGAACACAAGTCCAGCTTGTGTTTTTAATGAAGATGCCCGTTATTTTCCGGGGTATGGCCTTGTGGGTTTTTCCAGCATGTCAAGCAACGGTGTACCATTAACCATCGATAAGCGCCCCTTCCCGGCTGTGAGTACTGCCATCGGATTAAATGTAAATGCCACAGCAAGCGATGTTTATACACTGAATCTTACAGCGATAGATTCCATACCGGCGAATTATGATATATGGCTTATGGATGCCTATAAAAAAGACTCACTCGATTTCCGTCATAATCAAACTTATGCCTTTAATTTGAATCTGGCAGATACCAATTCATACGGCAGCAACAGGTTCAGTTTAGTCATCCGTCAGAATAAAGCCCTTAAAGTTCATTTACTGGATTTTCAGGCAGGCAAGGCAAAAGGCGGCACACAATTCAACTGGAAAACCGAGAATGAAGGAAATAATACCACCTTTGTTCTTGAAAAGGGCAAGGAAATGAGAGCGCCTTTCACGCAATTAACACGTATCACATCCTCCGGCAAAGGCACGTACACATTTCTTGATAAAATCCATTCTTATGGCGAAGCGTTGTACCGCCTAAAGGTAATTAGCACGGATGGGTCTGTGATCACTTCAAAGGTTATTTCCATCGAAGAGGACTAGTCTGTTAAGATATTAATTCTTCAGACAATCATCCTTTTTCCTTATCTTGGTTTCGTAAACCAACGTAATGAAGTTCGTAAAAGCTTTCTTCTCGGTAGGTATAACATTTCTATTAATTTGGGTATTAGAAACCAAATTAGGCGATATCCCACCTCTTGGCGAATTCTTAAACCCGGTTACCGGGTTCTGGCAAAATGCAGAAAGCAAAAATATTATGCCAACCGAAAACCTGCGGCTTAAAGGGTTGTACGGTAAAGTAATCATCAAATATGATGAACACAGGATCCCTCACATTTTTGCAGCAAATGATCACGACCTCTATTTCGCCCAGGGATATGTTACCGCCCGCGACCGCCTTTGGCAAATGGATATTCAAACACGCAGCGCATCCGGCAGGCTATCAGAAATAGTGGGGCCGAAAGCGCTGGAAATCGACCAGTATCACCGCCGCACAGGTATGGTGTTTGCTGCCGAAAACGCGTTAAAAGGGATGTTTAAAAACCCGGTATCGCATTTAATGATCGTCGCTTACACCGATGGGGTTAATAATTATATCCATCAGCTTGCTCCTGAAAACTATCCTATCGAATTTAAACTATTGGATTACGCACCCGAAGAATGGAAACCCATTAACTGCGCCCTCCTGCTGAAGCTAATGTCCGAAATACTGGCTGGCGGCTCGGATCAATTCGGCATGACCAATAATTTAAAACGCTTTGGCGCGCAGGCGGTAAATGATCTGTTCCCGGATTATCCGTTTCATGAAGACCCGATAATCCCTATTGGCACCAAATGGAATTTCAAGCCGTTGCCTATCCCAAAACCTTCGGCAAGTTTCATGGCGCAAATGACTGAAGGAATTAAGACGCACGAAATTATCGATGGCATAGGCAGTAATAACTGGGCAATCAGCGGCAGTAAAACCGCTAATGGTTATCCCATCCTTGCCAACGATCCGCATCTTGATTTAAGTTTCCCGTCCATTTGGTACCAGCTGCAAATGTCATCGCCAACTGTAAATGTTTATGGGGTATCACTGCCGGGTTCGCCATGCATAATTATCGGTTATAATCAAAAAATAAGCTGGGGCGTAACCAATGTGGATGCCGCCGTACTCGACTGGTACCAAATTAAATTTAAAGACGACACTAAATCCGAATACTGGTACAACAACCAGTGGAGCAAAGTAAAAAAACGTATAGAGGTCATTAAAGTAAGAGGAGGAAAGCCTGTTATTGATACGGTACTCTATACACATCACGGGCCTGTTGTTTATGAAACCGAAGCAAAAAAGCCTCCGGGCCATCATGGGAATATCCCTGTTGGAAATGCCATGCGTTGGCTGGCGCATGATGAATCGGATGATATTATGACCTTTCACCTGCTTAATCGCGGCAAAAATTATAACGATTATCGCGAAGCCCTTAAATACTATACCTGTCCTGCTCAAAATTTCATTTTCGCCAGTTCGGATAACGACATTGCCATCACACCTAACGGTAAGTTCCCTTTAAAATTTAAAGACCAGGGTAAATTTATACTTGACGGAAGCGACCCCGCAAACGACTGGCATGGCTGGATACCTGCTGAACAAAATCCCACCATTAAAAACCCGCCGCGTGGTTTTGTAAGCTCGGCCAACCAATCATCAACAGACCCTACATATCCATATTACATCAACTGGAAGTTTGAACAATATTACCGGGGAAAAAGGATAAACGACCGGCTTGGCGCGATGAAAAACGCCACCGCCGACAGTTTCAGAAAAATACAAACGGATAATTACAGCATCCTGGCGCAGGACGTTCTGCCAACCATGTTAAAGTATCTCGACCGTTCCAAAATGAATAATGATCATTTAACGGCGTTGGCTATTGTAACCAACTGGAATAAACACTACGATGCCAACTCGGTCGGCGCCAGTATTTTTAATAAATGGTGGATAAAGCTTTATGATACCATTTGGCGGGATCACTTTGCTGTGAAAGGCATAATCCTAAAAACACCGTCCTATGATCGCACCGAAAAATTGCTTTTAACCGAACCCAGCTCATACTGGTTCGATAATGTACATACGCCTGCCAAAGAAAGCGGTAGTGATATCGTTAATATTGCGTTTAATTCGACCATTAACGAAATGGTTAAAAAATTTGGCAAGCCCGGCCACAAGTGGCAGTGGGGTTTGGTAAAGAAAACTTATATCAATCACCTGGCTAATTTGCCGGGTTTTGGAACAGGAGAATTCTTTGCAGGCGGTACCGGCGGAGTTATAAACGCATTGAAAAACAATAACGGCCCGTCGTGGCGAATGGTGGTGCAAATGGGGCCGGTGGTTAAAGGTTACGGTGTTTTCCCCGGGGGCGAATCCGGCAACCCGGGCAGTTTTTATTATAGTGATATGTTTAAAACCTGGAAGGATGGCAAACTGAACGAACTATTATTTTTAAATTCAGCGACAGACAATTCGAAAAGAATTAAATCAACGCTGGTCTTGAATTGATGGCGTTCATTTTTGAGAGATGAACATTTTAAACGCATTGAACACCCTGAACATTTGATATGTTATTTTTAATTATACTTATTTTATCATTTATTTGTGGCTTTTTTTTGCCGTGGTGGGTGGCATCTGTCGTTGCTTTTTTAGTTGCATTTTTTATCGGTAAAACATCATTGCCATCTTTTTGGTCGGGCTTCTCGGCTATATTTATTGTATGGGCAGCATTGGCTTTGCTTAAAACCCTTCCTAACGATAATATACTGGCCGGCCGGGTAGTTCAATTATTCCCTTTACCCCATAACTGGATATGGTTACTGCTGGTTACAGCGGTTGTTGGCGGATTAGTTGGTGGTATGGCGGCGCTATCCGGGGTTTTAATAAAAAAGATATTTAGAAGTTAGCCGGGCAGCCAACGACGTTGAACAGTTTTTAAACGAGATTGAAAAAATTTGAGTAGAAAGCATAATAAAGCCAGGAAATACCCAATGGGAATTTCCTGGCTTTTAAATAATTATTTTAATGCTTCTAAACTGTTTTTCAATAATTTAACGGCGTCAGTATTGCTTTTTGCCGCCTCAAATATGTTTTGCGAAGTGGCATCTTCACCGTAATAGGCCGCATTTGATTTTTTATCGATACCCAGGTTCGAGCCATTTATACTAATGCCAGCAAACAGGCCGCGGCTTCGTGAATACGAATAAACTTCTGCCTGCAATTTGTAATCAGTGTTTGCCGATGTGCTCCGGCCAACCGGCCCGGCGGCCGCGGAAACATCTCCTCCAATGGTAAAATCGCCGTTTTCCACTTTGGTAAGTACGCCCTTATGGCGAAATACCAGCACCAGGTCGACCGACTGAACACCGATCTGCAGGCCCAGGCTGCCTCCCGTTAAAGTGATGAAAATCGGATCGCTCCATTTTCCGTCATCCAGCTTTACCATAGCTACGCCTCTCCCGCGTTTACCGCCAACAACAAAGCCGGCATTTAGCAGGTTAGGTATGATCACAACTCCCTGGCATTCCGAGATCAAATCATGCGGTATACTCTCTTTCATCCTGCCAAACTCTTTTAATACATTAGCAGCGCTGTGTATCCGCTCTGTTTCCTTGCTTCCGTCAACAGTTGCCGAGGCAAAAATAAAAGTCGCGGTTAACAAAATCGGAAGCATTATGATTTTCAGTGTTTTCATAAGATTGTTTTATTAAGATTTCCAAAAGTAACCTATACGCGTAACAACTCCTAAAACGAACAGATGTTTGTCTTTATTGGCTTTTCTCCCGTTACTTTCCTCATCTCATTTTCAAATCTTCAAATTCATCAATTTTCAAATTAAAACCTCCCTATCTTTACCCGTATGAATAAAGCGCAGGTGTTTTCAATAAAAAACGAACGGCAATTTAATGAGGCTGCGCTGCAAATTTTCCAATACCAGGCGCAAAATTGCGCCGTTTATCGGGATTTTATTTCCGCTTTAAAAGTTACCCCGGCAAGCGTTCTGTCCATACATCAAATACCTTTTTTACCGATAGAGTTTTTTAAAACACACCAGGTACGGAGTTCGGCCAACCCCGCTGAAATTATTTTCACAAGCTCAGGAACAACCGGCATCACAACCAGCAGTCATTATATAACCGATGTAAACTGGTATACCGAAAGCTTCCGGAGAGCATTTGAATTATTTTACGGCGATATAAAAAACTATACCATACTGGCATTGCTGCCTTCATACCTCGAGCGCGAAGGCTCCTCACTGATATATATGGCCGACGACCTGATCAAACAATCAAACAACCCCGACAGCGGCTTTTTTTTATATAACCATGATGATCTTTACCTGCAGCTTATAAAGCAACAACAAGCCCAAAAGCCGACACTGTTGATCGGCGTGACGTTTGCCCTGCTTGATTTTATCGGGCAATACACGATAAACTTTCCCGGACTTATCGTTATGGAAACCGGCGGCATGAAGGGACGTCGCCAGGAAATGATCCGCGAGGAACTGCATGCGCGGCTACAAAAAGGATTTGGCGTTAATGCCATACACTCCGAATATGGCATGACGGAATTACTGTCGCAAGCATACTCCAAAGGTGAAGGAATTTTTAACTGCCCGCCGTGGATGAAGATAATAACCCGTGATACGAACGACCCTATGAGTCCGCTCACAGACGATAAAGCAGGCGGA
>JAQBOH010000187.1 GCA_028288125.1 Mucilaginibacter sp.
CTATTTTTAACTGGCCCAGGTTTTGGAGCGGGATCAACGAGCCCGCATTGTTTAGCAGGATAGTAGTTTGTTCTGCAAGTTTCTCTTCAGTAATATAGGCCTTGCCCGTTAAAGGAGGGTTTTGCCCGCAGGCTGAATTAAACAAGATAGACGCCAGTAAGATCAACGGGCACAGCTGCCACTTATTTTTTCTCATAAACCTTTTCTCCATTTATATATGTTTTTAAAACCTTTATCTGCGACAGCTCCGTGCCGGCTGTTTTCATTATGTCCTTATCCAATATCACAAAGTCGGCGTATTTGCCCGGTTCAATGCTGCCTTTTTCTTTTTCTTCGAAATTTGCCTTAGCTGCCCATATCGTTATGCCGCGCAGTGCTTCCTGCCTGGTTAGCGCATTTTCCGGCTGAAACCCGCCGTCAGGATATCCTTTCAGGTCCTTGCGTTCAACGGCTGCGTAAAAGGTATAAATGGGATTGATATTTTCGACCGGGAAATCGGTGCCTAATGGCAGCCAGCCGTTCTGCTCAAGCAATTGCTTATATATATAGGCCGATTTTAAGCGCTTATTACCCAGGCGGACTCCTGCCCAGTACATATCCGAGGTGGCATGAGTAGGCTGTACAGACGGGATAATATTATACTCGCCGAAATACTTAATATCTTCGGGCGATAGTACCTGCGCATGTTCGATCCGCCAGCGGCGGTCGTTTTTTCCTTTCAGCACTTCAGCATATATTTTTAACATCACCCTGTTTGCCGAGTCGCCGATGGCATGCGTGCACATCTGGAAACCTTTGGCGGCTAACTTTTTGGCCACATCTTCAAAATGTTTCTGGCTGCTTAACAAAAATCCGCGCCAATTTTTTTGGTCGGCATAGGGTTGTAGTAAGCATGCTCCTCTTGAGCCCAAAGCGCCATCGGCGTATACTTTAAAGGAACGTACATCCAGCCCGGGCGTTTTATACACCCCCCGTTTAAATAAATAGTCGTAATTATCACTATTATCCGACAGCATTACATACATGCGCATTTTCAGTTCGCCTTTATGCTGCAACTGCGCTATGGTGTTAACCATTGTATAAGGCAGTCCGCAATCGTCAACCGTGGTTATGCCTACCGCAAAACAATTGGCCTGGGCATCCAAAAATGCCGATTGTACCACCTGGTCGCCGGGGGCAGGTATTTTACGGCGTACCAGGTCCTGCGCATTATCAATCATCATGCCTGTTAGCTTACCATTTATGGTTTCTATTTCGCCGCCCGGAATAGTTTGCCCGGGCTTAACGCCTGCTAAATTTAAAGCGGCCTGATTGGCAATAAGCGCGTGCCCGTCAATGCGGGTTAAAATGACTGGCCTCACCGGGAACAATGAATCCAGTTTAGCTTTATTCGGGAATTGCTTTGTTTTCCATTTATTTTGATCCCATCCCCGGCCAATTATCCAGCCTTCGGTATTTCTGCGGGCGTACATATTAACTGAGTCAAGCACATCCGGCCAGCCACTGGTGTTATCGAGGTTAACCTCCTGCAAACCCAGGCCATAATTATAGAAGTGCGCGTGCGCGTCAATGAACCCCGGGTATACGGCTTTACCACCTGCATCCACGACTTCGCGCGCATTATACTTTTCTTCGAGCGCGTCGCGCCGGCCAACCGCAACAATTTTTCCGTTGGTTACCACAAACGCATCGGCTGTTGTAAAATTATTATCAACGGTATACACCACGGCATTTTTAACCAGCAAATCGGCATTAAATTCTTTTTGCTTGCATGCGGAAGCAAACAGCAAGAGCAGGAGCAATAATTTTTTCATGGCAGGCAGATTAAAAATTGTAAACTACAAAAGTATATACAACTATCAAATCGTAAAGTTATGCCTTCAAATATTTAAATTCGCATCGAAAACGAATTGAAAGGGAATTTTTACACGATGCCAGATATAATCCAGCTTTTACCGGATGCCGTTGCCAACCAGATTGCCGCAGGCGAAGTAGTGCAGCGCCCGGCTTCCGCCGTAAAAGAGCTGATCGAAAACGCCATTGACGCAGGCGCGGATAAAATACAATTGATACTGAAAGATGCCGGAAAATCGCTGATACAGGTTATTGACAATGGCTGCGGCATGAGCCTTACCGACGCGCGGATGTGCTTTGAGCGCCATGCTACTTCAAAGATCCGAAAAGCGGAAGATCTTTTTGCCATTCGCACCATGGGTTTCAGGGGCGAGGCGATGGCATCTATCGCGGCGATAGCCCAGGTTGAGCTGAAAACCCGGCGGCACGAGGACGAGCTGGGTACCTGCATTTTAATTGAGGGCTCGGAAGTGCTGAGCCAGGAGGCCTGCTCCGCCAATTTTGGGACATCCATATCGGTTAAAAATTTATTTTACAATACGCCCGCCCGCCGCAATTTTTTAAAAAGCAACCCGGTAGAGATGCGGCATATTATCGACGAGTTTCAGCGCATCGTACTGGCTAACCCTAAAGTGTTTTTCACCCTGCACCACGACGGGCAGGAGGTTTATCATTTACCGGGCGCGGCGCTGAAGCAGCGCATTATACACTTGTTCGGCAATAGCTATAACGAAAGACTGGTGCCGGTTGAGGAAGACACGTCGGTTATTAAATTACGGGGATTTGTAGGTAAGCCTGAATATGCCCGTAAAACGCGCGGCGAACAATTCTTTTTTGTGAACAACCGCTACATCAGGGACGCGTATTTAAACCACGCCGTGCTGATGGCTTTTAAGGAGTTGCTGCCTGAGGATACCTTTCCACTGTATGTGCTGTTTATTGATATCGACCCATCGAAGATCGACATTAATGTACATCCCACCAAAACCGAGATCAAGTACCAGGACGAGCAAACCATATACGCGATAGTGCGCTCGGCGGTGAAACGTTCATTGGGCCGGTATAATATTACGCCCAGCCTTGATTTTGACCAGGAAAATAGTATTGAGCATTTGGTAACGCCTAAGCCGCTGGAAGAAATTGTTGCGCCAACTATTTCGTTTAACCCGGATTTTAACCCCTTTACGGCCGACCGGAAAATGGAACGCGAGATTCCTTTTTTGCGCAACGCCGGCGAATACCGGAGTTCTCCGATCCCTGAAAATTGGGATACGCTTTATGAGATCAGCAAGAAAGAAATTACGCTGCAGCACCGGATACATGAGCAGGAGAGCATAGAAATAAATGACCAGGAGATCAATAAGCCCAGCGAGCGGCAGCTCTTCCAGATACATGGCCGGTTTATCCTTTCGCAGATCAAATCGGGGTTTATGCTCATCAGCCAGCAGGCCGCGCACGAGCGTATTTTATACGAGCGCTTTTTACAGCAATTGCAAAACCATTCGGGTGTAAGCCAGCAAAGCCTTTTTCCACAATCTGTTACATTAAATAGCAGCGATTTTGAATTATTAAAGGAACTTTTACCCGATATTCGTGCGCTGGGTTTTGATATACGTGAGTTTGGCAAAAATACCGTAGTGGTTGAAGGCATACCAGCCGAGCTGAATAATGTGGGCGAGCATGAGTTGCTGGAACAATTGCTGGAAGGGTTTAAAAACAACCAGGCTATTTTAAAACTGGATAAAAGAGATAGCCTTGCGCGGTCATTAGCACGCAATGCTGCAACGAAAGCGGGCACAAAGATGTCATTGGAAGAAATGAATTTACTGATCGATCAGCTTTTTGCCTGCCAGATGCCAAATGTGGCGCTAAACGGCAAACAGGTGATCAGCACCTTTACACTGAACGAATTAATTGAACGGTTTGAAAAATAACCCAAATCCTGATACCAATATTCTATGAACGCATACAGGCAATCGCCATTCGCTAATTTAACCCCGGTAGTTAAAAACCTGCTGATCATTAATGTTATTTGTTTCCTGGTATTTTTATTATTTGACCATGGCAATCCCGGCGGGCCCGTAAGTTCTCTTTTCGGTGTCTATTATTTCAATTCGCCCAACTTCAGGATGTGGCAAATTATCACGTATATGTTTATGCATGGCGGCTGGGCGCACATTCTTTTTAATATGTTCGCCCTGTTTTCGTTCGGCCCGATCATAGAAAACACAATAGGCTCTAAAAAATTTTTCAATCTTTATTTTATCTGCGGCATCGGGGCGATTTTTTTTCAAATGCTGATACAGGCCATTGAAGTATACCAAATCACGGGCGCTATTACAATTGCGCATCCCGCGCTCGAATCGTCATATTACCAATTTGGCGACCAGGCGCAAAAGTTATATGATATTTATCACGCTTCGGTTGTGGGCGCTTCGGGCGCAATATTTGGCTTGCTGGTGGTTTTTGGCATGCTATATCCAAACCTGGAACTGATGATCATGTTTATACCGGTGCCGGTTAAAGCTAAATATATTATACCTGTATATATCGTACTGGAAGTGTACCTGGGTTTTAGCCAGTTCTCGGGCGACAATGTCGCTCACTTTGCTCACCTGGGCGGCGCGCTGCTCGGTTTTATCATGGTAAAGGTGTGGCGGCTGCAGGGCCCGCGAAAGTTTTATTAGGACAATAAAATGCGATACTATTTCGTAAATTGTACGTAAAAAGAGCGCAGAAACCTTTTTGAATAAGTTTTCAGTATAAATGAGCAGCATCTGGCAGGATATTCAATACAAAATGCTTCGTTCGGGCAGTAAGTTAAACCTGCTGATCGGTATTAATATTGTCATTTTTTTAGCCATCGGTATACCCAATGCGTTGGAGTACCTGTTTTTCGGCAGCAACCTGGTAGACAGCTACAGTACCGACTACCTTTCATTGCCTGCCTATTTACCTAAATTGCTTACCCGTTTCTGGACGCCATTCACTTATATGTTTATGCATGCCGGGATTTTCCATATACTGTTCAATATGCTATGGCTGTACTGGTTCGGGCAGATATTCGAGGAATACCTGGGTAAACAGCGTACACTGGGCCTGTATATACTCGGCGGACTTTCCGGAGCGTTGTTTTTTGTTTTAGCATTTAACACCATTCCGGCTTTTACACATGCCCATGCAGCAAATACGAGCATGATGGTTGGGGCTTCGGCGAGTGTAATGGCCATCATTGTCGCGACAGCAACGCTGCTGCCCGATTATACCATACCCTTAATATTTATAGGCCCGGTGAGGCTAAAATGGCTGGCTATATTTTTTGTGGTCATCGACTTTTTAGGTATCACCGGCCTGAATGCAGGGGGCGAGATATCGCACCTGGGCGGCGCGCTGTTTGGTTATGTTTATATCGTGCAGCTGCAAAAGGGGAACGACTGGATTGGCAGTATCGGCAAATTATTTAAGAGCCGGAGCAAGTTAAAGATCGCGGTTAAAAATCTTTCAAAAGACCCTTTGGCACGTCCCCGCCAAGAAGATGTTGATTTGATACTGGATAAAATTTCGAGATCGGGATATGACAGCCTGAGCAAGCAGGAAAAGGAAATATTATTTCGGGCGAGCAATGAAGGCTAAAACAAATGTTCACTTCGTCGATAAGTTTTTAATAGGGTTAAATATCCTGCTGTGCGTTGCATTACTGATCAGTAATATGGCCCATATGGTCGATCCCAAAACAGCCTGGCTTGTCGCTTTTTTTGGCCTGGCTTATCCCCTCCTTTTATTGGCGAACATCATCATGGTTTTCTATTGGCTGTTTCATAAAAAATGGTATCTGCTGTTTTCGTTGGTATGCATACTCCTCGGGTGGAATGTGCTGGCCAATAATATTGGTTTCCATAAATCAGTTGATGACCCTGCGCTAAAGAATGGGAACGTGATAAGGATAATGACCTATAATGTGCATAATTTCAGGCGGTATGGTTTCGACAATGAAGTATCAACGAAACATGAAATATTGCAGGTTATTAACCAGCAGCAGCCCGATATTATAGGTTTCCAGGAGTTTTATACCAGGTATAAGGGCAAGTTTGATATGCGCGATTCGATTGTGAAGTTAATGGGCGCAGATCACAGTTACTTTCAGCCTATAATTTTTAATAAAGATGAGGCATTAGGCGTAGCCATATTTTCAAAGTTCCCGATCATCGCGCAAGGGTTTATCCTGCTGGCTGACAAAAAAAGCGAAAACGCGTGTATTTACATTGATGTAAAAAAGGGAGGCCAGATATTCCGCGTTTATAGCGCGCATTTGCAATCTATCAGTTTTGATCCGGAAGATTATAAATACATCAACTCGATCAGCCAGCCGGGCGCGCCTGATATGTCGTCGACAAGACGGTTGGGAAGCAAACTGAAAAACGCGTTCCTGAAAAGGAGCGACCAGGTAATTAAAATAAAAGAACATGCTGCAACATGTCCTTATCCGTATATCATATCGGGCGACTTTAACGATACTCCCGCTTCGTACGCCGTAAACGAAATGGCAAAAGGATTAAAAAATGCTTTTCGCGAAAAGGGCGTAGGCTTTGGCCGCACTTACAACGGTAATTTCCCAAACTACCAGATCGACTATATTTTGGCAAGCCCGCAGTTTGATGTCGCCAATTATAAGATCATCGAAAAAAAATTATCGGATCATTTTCCGGTGCGGAGTGATGTTGTTTTAAGATAGTTCTAAGTTTTGAGTCGATGGCCCCCAATCTTGAGGTTGGATTTTGATAAAATTACTTAAGACTTCCGACTCAGGACTTATTCATCTCCTCCTGTACGGCCCGTAAAAATTCGTTGGCATGTTTGGAACCGATGATATATACCAGGCCGTCCCGGTCGGTTAGGCGAATAGCATCGTTACCGGCGGTATAAAAGCGGATACTCCCTTTTGTGTGGAGATTGTATACGGGGTTGTTAAACAAATACTTACTGTAGATGCCTTTTTCGGCCTTAACGATGCTGTTGAGATCGATCTTTATCAGGCGGGTGGTCCATAACCCGTCTAAAAAAACGGCTTTATTTTGAACACGGGTACTGAAATGCAGTAAATAACCCATGATGATCGAAATAATGATGATGGCAAATCCCACTACAACCAGCAAATTGTTTCTGTCGCCGGCATCGGTCATAAAATAGGCCGCAAAGCAAAACATAGACAATACCAGGCGGATGGTAATGGGGATAAACTCCCTGCCGAGGTATTGTTTTTCGATGAAAGTGGGTTTCTCAGACATTTGGCAATTTGAAAATTTGATGATGTGCTAATTTGAAAATGAATTTATTACAGGTTTAATTTTCAAATATTCAAATTAACACATTTTCAAATTACTAATTCGAATATAGTAACTTTTTTGGTGTTGCCGGTTACTTTATAACGGTCGTCGGGCCGGTGGCCACCTATCCATATAATATCGCCGTTGCCGTTTACCAATACCGGTATCTCTTTTTTTTGATGTAAGGGGACCTTTTGATCAATAAAAAAGTCGCTTAGCTTTTTACGTGTTTTCATGCCCAGCGGGTAAAAGTTGTCGCCCTGGTGCCAGGCCCGTAGAGTTAACGGGTATTGAAGCAAGCCAGCGTCAATGGACACGGCCATGGCGTTATCTTTTACGATCAGCGGACTATCGTCATGCAGTAGTGTTAATTTATATGCGCCGTAATTGGCCGCGTGATCGTCCCTGTTGATTTGTACCGCAGTTTTGGGGTCGTTATTTTTTGAGGTCAGGATCAACTTCCCGCGATCGAGCAACAAAACAAAGCCGGGTGTCTCAAATATTTTGCCGGGTTGTTTATCTAAGGCCAGGATAAGGTCGTCGATAGTGGTTTCGTTAAAGCCGTATTCCTGCAGTAACTTAAAAAGGAGCAGGCGTTTGGGCTCCAGTTTGTTTACTTCGGCA
>JAQBOH010000192.1 GCA_028288125.1 Mucilaginibacter sp.
AAGCTCTTTTAACAGCTTGTAGTGAAATTCCTCTTTGATACCCAGGTTGCTCAGTAGGGTAGCGGCGTTGCTCTCGGCGTTCCAGCCATCCATTTCAGCGAAAAGGTTTTCGAGTTCGCCCGCGCGGTGCCCGTCTGCATCCGAAAAATCCTCCTTTGCATAAATGGCGTCCTTTTCCTTCATCACGGCATACATTTCCTTATGGCCGATCAATACCGTTTCGATAACCGAAAAATCATCGAACTGGTAGTGGTTTTGATTTAAAACCGCCATGCGCTCGCCGGGTGTGAAACTTACAGACCCGCTTGATGGGTCTATCTCGCCCGAAAGTATCTTTAAAAAGGTAGACTTACCGGCGCCGTTAGCACCTATAATACCATAGCAATTGCCCTGTGTAAACTTAAGATTAACGTCTTCGAATAAAGTGCGCTTGCCGTAACGTAAAGATAAATTGGATACCGTGATCATGCTTTTCCCCCTGTAATTTGCCGCAAAAGTACGGTAAATCCGGCAATTTATCAGCCGCGGCGGCTTTAATTACCTGTTTATGACCGGAATTAATTGGGATTAGCTTAACGCTGATGCAAGGGACCGCGTTTCGTGCTCAACGAGTTTCTTTAAGGAACCCGAAGCCATCATTTTCATCATCATATTCAGGTCGGCCTCAATGGTAAACACGGCTGTGGCGCCGTCGGCGGTAGGCGACAAACTCCATCTGAGCACAACATCGAAAGGCGCTTTAACTGCAGGGACAATCCGTATTTCCTGGTTCTCGACCCGGGCCGCAACTTTCAGGCTAAGTTTTACCATGTTTTTTATGCCGAAACTTGCTTCGTCAACGTTTGATGTCCAATCCAGTACTTCGTCGGGCATTAGTTGACGGTGATTATTCATATCGGCTAAAAAATCGTAAACCTCGTTTACCGGGCGCGAAATATTTACTTTGCTTTCAAATTTTGTCATGAAATTCGATGTAGGATCAATAATAGTGAAATTATTTTTACCATGAACAATGAATTAAAACTATTGGCTTAATGCGAGGCCGCAACTTGTTTAAAATAAGCCAAAAGCTTATCAATATTGGCAAGCACGTAAACTTTACTATGTATTTTATCAACCACATCGGGCTCATCACCCATAATGTCGGTCATTATATCTTCAAAATTTTCGCTGGTAAGGCGTTTCATTTCAGCTGTGTTTTCGCCAAAATACCAGGTGGTTTTTTCGCGGCCGCCGCTGCCAATTGGGATAGAAATTCCGCCGCCAAAAGCTCCACCGTAGCCGCCGGTGCCAATACCGGTTGATATGCCGGGCGAAAAGCCAAACCCATGGCCGCCACCTGAGCTTGCTTTGGCAACGTAAAGCTTAACCGGTTCATCAAGCACAACCTTCACAAAATCAAGCTCGTTTCTTGACCAGTTTTCGTTTTGCGGGGCGTGCGCCACTACAAAACTATCTTTCCCAACAACAAACGAACGTAAATCACTTGCGCTCAATTTAAATGGCTCGGCTTTGTTGTCTTCTTTAAATTCAATAAAGCCCTCGCCCTTTATAGGTGCTTTACCTGATGGATCAACACGTATCAACCCGGTTTGAATATTGCCTTTGATATCAGTAAAGCGGCCCGGCTGCCACTTTTGGGCCTGTATTGAAATAGAGAGAAGGATAAACGAAAAAATAATAAATAAACGCCTGTACATGATTTAGCAATAACAGTAACCGATGGTTTTTATTGTGTTGGCAAAAGTAACAATATTTAAACCGCCGGGATCAACCCGTGGCGCTGCATTATTTCGGCGGCGACTGCCGGGTTTGGCGGGCCGGCTTTAAGCATCTCGCCCATTTCGCGGAAAAATGCCGGGCCTATCGAAGCAGGCGTAAGCACACAGAGCATTTTAGCAGGCGCATCGGTATGGTTATCGTGGTGATGCACCTCGCCTTTGGGGATAAAGCATTTTTCGCCGGGGTTAACATCTATTCGTTTACCGCCAACGTATGAGCTGATCGTACCTTCGAGGCCATAAACCAGTTCATCTACCTCAACATGATAATGCGCAACCGGTACTTTCGCTCCGGCGGGGATCAGACACTCAAATACCACCATCCGGTTGCCGGTGTCGTCACCGTCGAGCAAAAATTTGAGTTCTAACTGGCCTACTTTAATTTCCTCTTTATAGGTTTTCATACGGGTGAGGTTATAGTATGCTAAAAATAACAATTATTTGGCTGAGTTGAATTGAAGTTTGATCAATTTGTAAATTACTTATTGCAAAAGGTATGAATTTGCCGCCAGTTAATGTTAAAACAAATAAAATCGCTAAAATTGGACTTTCGATTTATTTATGATAGTTGACTTAAGAAGCGATACGGTTACCAAACCAACCCCCGGCATGCTGGAAGCCATGTGGAGCGCCAAAGTGGGCGATGATGTTTTTGGTGAAGATGAAAGTATAAACGAACTGGAAGCCAAAGCGGCAAAGACATTCGGTATGGAGGCCGGCATTTTCTGCCCGTCGGGAACCATGACCAACCAAATCGCCATCAAATGTTTCACCCAGCCGCTGGACGAATTGATTGCCGACCAAACCGCGCATGTTTACCGTTACGAGGGCGGCGGGATCGCCTTTAACTCCGGCGTTTCAACACGATTACTAAACGGATACCGGGGCATTATCACTGCCGAAATGATAGAACCGGAGATCAATGCCGAAAATATTCATTTCCCGCGTACCAGCCTGGTGGTTTTGGAGAATACTGTAAACAAGGGAGGGGGCAGCTGCTATACCCTCGGGCAAATAAAACCCATTGCTGCGCTGTGCAAAGCCAAAGGGTTAAAACTTCATCTTGACGGCGCCCGTATTTTTAACGCGCTGGCCCACACGGGCGATAAAGCTGCCGATTATGGTAAGTATTTCGACGGTATTTCTGTTTGTTTATCAAAAGGGCTGGGCGCACCAGTAGGCTCGGTTTTTTTGGCGGATAGGGAAACGATAAAATATGCGCGCCGTATACGCAAAGTTTTTGGGGGCGGTATGCGACAGGCGGGTTTTTTAGCCGCAGCCGGTACTTACGCGCTCGACCACCATGTAGAGCGGTTAAAAGTCGACCACGTGCACGCTCAAATATTGGCCGAAGCGCTGGCAAAATGTCCATGGGTTTCAGCGGTTATGCCTGCCGAAACTAACCTGGTATTGTTTGACACTGTTGAGCCTGCAGCCATAGTCTCGCAAAAATTAGCCGAACATGGTATAAAGGCCCTCCCGACTGCCGCCAACCGCATCCGGTTTGTACTGCATTTAGATGTGCATCCGGAACAGGTGGAGTACGTGGTGAAAGTCTTGAGTACTGAGTTCTAAGTCTTGAGTCCAAAGCCTAAATATAACGACTCAGGACTCAAGACTCGGGACTTAAGACTTAATCTCCCTATCAGCCGATTGCCTTTCGACCATCCAGCCGGGATATTCTTTTCGCAGGGCGCTTACCTCATCGATTTTTTTCAGGTCATCTTCGGTTAGCTGAACTTCGGTCGATTTGATGTTGGCCTGCAGCTGATCGGTATTCTTGGCACCGATAATGGTGCTGGTGATGCCTTTTTGCTGGCGTACCCAGGCTAAAGCGATCTCGGCAACCGATACATTGTGCTGTTTGCCTATTTCGGCCAGCACATCGATAATATCGTAAGCCTTTTCTTTATTCACCGGCGGGAAATCGAAACTATCACGGCGGGAATCGCCGGCTTTTTCGTTGTTGCGTGTGTATTTCCCCGAAAGAAAACCACCAGCCAGCGGGCTCCATGGCATTACGGCCAGGTTTTGGTCGAGGGCCAGGGGCAGTATTTCCCTTTCAATATCACGCCCCGCTAACGAGTAATAATATTGCATGCCTGCGAATTGGTTCCATCCGTGTTGTTTGGCAATGCCGATGGCTTTCATTACCATCCATGCCGGCCAGTTACAAACGGCTATGTAACGCACTTTGCCGGTTAAAACGATATCATTCAGCGAGCGGACGATTTCTTCAACCGGCGTTTTTGGATCAACACCGTGTACATACAGCATATCGATATGATCCATTTGAAGACGCTGCAAGCTCTCGTCGACCGATTGAAAAATATGGTAACGCGAAAGGCCCACGTTATTTAAGCCTTCGCTCATGCGGCCGCGTACTTTGGTTGCTATTACCAGGTCGTGGCGATTGATGGCCAGGTCCTTTATTGATTGCCCCAGTAATTTTTCCGATTCGCCGTAGGAGTAAACATTAGCGGTATCAATAAAGTTGATGCCGGAGCCGACAGCCATTTTCACCAGGTCGTTTACGCCCTGCTGCTGAATTTTGCCGATGGCTTCCCAATAGCCCTTTCCACCGAAAGTCATGGTACCGAAGCAGAGCTCAGATACCACCAGGCCGGTATTGCCTAAAAAATTGTATTTCATAAGTTGATGATTTTGATGGAGGTAAAATTCAAATTTTGAGTATTAAGAACGGTCAGGAAAGGGTAAAATAAAGTGATAATATATTGGTCATGATTGGTGGTAATCTTCTGAATATGTGGCTAGCGGCTACCTTGTGATATTCTGGCGTGTTCGCTGGTGTTCGGGGGTGTTCGCGCCAGTTCGGGGTGTTCGCGTATTATTAAAAGCGAACATGACATAAAGAACATAACATAAAAAAGACCTTGCTTTTGTTACCAGCCTTGCGGTGAAAAGTGATCGTGCAAATATAAATAGTTGATTTATAATTAAATGCATCCTGCAACCTTTCCGTGAAAAACCTATCCGGTGAACCCTTGTTGTAGCTGCAATGAATAGGTTGTTAAAAAAATTGGAAAAGATAGGCCGTGATCCCGTTATAACCGCTAAAGCTGTCGGGCTGCGTTATGTATCCGATTCGACACCCGGCTATACGCGCAAAAAGGCGGGCAAGGGGTGGGGTTATTATGATGAAGAGGGAAAACCGGTAAGGGATAAAGATTTAATAATCCGGTTCAACAGGCTGGTTATACCGCCGGCTTATACCAACGTGTGGATATCACCGTATGAGAACGGGCATTTGCAGTTTACAGGTACCGATGCTGCCGGCAGAAAGCAATACCGCTACCATGCCGATTGGGGCAAGATCCGCAACCAGTCAAAATATTATCGTATGCAGTTGTTCGCGGCTTATTTGCCATCCATACGCCGGCAAGTTGATAAAGACCTTAGCCGGATGCAGCTTGACCACGATAAAGTGGTGGCCCTTGTAGTACGGTTAATGGAGTTGACCAGCATCCGTATAGGGAACGAATCGTATAAAAAATTATACGGCTCATTCGGATTGACCACCTTGCTGAACAGGCACGTGAAGATCGATGGTACGACAATCAATTTCGAGTTTAAAGGGAAAAAAGGTGTTTATCATAAAGTGGCGCTGCATAGCCGTAAACTTGCCCGGCTGGTAAAACAATGTCGTGATATTCCGGGAAAAGAGCTTTTTCAGTATTATAATGCCGAGGGTCAACACTGCACGATTGGATCGGGCGATGTGAACCATTATTTAAAAGATATTACCGGCGAGGATTTCACTGCCAAGGATTTCCGTACATGGGCGGGCAGCGTAAGCGCATTGTATGCCTTTAAAGAAGCGGGCGAGTTTGATACCGTAACCGAATGCCGTAAAAAAATTGTAAGCGTACTGGACGAGGTAGCGCTCAACCTCGGCAATACGCGCACTGTTTGCAAAAAATACTATGTGCATCCTACAGTGATAAAAAGCTACGAGGATGGTACGATTTTTAAATATATTCAGCGATTGGACGAGGATAAAGATGTTAACTCAGCCGAATTAAACATGGCAGAAAAAGCGCTGCTCGACCTGCTGGAGCATGAGAAACTGGCCGAGGCTAGTTGAATTGGTTGATTAAGTTAATCCGATAATTATAGGGAAGTGAGAGGCTGAAACTTGCTTTATTATTAACTATCGACACGCTTCATGCATTTACCGGTAACTCAATCAACACAAATCAACAAGTAACTAACGTGCAGCCTTTTTGGTTACGATAAACACAATTCCGTTTTTGGCTTTTTCGCCATATTGTCTGGTCACTTCTTCGCCCGATTTCACGCTCATGCTTTCAATGTTAGCAGCAGATAATTTTTTCAAATCGCGCTCCGATGCCTCCTTTCCGTCGACCATGATCATCTTGCTTGAAAGATGGTTAATATTGGTTTCGGTGCTGAAATTAAACTTACTAAGGGTTATAGCTTTGGGTGTATACATCAACCGATGTCCGGGCATTGCATAAACTATACCATTTCCATTCGTTTTGCCTTTTATGGTATTGCTGTGAAAATTGTATGTGCCCGTAAGATTTTTGAAGCCCTGTACATGTACTTCTGCTGAATCCGCGCCATCTTCAATTACCGGTTCATTATTTTCAGTGATAATCCATTTGCCGTCCGCTTTGGTCATGGTATGCGTTTTTTTAAGCGCGTCAATACGGTACCTGGCCCGTGGCATTTTAATAGTCAGCGCTTCAGCTTTACCTGTCAATGCCATATTGCCGTCTTCGTTATTCCAGGATGAAACTTTGGCAGCCAGCATATAGCTATTGCTATTCAATTCATCAATTTTTTCCTTGAACTTTTTGCCGGCTTCCGAGTCGTCGGTGGTTATAAAAAGTACGCCGCGGTTGTTATTGATTTGATCAAAGATTTTCTTTGCCTGTTCAGCGGTTACAATTTCAACCGCGTAAATATGGTCTGGGTCAAGGGCCTTAAATTCAGCCTTGGTTGCCTTTACACCGTTTATTATATAATTCAATGAATCGGAGCTGGCTGATGTTTTTATCAGCACATTATCGGCCTTGATGGTATCAGCAACGCTTGCAGGCGAAGCTATTCGCTTAGCTTTTGCAGATGTTTGTACCGGCATTTCCACAAAGGTTTGTGGCTGATTTTTTTTGCTTTTCGTTTTCGGTGCCGCTATTTTAAATAAAGAGGCGCTTTTTTTAACCAGCGCAGCTT
>JAQBOH010000195.1 GCA_028288125.1 Mucilaginibacter sp.
GTATTTTGCCAAGTACAAGTTCACGAGTTTGCCCGGTTTGTGTGCTAAAATTTGGCGGAAAAATGTCCATGCTTTTCACAACCGTCAAGCCTTTTTGTTCCAGTTGTTGTTGCAAACCATTTTCTACCGCCTGCTTGGCAGCAACGTCCCTGGTAATGGCAGCAATAAAAATTTTGTGATAACCATTAGCGGTTGCTTTACTCTTTCTCCATGAGCTTGTGATCAGTGTAGGAGTACTGCACGATGCCCAAAAAATAATCGGCAACAAGACCGTTGTAATTTTTTTTAATGTTTTCATATCGATTAAATTTGATACAATTACACTTGAATAACAGAGCGGAATACCAACGGTTTCAATTAGTTTCAAATAAATGATCCCTTACACAAGCTGGTTTAGTCACCTGTTTTGTACCTTGGCACAATGACGAGAGCAACGTCTCAACACTCTTTTAATCATCCATGAAAAGGCGGTGATGGTACATGCTTAAGGAGCTCACCCGATAATATTTGTAGCGATTTAAATTACCGCAGCTACTTTAGCTAATATATTCTATTTTTACCGGGCGCACATATATCTGATATGGTAATCCTATCAAACAACCTACAATTATATTATAAAAACTTATGATACCTAATTACATTAAACCAATCCTTAACCCGCGTTATAAATTTATTTTACTGGTTGCTCTCAGTGTGATGGTTTTCGGATTTACAAGCCGGGCTCCGCTTAAACCAAAAATACTGGTGTTTACCAAAACTGCCGGTTTTCACCATTCTTCAATACCTGTGGGCACGGCTGCCATTATGCAATTAGGAAAGGAAAATAATTTCCTGGTAGATACCTCATCCGATGCATCAATGATCACTGAAGCTAATTTGATAAAGTATTCGGCCGTTGTGTTTTTACATACCACCGGCTATATGCTTAACAACTATCAGCAGGCCGACCTGGAAAGATATATGCAGGCCGGCGGTAGCTTTGTGGGCATACATGCCGCGGCTGACGCTGAATACGATTGGTTATGGTACGGCCGCCTGGTTGGCGCTTATTTTGAGAGTCATCCCGAACAGCAGGAAGCTACTTTAAAAGTAATAGATAAAAATCATCCTTCCACCCGTGGTTTGCCGGATAACTGGACAAGGAAAGATGAGTGGTACAATTTTAAGATGATCAGCAAAAAAATCCACGTATTGATCAATATCGACGAGACCAGCTATAAAGGCGGAAAAAATGGCGCCAGCCATCCTATGGCGTGGTATCAGAACTTTGAAAACGGCAGATCTTTTTATACTGAACTGGGACATACAGACGAATCATATAGTGACCCCGTTTATCTAAAACACTTGCTTGGCGGTATTCAGTATGCAATTGGCGATAATAAAAAGTTGGATTATGCTAAATGTACTACGTTGCGTGTTCCGGAAGAAAACCGCTTTATAAAAACGCAGTTGAATGAAGGTACTTTATTTGAACCTACAGAGATGACCGTTTTGCCTAATCTGGATGTTTTAATCGCCCAGCGCCGTGGCGAGATCATGCTGTATAAAAACGCAACTAAAAGCATGAAACAGGCAGGCAAGCTGGACGTTTACTGGAAAACCCATATTAAGGGCGTTAATGCCGAAGAAGGCGTTTTGGGCCTTCAGGCTGACCCTGATTTTAAGACCAATCATTTTATTTATATTTATTATAGTCCGACCGATACCTCGGTTAACCGGCTATCCCGATTTACTTTTGTTAATGATACAATAGATGTAAAAACCGAAAAAGTAGTGCTTCAGCTTTACTCGCAAAGGGAAATATGTTGCCATACAGGCGGCTCTATCGCTTTTGGTAGTGATCATATGCTGTTTTTGTCCACTGGCGACAATTCGACACCATTTGATGAGCCGGGCAAAAAACCATATAACACCCGTGCCTTCGCGCCGCTGGATGACCGCCCCGGCTTTGACCACTATGATTCCCGCAGATCAGCCGGTAACACCAATGATCTGAGGGGCAAAATATTAAGAATTAAGATGAATGGCGATGGCAGTTATGATATCCCTCCAGGCAATCTTTTCAAGCCCGGAACACCAAAAACAAGGCCGGAGATATTTGTGATGGGCGACAGGAATCCGTATCGTATATCGGTTGACAAGAAAAACGGTTTTTTATACTGGGGCGAGGTGGGGCCGGATGCTAATGCCGATAGCCTGGCTACCCGGGGGCCGCGCGGCTATGATGAGCTTAACCAGGCCAGGGCCGCAGGGTTTTTTGGCTGGCCGTTGTTTATCGGCCCAAATATCCCTTACCATCGCTATAACTATGAAACCGGCGTATCAGGCGATGCATTTGACCCACAGCACCCCATTAATGATTCGCGTAACAACACAGGTTTAAGGGAATTGCCGCCAGCGCAGCCTGCTTTTATATGGTATCCATACGGCGCGTCGAAGGAATTTCCGCAGGTAGGGACGGGCGGCCGTACAACGATGGCAGGGCCTGCCTATTACACTGATATGTTCCCGAAAGCGACCCGTTTGCCGGAATATTACAACAAAAAAGTGTTTTTTTACGATTGGATAAGGGGTTGGATAAAGGTGCTGACACTGCAGCCAAATGGCGATTTGGATAAAATGGAGCCTTTTATGGCAGCTACCAAATTTAACTCTGTAATTGATATGGAAACCGGTGCCGACGGCAGGATATATCTGTTGGAGTATGGTTCTGGATGGTTCACTAATAACTAGGATGCCGTGTTGGCGCGAATAGATTATTATACCGGCAACCGCCCTCCGGAAGTTACAAACATTACTGCCAGCAAGGTGTATGGTAAACTGCCATTGCCGGTAATTTTTACTGTATCGGCTAAAGATCCGGAAAACGATAAACTAACTTACGTGTGGGACTTGGGCAATGGCTTGAAAAAACATACAGTTTTGCCACGATTGGCTTACACCTATATAAAAAAAGGCAACTACAATGTTACTGTAAATGTGAGCGATGAACAAGGCGCTATGGTAAAGAGCAAAGTTGTTGCTGTTTTTGCTGGTAACGACTCGCGGGATCTGAAAGCGAAACTGGCCATTGAAAAAGCCAACGCCCCGGGCAAAGCATTGATGCTGTCGCTGGATTGTAAGGCCTGCCATAAGGTAAATGAAAAATCAGTTGGTCCTTCATTTACCAGCATCGCTAAAAAGTATTCAAAAGATGCCGCAATGATTTCCCGCCTGTCGCAAAAAGTAATTAAAGGAGGCCACGGCAACTGGGGCGACGTTGATATGCCTGCACATCCGGCACTTAAACCTGAAGAAGCCAAAAAAATTATTAACTGGGTATTCTCACTTAAATAATATTTCCAAACTTTTAAACATTGGGTGCGGTTAGTCGTACCCAATGTTCCTTTATATGAAAAAACTGACTATTTTATATCTATTGCTGATCGTTTGGTGCTCAGCTTATTCTCAATCCGGATCAAAATTATCCGGTATAGTTATTGCCATTAATTCGAAGCCGGTACAAGGGGCAACGATCCGTCTTTTAAATACCAATTACATCTCGATCTCTGATAAGGAGGGAATGTTTACTTTTAATAAGGTACTTGCCGGGAAATATACCCTTCATATAAGTGATATAGGCTTCGCGGCAGTTAACAGGGAAGTAGTTATTACTACCCTGGATCAATCTTTATCCATACAGCTTACGGACGCGAAGAACCAACTGGATGAGGTGGTAGTTACTGCCGATAAAAGAGAGGAGGAAATACAAAAAGTACCCTATAGCGTGTCGGCGTTATCCGCCAGGCAGGTGCAGGATTATAAAGTATGGAACCTGAAAGATATAACAGCCATCGTTCCCAATTTGTATTCGGCAAACCCGGGCGATGGCCGTAACGTAACAGGCATAAGAGGGATTGTTACCACTTCATATGATCCTGCCGTGACCACTTACATTGATGGGGTAAGCCAGTTTAGCCTGGATACTTATATTCCCCAGCTTTTTGATGTGGAACGCGTAGAAGTGCTGCGCGGTCCGCAGGGCACTTTATACGGCAGAAACGCTATGGGCGGCGTGATCAACGTAATCACCAAACAACCGGCCAATGAACTGAGCGGCTTCGTTGAAGCGGGCGTTGGCAATTTCGGCCAGCAGCGCTATAGCCTGGGTATAAGCGGCCCTGTGATCAAAGACAAACTGTTTTTTGGTGTTGCCGGACTTTACAACGGTTTCGATGGTTTCTACACCAACCTGTTTAACAATACCAAGCTGGATAAGCAACATTATTTTTTGGGGAATTATTTTCTGAAATATTTAGCCTCGCAAAGGTTGTCTTTCACTTTAAATGTAAAGACCTATGCGAATCGCAATAACGGGCCGTTCGTTTTGGCGGGTACCCAAAAGGATGCCTTAGCCGCGCCATTTAAAATCGATCAAAATGCTACCACGACCATGATCGATAATATTTTTAACGCTTCGCTGCTTGCCAATTATACCGGGCGTGGTTTCAACTTTACATCGGCAAGTACTTACCAGGAGAATTACCGGTATTATATTACGCCTATTGACGGCGACTTTTCGAGCCTTGACGCAGTATCTGTAGTAAATAATTATGGCCCTGGTTTCAACAAAGTAAAAGTAGGTACACAGGAATTTAAATTTTCTTCTCCGGCTTCGGCATCAAATTGGAAGTGGACTGCCGGGATATTTGGCTTCTACCGTTACTCCCCAACCAAAATTGGTACACATTTCGGGAATGACGCTGCCGCCGTGGGCTCACCGCTTACCAATTTCACCAGCATCAACACCAATATCGAACGCAATTATGGCGCTGCAGCCTATGGACAGGTTGTTTACACGTTTAACCCGCAGTGGGAAATTACAGCAGGTTTGCGCTATGATTATGAGCACAAAAAAGAAGAAGTGAAAGGTGAATTTCAACCCGACGGCGGCAATGCATCCGTTACACAAGACGATACTTCGTCCAGCGCCAGCTTTCATGCGCTTACATCAAAGGTTAGCCTCGCCTATCACATTACTGACCATGATAATTTATATGCCGGCTATAGCAGGGGCTTCCGGGCAGGGGGCATCAGCCAGATAGGGTCAGACCCATCGCAGCCGCCACTATTTGCCTTTAAACCAGAGTATAGCGACAATTATGAACTCGGCTCCAAAAATCTGTTTTTTAATAACAGGTTGCGGATAAACCTGGCGGTGTTTTACAGCCTGGTAAATAATGCCCAGGTGCCAACGCTTATACTGCCCGATGCCATTACGGTCACAAAAAATGCAGGCAAATTGAACAGCAAAGGCGCCGAGGCCGAAATTGCCGCTACTTTATTAAAAGGACTGGATATATTCTACAATTTTGGTTATACCCATGCCCGGTATACCGACCTGCAGGTCCCCAATAACGGTGCAGTGGTCAGTTTAAAAGGTAACCATCAGGTTTATACGCCAGATGTAACCTCCATGCTGGCCCTGCAATATGGCTATTCGCTCGGCGGAAGTACAAAACTAGTGGGACGCGGCGAATGGCGCTACCTGGGCGACCAGTATTTCGACCTGGCCAATCAGATAGAACAAAAAGCTTATAGCACATTTAATGCCCGGCTTGGCGTCAGTACAAAAAGATTCGAGGTGTTTTTATGGGGAAGTAATTTAGCCGATAAGCATTATATAGATTACGCATATGATTTTGGCGCGTCGCATTTAGGTAACCCGCGGACTTATGGCGTTACTTTGCGGACACAGTTTTAATATAGTGGAGTATAGCAGAGTATAATCTGTGAAAAGTAATTCATTATCTGATTCTTTTAACCAAGCAGTAATTTAGCCGGGGATTAAAATAACAACCAGATTTGCAATCTGTGAATCGGTTTTAAATGTCAACCGATTGCGTGTTTATATTTAGCTTTGATACTACATGGATATGGATGATCTCAGGCACTTACCTGTATTTTTTATTGTCAAGTCCGAAAACGCTTTAATGTTATTCGATCATTTTATAGCTGAATTGCATAAGATCGGCCCAATTACCATTCATCCGCACAAAACAATGATCAGTATTGCGAATGCACACAAGCGGGTAGCTTATGTGACGCAGGCAGGCAAAAATTTTATTCATGTGGTGTTTCCCTTTAAACAACGATATGATGACAACCTTTGTTTTAAGCGAATACAGGAGGTACCCGGAAGATGTGTTATATACCACCATTTCCGGATGCAGCGCAGGGAGGATATAAATGATGAGGTACAGGAGTTTATGCGGATGGCTTATGATTAACAATCACCGCTATGACCGGTTAGGATATCGATAGGTATTCAAAATTATTCCGCTTTAAGATATACTTTAAACTCTGATCCCTTGCCCGGGGTGCTTTTTAGGGAAATCTTGCCACCTGAATTATTTACAATTTCCTTAACCAAATATAGCCCGATACCAGAACCTTCAATAGCGTTTTCAACCCTGAAGTACTTTGAAAACACGGCATCCTGCTTACCAGGTTCAATACCAATGCCGTTGTCTTTAACTGAAATAACGATATGATTTTTCTCGCGTCGCGTTTCTATAGAAATGTCTGGCTTGCGACCGGGAGGCATGAATTTTATCGCATTATTTACCAGATTGTAAATAATGCTTCTTAATTTCCGGCGTGAATAAAATATCTCCGAAACAACGATCGTGGTTTTGATAATCGCGCCCGATTCCCTGATGTTGCTGGCTAATGCAAGTCGCACATCTTCCAGGATATTTTCAAAGTTCAACAGTTCTTCCTGTACTTTATATTTATGTTTTTGTTTTCCGGCGTCGGTTAAATCGTTTATGATATGCTGTAGTTTCCTTATGGAATTTTCGAGGATATTAAAAAGTATCTCAAATTCCTTTGGCTTTTCGGGTGTAACTTTCTTTAACTGGTTAATCGTCAGCATTATGCTCGTAAGCGGGCTCTTAATGTCGTGCGAAATTGTATCCAGTAAGGTCTCATGGTCCGAGATCAGCTTTTCCTGTTCTTTCAGGTCTTTTATGCGCATGGTAATTTCAACGAAAGTAATGATGACCCCGTTTGCTTTATTAGTTCTTTGCGCCACGTAAGGGATAATATTCATCTGAAACCACCTGAGATCGGTAGTCTGTATCTCCTTTTCAAGGATTTCATTACAGTCTATAACCTGCTGGATGTTTTCAACAATACTTGGGAAGCGTATATTATCCTTTACATCATGGATAGATTTTCCCAGGTCGTCATGTGACAGGCTGAACTGTTTCATGGCCGGCGGAGTAAACTTTCGCAATATCAAATGTGCGTCGACAAATAGTTGAGGAATTATGGTGTTTCTGAAATAATTTTCCAGCTCGTCATTAAGCTTAATGAGCTTTTTTATTTGTTGATCTTTATTTGGCATCATTGCTTGATAAGAGAAGGTAAGATAGAAAACTTATCCGGGTATAATGGCATTAGACTTTTCAGTAGCCGGCAAAGTTATGATCATCACAATTCGACGCCTTCAATTAAAATTATCTTTTCCACCGAATTGTTTTTCATTTCAATGAAATCCAGGCGCTTCGGATCATTTTTATACGCGTCAAAATCGGCTTTGCTGCCAAAGGTTACTAAATGAATCTCGTAGGGTAATTCTCGGCTGCTTTCAACAAAGGCACTTTTATCGGGCCTTACGCGATAAACAAGATCGCCATTATGTCCCTTCAACAGGGGTAACACTTTTTCCTCGAAAGCATGGAACTCCTGTTCGCATCCCGGCTTTATAAAAATAAGTTGTGTATAATAGATCATTGAAATTGTGCGATAACCAAAAATTGTAAAGACCTAATATACATCGAACAAACAATAATAATTTCACTTTTTTTTTAAAATATTTGCGTAACTCAAAAGTTACTTATACATTTGAGTAACTTAAAAGTTACTTATTATGGCAAAAGTTATTAAACACCAATTTTTCTTCTCCCATCCCCCTGAAGCGGTTTGGGATTACCTCACGAAACCTGAACTGATGCAGCTATGGCTCATGAAAAATGATTTTCAGCCCATCGTTGGACACGACTTTCAATTTCGGACGAACCCCATACCCAGCCTTGATTTTGATGGGATCTTCTATTGCAAGGTGTTGGAGATCGTTCCCTTTAAAAAGCTTTCTTATTCGTGGAAGAGCGGCCCCGGTAATGGCGAGATCACGCTTGATTCTGTAGTTGTATGGAAATTGCAGCCAACAGATAAGGGCACGGAGCTTTTTTTAGAGCATAGCGGTTTCTCGAAAAAGGAAAACCTTAGCTTTTACAACGGTTTGGCCGATGGCTGGGTTAAAAATATACAAAAGATGGCGAATCATTTAAACGCAGCACAAAATGGCAATACCAACGCTTGACGCATTCCAGGTAATCGGTGATCCCAGCAGGAGAAAGATGCTAATGCTGCTCTCCGCAGATAGCATGACCATCAACAGCCTGGCAGATAATTTCGATATGAGCCGTCCCGCTGTTTCAAAGCATGTGAAAATATTGTTCACCGCAGGCTTCATTTCTATCCACGACATTGGCCGCGAACGCCACTGTACGCTGAAAAAAGATGGCTTCGAAGAATTGCAGGCCTGGATTTCCTACTTCGACGAGTTCTGGACATCGAAACTGAAGAAATTGGAAACGCTATTAAATAATAAATTATTGGTTAACTAAAATAACGAAAATGACAACATCAGATTTTACTACCATACTGTTGGTAGATCAAACACCGAAAGAAGCATTCGATGCCATCAATAATGTTCGCGGCTGGTGGTCGGAAGAAATTGAAGGTAGTACAAATAAGCTCAATGATGAGTTTAAATATCATTTCGAAGATATTCATTCCTGCAAAATGAAATTGGTAGAGGTTATTCCTGACAAAAAAGTGGTATGGCTTGTTATGGAAAACTACTTTAAGTTTACGCAGGACAAGAATGAATGGATAGGCACAAAAATCAGCTTTGAGATATCCGGAAAGGATAACAAAACACAAATACACTTCACCCACCATGGTTTAGTTCCCGAATATGAATGTTTCGAAATATGCAGGGACGCGTGGACCAGTTATATACAAAATAGCCTGAGCAGCCTGATCAGCACGGGTAAAGGGCAACCCAATGGCAAAGACAAACCGCAGACTAAAAACGAAGCGAAATTACTGGCCGACCAGAAGTAATTGAGACAAAATTGTTTTAAACCCATGATTCAATAGACGCCATTGTAAAAACTCTTTTTAAATCTTATATGCATAATGGCGTGCATTAACAGTTGAATGACAATATAAAAACAACCAAATGCCCACCAGTGACCCAACTGTCCGGTTTTGTGTGAAAATAGATCATTAATTAAGTTCGCTATAAAAAATAACGGAATTGAGCATAAAAACCAATAACCAATTCTTATAAAATATAGCAATACAATATTTTTAGGTAAGGCAAATTTTATCTGATTAACAAACACCAATTCCAGCCAATGCCCGCCAAAAACGATGCAAAAAACTATTGACCAAATCATTTCAAACAGGGTTAGTTTACTTTTGTCACCTAATGGAAATATATGCAGCCAACTTAAAATAACAGCAATTATAGTGGTGGTAAGAATAGTCCGGATAATAGTTTGAACAAACGGTTCCGTATTTTTTTCAAGATTTTGCATTAGTTTAGTGTGATGGTTGGTTTGATATTATCTCTTAAAGGCAATTTGGGTTCACAAGTCCTCTAAAGTCTACTAAAGGTAGATAAATATAATCGCGAGCTGCCAGAGTTTTCAAATGAAAAAAGTCTTTAGACTTACGACTAAAGACTTTTGACTTAACAAGGTAGCGGTAGCAGGTCCCGATAGCTATCGGGACAAACCTACGACCTTCGGGATATGAGGCAGACGAGCTACCAAACTCCATTAAAATTTAGGATAAAAAAAAATCCTCAGATAAATCTGAGGACTCAAGGTAGCCCCAGCAGGGCTAAAATCGAACCGCTTAGCGGATAGCATCAGGCTTTTATCTTCTTTTATTTAGATGATTCGAGCCCGGTCTGGGGATGAAGGTCCACATCTGTGCGGTTTTTTTTTGTCCTTTAGTTTTGAAATGACGTGGTAACAACATCAACAAGGGCAAAGGCTTGGCGCGAATTATATCGGAAGATTCAGGTGGGATAAAAATATTTTCATTTTTATAGTACTATGTAATAAATAGTACTATATTTGTTAATGCATCTTTTAAAACTCAAAAAATTATTTAAGCAATAAATAAATTTTTTGTAAAAAAATAAGACTTATGGCAACAAACGCTAAATTGACCCCAGAAACTATTAATAAATTACACTTACCACGAGTGGCAAATATGCTGATGCTGCTTGTTTGGATCGCGGCCGCAACTGGCATTATGTTGCCATTTGCACTTGGGACATCGCCGCTTGATGCACTTTTGCTTAAAGTACCCAATAATGAAGGTAATTGGTGGCACGCACTTGTAGGGCTGCCTTTCTTTTTGTCCCTGCCAATGATTTGGCTGCATTTGCATGTATTAAATTCATCACAATGGCTTACTCTCCCTGTGAAATGCGTGTTATGGATAGTGATCATCGTTTCTGCTCTTGGTACGTTATTGGTCGAAACCCCTTTTTTGCTACACCGTGCGGGCACCAGCGAACTACAGCGCCTGGAAGTTATATTTTTAGGCATAGGCATTATTCTGACCGCCGGGGTCTTTTTATTTGTTAATAGAAAAGACCTGCATACTACCCGGGCAATTTTCATAGGTATCGCCACCACTTATCTTGCCAATGCGTTTCTATGTCTGATTGTCTACGGCGAAACAAAATTTCAAGACCAGTCACGATCGGGTTGGTATTTAACCCTGGTAGTCGCGCTGCCAATAATGATTGAATGGATTTGGCTATTATTTAGAAAATCTGATGCGCAAAAAATAAAGAAATCTTCCTGATTCCAGTCTTTGTTTGCTTCTTGACAAAACATTTAAATATTTCACCGCAACCCTATTTTTTTTATGAACATTTTGCTTATAATTAACAATCAGGTTAGGTCGTATAATGGTTGGGGCAGATATACTGTATTTTATGAGGACCAGGGTATCATCCGCTGCGCCAAAAGCTGCTGAAAATGGACCGCGTGGAACAAGATTTGGTAGACACTATAGGCAACAGTATATTTTTATATTACGAACAGTAAATTGCCGGAGAGGCCTTCTGTTTTTATTGAACAGGATCTAGATGGCCAGATAGCTATTGACTCAGCATGTAAGCTTAAATACAGTTTGATCCGCCACAAATGACCTTCGGGTCATTAACCTTTATTTATAAATTTAAAATAATCTCTTTATCTCAATCAGCTACGATTAGACTTTAGTTAATGTGCTGTCGAATTATCGTTTAGT
>JAQBOH010000027.1 GCA_028288125.1 Mucilaginibacter sp.
TCACCTTTCACCTTTCACCTTTCACCATCAATATTGAATTTGCTTCCGGTATGACGTTGTTGCGCCGCCGACCGCAAATTTTACACCTATCGTAAACTGCGAATAGGCATCATGGTGCCCGTTGCCCGTTGAGAAACCATCCAGTTCATCCCCTAATACTAAATTGTACCCATACCCAACATCAACTTTAAAACTAGGCTCATTGTTCTGGTTAAAGAGTTTAAATTCATATCCTATCCGTAGCGGGATAAAAGGCTCCTGGCTGTTATTCTGGCCATCGGTGAAAAATCCCGGTACCTGGTGCGAGTACCTGCTGATAGAAGTAATACGGTTAATTACAAAACCAAACCCGGCAGAGATATAGAGATTTTTAAGCGCGTTGTACATGCGGCTATTTGAATAATCTATCAATTCTCCGGCCTGTATCTGGCCCCTGAATAAAAAAGCGCTGAAATCGTTGTTGAACTGCATGCCGCTTTTTGATTTCAAAGAATCGCCGCCTCTGAGCTTGCCCAACTGGGCCTCAAAAACAAAATTAGTATACGGAGTGGCGTTATAGGTTAAATTAAAATGAATGGACTGTGTTGAAGTTGTCGTTTCGGGATTACCATGTACCGTGTTGAAACCAACCGCTGCGCCAATATCGTACTGCGAAAAGTTGTACCCCAATTGTGCTTTGGCAATTAACGTTAAACAACAAACAAATAAAGTTAAAAACGTTGTTTTAGTAATCAGTTTTATCATAATGTAAAGGCATGATGTTGAATAACAAGGTTAACCAATTTTTGATTGATATATTTTATAAAAGTAACATCTAAGTTTATATAAATAGCAACACATTTAAATAAAGTTGAGCGGTAAGTGGTGAATAGTGAATAGAAAATAAGAAAAACTCACTCCTTAGCACTAACTACTCACCAATCAATTTTATATATTTGACGCCACTAAAAAAAATACCCAATGATGTCAAAAATAAAAGTAGCAAACCCGGTAGTTGAACTGGACGGGGATGAAATGACCCGCATTATCTGGAAATTTATAAAGGATAGGCTGATATTTCCTTATCTCGATCTTGATATCAAATACTACGATCTGGGTATTGAATACCGCGATGAAACAAACGACCAGGTGACCATTGATGCCGCAAATGCCATTAAACAATATGGCGTTGGGATTAAATGCGCCACGATAACACCCGACGAAGAGCGTGTAAAGGAATTCAACCTGAAACAGATGTGGAAATCGCCTAATGGAACTATCCGTAATATTTTGGATGGTACCGTTTTTCGCGAACCCATTGTAATGGCCAACGTGCCGCGCCTGGTGCCTAACTGGACAGCTCCGATATGCATAGGCCGCCACGCTTTTGGCGACCAATACCGCGCAACCGATTTTGTAACCAAAGGCAAAGGTAAGCTTACCATAACCTTTACGCCCGAAGATGGCGGGAAAGAGCAGTCATTTGAGGTTTATAACTTTAAAGGCGACGGCGTAGCCCTTGCTATGTATAACACTGACGAGTCGATCAAAGGCTTTGCCCGCGCTTGTTTTAACCAGGCGTTGTTAAAAAAATGGCCTTTGTACCTGTCTACCAAAAATACCATTCTTAAAAAATATGATGGCCGCTTCAAGGATATTTTCCAGGAGATATATGAGCAGGAATTTAAACAGGAGTTTGAGGCAAACCAGTTAACTTACGAGCACCGCCTGATAGATGATATGGTTGCTTCGGCGTTAAAATGGCACGGTAACTTCGTATGGGCCTGTAAAAACTATGATGGCGATGTTCAATCAGATACAGTAGCGCAGGGATTTGGGTCGCTTGGATTAATGACCTCGACTTTAGTAACCCCGGATGGCACCGTGATGGAAGCAGAAGCCGCGCACGGTACCGTTACCCGCCATTACCGCGAGCACCAGGCCGGCAAGCCAACTTCAACAAACCCGATCGCATCCATTTTTGCCTGGACCCGGGGGTTAGAATTCCGTGGGTTGCTGGATAACAACCAGGAACTGATTAAATTCTGCAAAACATTGGAAGAAGTTTGCATTGAGACTGTTGAAAGCGGAAAAATGACCAAGGATCTGGCCATTACCATAAAACCAAAGGTTGAGCACGGCAAAGATTTCTTATATACTGAAGAATTTTTAGCCGCAATTGATGAAAATTTGAAGAAGAAGCTGGGGTAGAGACGATCAAAAGTAATTGTAAAGTCCGTGTAGTTTTTACGCGGACTTTTTTGTTATTCATTGGAATACCTATGTAACAATAGGCTATTATAATTTTAGCTATCTTTGGGTATGAAGTTTACTGCAATTATTGAACAAGGCGAAAGTGGTTGGTTTGTTGGGCAGATTGAGGAAGTTCCGGCGGCGATATCGCAGGGTGAGAGTATTGAAGAGCTGAAAGCAAATTTGCTGGACGCTTTGAAATTAATATTGGATACGAATAAAGAACTCACCGAAAAGGAGTATTTAGGTAAACAAGTAATTATAGAAGAACTCGAACTGTCCTGATGAAGCGCTCTGCTTTAGTTAAACATCTTGAAAAGAATGGTTGTTATCTTCTAAGAGAAGGCGCTAATCATGCCATTTATACTAATCCCGCAAATCAAAAACAAACTGCAATTGGCCGGCACCAGGAGCTGGATAATTTACTATGTAAAAAAATTTGCAAGCAACTTGAAATTCCTTTTTTGGCATAAATGAGAACTTTTGAGCCATAACTAAGTTTATACAATAAAATTTACATTATGCCATCGTTATACCCGTTAAAATTCCAAACCATTTATAAAGATAAGATATGGGGCGGGAAAAAAATAAAAACCTATCTGCACAAGGATTTTGGCGAGTTGCCCAACTGCGGCGAAACCTGGGAAATATCAGGGGTTAAATCTGATGTTTCGGTTGTCTCTAACGGCGAACTGGCCGGTGTGTCTTTAAGCACCTTGCTTGAAACGTACAAAGACGAACTGGTTGGCAAAAAAGTGTATGAGCACTTCGGCGAAACTTTCCCTTTGCTGGTGAAATTCATTGATGCCAATGACGACCTGTCCATCCAGGTTCATCCTGATGATGAGTTGGCAAAAAAACGTCATGATTCGTTTGGCAAAACCGAAATGTGGTACGTAATACAAGCTGATCCCGGCTCAACTTTGATAGCCGGGTTTAATAAGGAGCTGGACGAAAAAGAATACCTCGACAAATTCAACAGCGGCCATATTACCGATATTTTAAACGAGGAAGACGTAAAGGCCGGCGATGTTTTCTTTTTGCCCGCGGGCAGGGTGCACACGATAGGAAAGGGACTATTGATCGCTGAAATTCAGCAGACATCGGATATCACTTACCGCATTTACGATTTCGACCGGGTTGATGATAAAGGGAATAAACGCGAACTGCATACCGAAGAAGCGCTTGCCGCGATTGATTATAAGCATTATCCCGAATATAAAACCAGGTATCAGCCTCAAAAGAATATTCTGGTTAAACTGGTTAGCTGTCCGTATTTTACCACCAATTTGTTGGATTTTACCGAAAGCACATCCCGCGACTATACACAGCTCGACTCTTTTGTAATATATGTATGCCTAAAAGGTAACTTTGTGATAAAGCACAATAAAAAAGATTACCCCGTAAAAATGGGCGAGTGTATTTTACTTCCTAAAACGATCAATAAGATAAAACTTGAAACATCAGGTGGTTTTAAGATACTGGAAAGCTACATTGAGTAGTCTTTAAAGTTCGCAGTTTTCAGTTCGCGGCTTGCTTAAAAAAATTCACTTGCCCACTGCAAACTCTTCACTACACCAGTCGTATAGTGAATTTTGTTCCGACATCTACGGTGCTGTCTATTTTTATGGAGCCGCCCAGTGATTCTACCTGGTTGCGGGTTATAAACAATCCCAGGCCTTTTGAGTCGGGGTTTTGGTGGAAAGTTTTATACATGCCAAAAACTTTGTCGCCATAACGCTCAAGGTCAATACCCACGCCATTGTCTTCAAATATTAAATAAACATGTTTATGGTTTTTAGTGCTGCGGCAATTTATAACCGGCTTACGGTCGGCATGGCGGTATTTTAATGCGTTGGTAAGTAAATTTTGCAGAATACTTTCGAGGTAGGCCGGGATATAGTTAATCACCGGGCATTGACTGAAGTCATAGTCGATTTTGGCGCCTGTGTCATCAATGTTGTTCTGAAGGGCCGAAACAACATTTTTGAAAATGAGTTCAAAATCAACTGCCTTTCTCTCTTTTTTGATGTCTGTGTGTATTTTTACGATCTCGTTCAGGTGTTCGATGGTTGAATTAAGGCTGCTGCTTATCGACTTGATGTGCGAAAATACCTCGGCACGGTCTTCTGCCGATTCACTCTCTTCGTGCAAATTAACCATGAACTGCAAATTGCCGGTATGCGACCGCAGGTTATGCGACACGATATAAGCGAAATTTTGCAGCCGTTTATTTTGGTCATTTAATACATTTATAGACGATTGCAGTCCAAGCCCGTCCTTTTTGATGCTGTCAATATCCTGGAATACACCGCGTATTTTGACGCATTTGCCATAGTCGTCAATAATAGGCAGGCCTTTGGCCTTAACCCAGATCACACTACTTTTAGCGGTCCTGAATAATAGTTCCAGATCAAACGGCCGGCAGGATTTTATTGCACCATCAACGGCTTCTTTAAATACGGGCCGGTAATAAGGCTCAAAAAAGTTAATCACTTCATCAACGCTAAATTGAACCCGGTCAATTACTTCATAAATATTATAGGCCCCTTTTGTCAGGTTGAAACTTTTGGCAAGTATATCAATTTCCCAGCCACTGATTTTAGCAATTGTACCGGTTTCTTTAAACTGGAAGTCGTTTTGGGTGGCAGTTAAGTCCAGTAACTTATATTGATGTATGTTAATTAACGAGCCTGTAAATTTAGTCTCCTGGCCTTCGCCTGATTTTTTGGCCGTGCTTTCAAACCATTGATAGCCGGCGCTTTTTGTCAGAAGCCGGAGATGTACCTTAATTAAAGTACCTTCACTATGGTTATGAATGGCATCCAGCAGTAAAGGTTTATCCTGGTGATAAAGCAAATGGTCGAGAAAGAAACTATAGGAACATTCTATCTCGTCGGGTTTATAGCCTAAAATGATGTAAAAACCAGCCGACCATTTGACTTGGTTGGTGTTAATATTATATTCCCAGACGCCAATAGTAATATGGTCAATAATATAAGCAAGATGAGTTGCATCTTCTGCACCGAAATTGTTCCCTCCTGCACTCATTTTAATTGTTGAACCGTAATTATATTAACCAAAAGTTTGGGGTAATATAGAGAAATATTTTATAAAAATAAAAACTTGCCATAACTGGTTCACTTATTACGAATTACAAAATAAATAGTTGTAATAATATTTATATAACAACTATTTAATGCTCTAAAAGTGAATGTTTTGTGACGCTGATGACCGAAAAACGGTTGAAAAACCCGGTCCCAATAATATCAGGACGGGTTATGGATTAAATATTACAGGTTTCCTCTTAATTCCTGTTCGCGTTCAATAGCTTCAAATAATGCCTTAAAATTACCGGCGCCAAAGGATTTTGCCCCTTTGCGCTGAATGATCTCGAAGAAAAGCGTTGGCCTGTCCTCAACCGGCTTGGTAAAAATTTGAAGCAGGTAGCCTTCATCATCACGGTCAACCAGGATACCCAATCTTTTTAATGGCCCAAGGTCTTCATCGATATGGCCGACACGGTCGGTCAGCTCATCATAATATGAAGTTGGCACGGTTAAAAACTCCACGCCGCGGCTTTGCAGATCAGTTACCGTTTCAACAATGTTGGCAGTGGCGAGCGCCAGGTGCTGCACACCCTCGCCCTCGTAAAATTCAAGATATTCTTCTATCTGTGATTTCTTTTTGCCCTCTGCAGGCTCATTTATAGGGAATTTAACATACCCGTTGCCATTGCTCATCACTTTGCTCATCAGCGCCGAGTACTCGGTTGAAATCATCTTATCATCGAAGGTTAAAATATTTTTAAAGCCCATTACGTCTTCATAAAAGTTCACCCACTCATTCATTTTATGCCAGCCTACATTTCCCACGCAGTGATCAATATATAGTAACCCGGCTTCTGGCGGGTTATAGGCGGATGCCATTTTTTGATAACCCGGTAAAAAAGTCCCGTGGTAATTCTTCCGTTCTACAAAAAGATGCACCGTTTCGCCATATAGCTTTATTCCGCTTGTGCGTATTTCGCCAAATTCATCAGTTAATGTTTGTGGCTCCTGGTAAGGTACCGCGCCGCGGCTTGTCGTTTGCTTAAACGCGTCGTAGGCGTCATTAACCGATAAGGCCAGTATCTTTACACCATCACCATGTTTTTTAATATGGTCGGCAATAGGGTGGTCCGAGTGCAGGGGAGTGGTTAAAACCAGGCGTATTTTTCCCTGTTGCAAAACATAGGATGCCTTGTCGCGAACGCCGGTTTCAGGCCCGGCATATGCCAGGTTTTGAAAGCCGAATGCCGTTTTATAATAATGGGCGGCCTGCTTGGCATTGCCCACATAAAATTCAACGTAATCGGTACCGTTAAGGGGTAAAAAATCAGTTACTTGTGTTTCTTTATTTATAGTTAGTGTTTCCATTATTCTTTTTTTGTCTCACCCTGCCCTCTTCAAAGAAAGAGGGTGGGGGAGTTGTTTCTAAATGCTTAAAATCCTGTCCTTTGGGGGACTAGTTGAGGCCTATTCGCTGGCCCAGCTTTTATAATAGTTGCCGTCCTCAATTTTAACGGCATCTTCAGTGAGCATCAGGGGACGGAAAGGATCGATCATCACTGCCAGCTCGTCGGTCGATTCTTTCCCTATAGACTTTTCAACAGTTCCGGGGTGCGGCCCGTGCGGTATGCCGCCCGGGTGAAGGGTAATCTGGCCTTTTACCACACTTTTGCGACTCATAAAATCACCATCAACATAATATAACAGCTCATCACTGTCCACATTGCTGTGATTATAAGGCGCAGGGATTGACAGCGGGTGGTAATCGTATTTACGCGGAACGAATGAGCAGATAACGAAGTTATGCCCCTCAAAGGTCTGGTGTACCGGCGGCGGCTGGTGCAGGCGTCCGGTTATGGGCTCAAAGTCGTGTATCGAAAAAGCCCAGGGATAATGAAAGCCATCCCACCCGATAAAGTCAAACGGGTGCGTTCCGTAAATATACGGGTATATCAATCCTTGTTTTTTGATAAGGATCTTAAAATCTCCCTTTTCGTCATGCGTTTTTAAACCAGTTGGCTTCTTTATGTCCCGCTCGCAGTATGGCGATTGTTCCCTGAGCTGGCCATATGCGTTGGTATAGCGTTTAGGCACCCGTATAGGGCTAAAGCTTTCCACTATAAAAAGCCGGTTATCAGGCGTATCAAATTCCATCTGATAAATGGTTCCGCGCGGGATAATCAGGTAATCGCCATAGCTGAATTTTATATCGCCATAGCCGGTTTTTAGTGTGCCCGAGCCCACATGTATAAACACCACTTCATCAGCCTGGCTGTTCTTATAAAAATAATCGGTCATCGATTTGCGCGGCGCGGCCAGCGAAATATGCAGGTCGCTGTTTACCAGGACAGGTTTACGGCTTTGCAGGTAATCGTCTGCCGGTTCAATTTTAAATCCCAGCAAACAGGTGTGTTTTAAATGCTTTTCGCGGGCAATTTTGGGTTCAACGCTGTATGGTTCGCCCAATTCTTTTACCAAAGTAGGCGGATAGGTGTGATACACCAGCGAATACAGGCTTGAAAAACCTTCGGTTGAAACAAGTTCTTCGGCATATAAAGTACCATCGGGCTTACGAAACTGGGTATGCCGCTTGGGCGGGATGGCTCCTAAAGTATGATAAACGGGCATTTGTTTTTTGTTGAAATGTTGTAAAATTGGAATGTTTGAAAGGCTGAAGAGCGTTCAACCTCAAGTAAATCAGTACAATAAATATAACGATTTAATAGGACTATTAGTTTTAAGTTACAACGGTAAAAGGGCTAATATTAAACCTCCTTCCAACATTATAGCCTTGCAAGCATTAGTACTGCGCAAGCACGATCTTGGCAAGCATAGCATCCCTGAACGAAGACGCATCACTCATTGACGTGAGGCCGAGGGAAAAAAGAAAATGCCTTTGTATGCTCATAAATGGATATACTAAATTAAGCTATTATTTTTAATATGCAAGTTTGGTTTATTGGGTGAGTTGTTGATTAGGTTAAACTAAGGGTTTAAATATAACTTAATCAACCTAACCAACTTAATCAACCCAATAAACTAAAAATGTTTAGTTTTGATTTCCTAACCAGATAAACCAATGAAGCTAGTATCCTATAAAACCGAAGACCGCGAGCATTTGGGCGTTTTTATAAACGGCCACATCTATAACCTGAGCTCGTGTGATAAGTTGCTGCCCGACAATATGAACGCCTTTTTATGGGGCGGCGATGAGCTGATGGAACGGGCTCAGCGGGTGAATAAAGCGATATCGTCAGGTAAGATGGAGGCTAAGGAGGAGTTGTTTTTTGAGATGATGGCGCCTGTGCCGCACCCTACATCATGCCGCGATGGATATGCCTTCAGGCAGCATGTTGCTGCCGCCCGCCGTAACCGGAAGGTGGAAATGATACCTGAGTTTGACCAATACCCGATATTTTATTTTACGAATCATAACGCCATACAGGGCCCCGGCGAGATCGAGTGCATGCCCGACCACTTCCAGAAGCTTGATTTTGAATTGGAAGTGGCCGTTGTGCTAAATAAAAAAGCAAGAAATATCAGGGCCGCTGATGCAGATAGCCTGATCGCCGGGTATATGATCATGAACGATATGAGTGCACGTACCCTGCAAATGGAGGAAATGATCCTGAACCTTGGGCCTGCGAAAGGGAAGGACTTCAGCACAGTTATCGGCCCCTGGCTGGTAACACCCGATGAGCTGGAACGTTATAAAACAACGCCAAAACCCGGCCATACAGGCAATGCTTACAGGCTTGAAATGACATGCGCGGTAAATGGCAGGCAGGTTTCAAAAGGCAGCATGGCTGATATGGACTGGACCTTTGCAGAGATCATTGAACGCTGTGCCTATGGCTGCGATGTACTTCCCGGCGATGTGATAGGCTCCGGAACAGTCGGCACGGGCTGTTTCCTGGAACTGAACGGCACCGGCCTTTTGAATGACCCAAACTATAAACCTCAATGGCTTCAGCCCGGTGACCTGGTTGAAATGGAAGTAACCGGTTTGGGTATGCTCGGCAACATCATTGAAAAGGCCGATAGTGATTTTTCGATTCTTGCTCTAAAAAAATAATGCTGTCACTAAAAATATCCGACCTGTCAATTCCCGAGCTGCACAATTACCTGCAATACGCCATTGCACCGCGGCCGATCTGTTTTGCATCAACGATTGATAAAGCGGGTAACATTAACCTTAGCCCTTTTAGCTTCTTTAATTTATTCAGTACCAATCCGCCGGTTTGTGTTTTTTCGCCTTCGCGGAGGGTAAGGGACAATACCACCAAGCACTCACTTGAAAACCTGCATGAGGTGCCCGAATGCGTTATTAACATCGTGAATTACGATATGGTGCAGCAGGTATCGCTTGCGAGCGTTGAATATTCAAAGGGTATCAATGAATTTATAAAATCAGGTTTTACTATGCTGCCTTCTGAACTGGTAAAACCGCCAAGGGTGGCCGAATCGCCGGTTCAGTTTGAATGCGTGGTAAACGAAATAAAATCATTAGGCAATACACCGGGAGCAGGTAACCTTATTATTGCAGAAATCAAGATCATACATATCCACGAGGGTATTTTGGATGCGGATGGAAAGATAGACCAGGAAAAAATCGACCATGTGGCACGCCTCGGCGGCGACTGGTATTGCCGGGTCACCCCGGAGAGTCTTTTTAAGGTTGCTAAACCTGTACGGACCAGGGGTATCGGTGTTGATGCTATCCCTTATGCCATCCGTAATTCTAAAATATTAACGGGCAATAATCTCGGGCAGTTGGGCAATGTTGAAGCTTTGCCTGCTGATGCAGATATCGAGGCCTACGCCCAATCGCCTGAGATCAAAGAAGTATTAGATGCAACAATAGGCGACGCTGCAACGCGCGAAACGCATCTGCATTTAAAAGCCAAAGAACTACTTGACGCAGGAAAAGTTGAAGAGGCCTGGAAGCTATTGTTGCTGTAGCTCTCACCCACCGTCATTGCGAGGAACGAAGCAATCTCTACATAAGCCAATCAACGAACCAGCGTTTATTCAAGTGGATCATTGCCCGTTTACAACACATGCAATTTCTCCAGTTCCTTCCGCGTTTCATCCGCCGAGGTATGATGTATCGATTTTATGCCCACCTTTTCAGCAGCCAGGATATTCCGGTAGTTGTCATCAATAAATATGGCTTCATCCGGTTTAACGTGATGACGGTCGAGCAATAATTGGTAAAACTCGGGATGCGGTTTGCGCATTTTTTCGACCCCTGATACAACAATGCCATCAAACCAATTTAAAAAATCGTACCGGCTCACGGCATAAGGAAAAGTCTCAGCCGACCAGTTGGTGAGCGCGTATATTTTGTATTTGCCGCTCTCTTTAAGTTCCTTAAATATTTCGATCATATCCCAAAAAGGCTCGCCCAGCATTTCTTCCCAGCGCGAGTAGAAGGCGCGAATATTTGCTTCATGTTCCGGGTATTGTTGTACCAGCAGGTCGGTGCCTTCCTGTACGGTACGGCCGCCATCCTGTTCCTCGTTCCATTCGGATGTACAAACGGTAGCCAAAAAGTTTTTCATTTCCTCTTCGTCACTGAACAGGGTACGGTACATATAATGTGGGTTCCAGTCAATTAAAACCGCGCCAAGATCGAAGATGATGGTATTGATCATAGATATGCGTGATAGCTGCCTGTGACGACACAGGCAGCGGGATTTTTACCCTTTATACTTTTGAATTTTTTTTGGATTTTGACGATTGTCAATAAATAAAACTAGCCCAATCTCTTTTGCAGTGGTTTTTACCCGATAGATAAGAGAAACTGGTTTAATTATAAGGCCTATATGCAAATTTTTAAGTTTGTTTGGTTTTTTCCCAATAAAAGGCGTTTCTTTTAATACCTCCAGATATTCATTTACACGTTGCCGGAAATTTATGATTTCTTTTTCGGTCCAGTTTATTTTCAGGTACTCAATTCTCTCCTCAAAACTCTTTAATGCGTCCGGAGACCATATTATCGAATAAGTCATAGTCCAAGCCGGGCCATTGCTTCTTCGTGCGGAATACCTTCTCCTCTGTCCAACTGTTCTAACGACCTCGTAACCGCCTGTTGCTGCTCTTCTGATAAATCATCAAACCAATCATGGTCGTTTTTCTTCAATATTTTTTTCACTCTTTTTATCAGGCCGATATCCTCAATATCTAATATCGCCTTTACTAAATTTAATTTTTCCGCCTGTATGTCCATAGCTGGGGTGATTAATATACTAAGTTACTTTCTTATTTATTCTTCAGCAAATATTCCTTAAATCCGTC
>JAQBOH010000068.1 GCA_028288125.1 Mucilaginibacter sp.
GTTTTTTAGCGGCAGCCAATCTTTTTCGAGCGCGGCGCCAATTAACTTGTCGAGCGCGTTATGCCGGCCTACATCTTCACGCAGCAATAACAGCTCTCCGCCGGCATTGAACAACGCGCACGCGTGCAAGCCGCCGGTAATATCAAAAACGTCCTGGTACAGCCTTAACCGGTCGGGTAATTCAAGCAATACATCCCGGGTAATAAAAAGATCATTGTTTTGCCCGGGATCAAAAGCGCTTACACTTTTTATGGCATCAATTGATCCTTTACCGCAAACCCCACAGCTAGAGGTGGTATAAAAATTACGATCGGTGTTCTTTAATTCCGGCAGGGCAGTTTCGCGGAGCTCAACCTGGATAATATTCTCCTTATTTTCTGCACAAGCTATAAAACAATGTGCTGCGGAAGCCAGGTCGCTTTTGTGTTTTATTATCCCTTCCGTAAATAAAAACCCCGTTGCCAGCTCCGCGTCGCTGCCGGGTGTGCGCATGGTTACCGAAATATTTTTTACCGTCCTGTTCACCCCTTCACCAAAAGCGAGCCTTATTTCCAGGGGCTCTTCAATAGCAAGTTTATCTATTGTTATTACGCTTTGGTTATGTATTACTTTAGTAACCGGTACACCTTTAATCGGACTTTCCTTGATTTTCATAAATTATCAGATCAATAATTATCTAAATATTTTTGAAGTGCTATTTAGTCTGGATATTCTCATCTCTTAGCCATTTCCGTGTATTAAAAAATACCTGTTTGATGTTTAACTATTGATTGAGCCTGATCTGTGGTGATGCCAAAATGGTCGGCTACCAGCTGGTCGGGGTTAGACGATAACCATTCGTTTAGTGTCAGCTCCTGGTATATCGGGCTGTTAAAAAGCACTAAAAGTTTCAGCTCTTCTTTCCCGGTATTTTCAATATAATGGCCATAACCCTGTTTGATGAAAGACACCATCCCTTTGCCATAATCCATGGTTTTAACCCGGCCATGCGAACCAAAAATAGATACACGTCCCTGGCCGCTCATCACATACTGCCATTCGTCCGCGTTGGGGTGCCAGTGCAATTCGCGTATGGCGCCGGGTTCTATATTCATCCGGAGCGCGGTTAACGTGTTTTGTATCGGAAATTCGGTAGAGGACACCACCTTAATATACCCGCCGTTAAACTTCTGTTTAACCCCGTCAGTCTCCATGCGAAATTTATGCGACGAAAAGCTGTTAGAGATTGCAGCATCCATATTGCGCGGCGGTGTTTGGGATGCGATCTTACCTTTGCCGATGTACAATTCCTTTTTAGGCAATGCGGCAAACGTGCTTGCGGGCAGCCCCGAGTTGCGGGCGAGGATGTTGGGCGATGTATGGCTCACCCAATCCGTTATGCTAAAGGTCCCGAATTCCGAAAAGTGGCCATTATCGAACCCGAGCAAAAAAGAACAAGGCTTATCGCCCACGCACTGCAAAGCATGTCCGTATCCCCTGGGGAAATACCAAATGTCGCCCACTTCAAACTCATCCGTCGATGTCGTTCCACCGGGTGTGATAACTGTGGTGCGTACCTTTCCTTCTAAAATATAAGCCCACTCCGCGGCAATGGAGTGCCAGTGCAGCTCGCGGAAACCGCCGGGGTTCAAACGCATGGCCACCCCTGCAATACTTTGCGATACCGGGAATTCCGCCACGGTTGCCTCCAGGGCGCTGCCGCCTTCGCCCTTCCAGCCTGCTTTGCTGTTGGTAATATCGAATACAAAATCTTCCAGTTCTTCCTGCGCAGGCGCCGGTTTCGGGTTGTTTGCCGGAGATGCCGCGGCGGTTCCGGGTGTTATTGCATTGATCCCTGTCGCTGCAATTATTGCACCCATTGTGGTCAGGGATGTTGCGGATAGAAAGTCCCGCCTTGATGTTGTTCCCATTTGAATATTTCTTTGGTAATAAATTGTCGGAACAAAAGTATCGTGGAAGAAAATAATCGATTTGGCTATTTAAAACCTTTATTGTAAAAACGAAACATTATGTTTTTTTACCGCAACGGCGATAAAATGGTCAATTATTTAAATGAAGCAGTCGCCCCGCAGGCGACAAAAACCGTCGTTCAACGATTAGAAAACAACCGGGAAAACCATTGCAAATTATAGCGAAAAAGGCCATTTTCCGGATCAAAATATTCGCTCATTTCAGCTCATTTTCAACCCTTATAATAGCCGCCTAAAAACAGTCAAATGCTATCCGGGTGAACCGGAAAAATGCTAAAAATTCAGAATTTATACAGAAAGCCGACAGATTTAGCACAAAATATTGGCCTTACTTTTCCTAAAAAACAAATTAAAACAACATGAAAACGCTAAAAATTAATGCGATAGTTGTATTTTTACTACTGTGCCTGGTGGTAAAAAATAGCATCGCTCAGGACACACAACCAACGCCTGCTTATCCGCGGGTTACCGGATTTTTCGCCGTACTGGTACCGGTGGGTACTTTTAATAATACCGGCTTTACTGCCAACTTTTCAAAAAGCACTGCATTCGGCATGCCGTTTGGATTTAATCTTTTAAAGAGCGACCATTTAGGTTTCAGTATGGAAATGGTGCCCTTTCTTCTTTCACAAAACGGATCTACCAAAATGAACTATATGCTGTTCCATCCGGGCGTTATGTTCCGTTTTCCCCATGGCTTTACCATTACCCCAAGGCTCGCTTTTCAAACAGACGGCAGATATGGCTTTACGCCGGTATTCGGTAAGATAATATCCGTTCAAAAAGATTACCAGCTTTATGTTTCGTTAAGTGAGCCGGCGCGTTATGGCAACAATTTACCCGGATCGTATACCACGGCGGTGCAGTTCGGGATTAGCTTTTAATCGTTACCCAGTTCGCCCGAATTTAACGGCATTACAATCCATTAAATAAAAATCCTCCTATAATTTGCCGATCAGGAGGATTTTTATTTAAGTAGCTGCAGGGAGATAATTAAATATTTACCTGTTTGTATACCGCGATAATATCCTCATCGCCCAAAGCAGGCTCGGCATCCTGGAAGGTTTGATAAGCCACCTTCCCCAGCGGGGTTGAAAGGCCAATGTCCTTTGCAAGGCGCAGGTCTTTCGCGATGTTGCTTAATGAAAACATGGCATCAAAGTTATTATTGACGATGGCTTCGCCTTTTATTTTGATAAACGGGCTGCCCAGCGCGCTGTTGTTGATGAGTGTAATAAGATCGGTGTTTTTAATGCCGTTCTTTTGCGCAAAAACAACAGCTTCCGCCAATCCCTGGGCGTTTATGCCAAGCAAGGTATTGATCACCAGCTTTGCCGTGTTGCCAGCACCTGTATCGCCTACCCGCATGGCCATGCGGCCAATTGTTTCAAGTATCGGTTTCACTTTTTCAAATATGCTTTCGTCACCACCAGCCATAATAACCAGCTGCGCTTCCTGCGCCTGCTTTACACTGCCCGACACCGGCGCATCCAGATAATGATTGCCCTGCTGCGCGCAGGCAGTAGCCATCTCCTTACTGATGGCCGGCGAAACCGTACTCATGTTAATAATGATCTTTCCGCTGGTGCCTGCACCTAACAAGCCGTTGTCGCTTTTAAAAATATCATTGATGGCTTTATCATCGGTAACCATAATAATAACTACATCCGCCTGCTGTATCAACGCGGCAGGGGTTGACGCCACACCGGCACCGGCCGCTTTTAAACCCGCTTCTTTTTCTTTACTGCGGTTATATACAACCACGGGAAAGCCCGCCTTTATTAATGATTGCGACATGGGAATACCCATTTTGCCGAGGCCTATCCAGCCTACTTTTGTTGTGTTCATGATGTTGTATTTTATTATGGCAAAGGTATCGATTGCTTTTTTTTCAGCCGGCTGGTTAATCAAAATATTACATTAATGGAGTATATGGTTGGCTGCGATTGCAAAGGCATATGGATGATTAACAGCATGGGGATGATTGTGTTTATTTGCCCGCTTGTTTAAGTTTGCAACTTTGAATCACTATGCCGGTAGATTGCGACCCTTGGCCTAAACCAGCGTATACTCATAGTTAACAAAGGTTTGCCGCATAATGCTGCCGGCGTCGTGCAAAATGGGGCTGCCATGACCGAAGGCCATCTTGTCAAAGTCAAGGTCGGTTACTTTCATAATGCTGCTGATGCCTTCCGCCATATTTTCGTAGATAACGCTAAGGCCCAACCCGGTACTATTCGATAGCAGGTCGCCCGCTATCAGCACTTCCTCGTTCTCCGCCAGCAGGGCGATGTGGCCCTTGCTATGGCCCGGCGTGTGGACGACGCGAATCCCGCCGAGCAGGGGCAGCAGGTCGCGGTCATTTAATTGTTCGTCTATCACAACGGGCTCGATATTGATGCCGGCGCGTTTGATAGCCAGCTCGTAGATGAGCCAGTTTTTTAGCCCGGGCGTAAGGCATATCTCTTTGCGGACGGCAATGCCGTAGGCCATGATCTTCGCATCCTCCTGGTGGGCCATTACCGGCACCCTTAACATCCGCTTGATCTCCTCGGCGTTCCCGGCATGATCGGGATGGGCATGGGTCAGGATGACGCGCTTGATGTCATAAGGGTTTTTACCCGCGTTCTTAATTGCGCTGAAAATTTTTGCTGTGCTCCCTTTGGGGCCCGTATCGATCAGGGTGAGGCCGTTATCTTCTACGACAAAAACGTTGACCCAGCCTAAGCTGACCTGGTAAATATTATTGCTGATCCTTTTCATACGATTATTCATGTTTGATTTAAAAACTTGTTGATTAATGCGTAAAAAATGAGCCCATAGTTTTTGCTTTCGTATTTGAAGTATTTATTTAATGATCATCGTTTGCCTCCCGCGCGTCCCTTTCCTGAAAGTATCTAAACGTTGTTTTATGATGCAAACGTTCAAAATACCTGTGTTAACAAATGTTAAAGTCGACGACACGGCAGATTTTACCTATTAACAGCTCAATTAAAGCGACGATGTGATTTCTTTTTAGAGAATGGCACCCATAAGATGATTTTATCACAAAAAATTTTGAGAATTCATTTTTATTGGTAAGTTTGTACTAACGGTAAGTTTAAACTTACCAAAACGAAATTACAATGCAGGCTTTTCAAAACTACAATTCCGCTTTTAACGCGCTGGGCGACCCTACCCGAAGGGCCATTTTTGAAAAGCTGGCTTCGCGGCCGCTTTCGGTGGTTCATATTGCCGAGGGCCTTACGGTGAGCCGGCCCGCGGTATCGCAGCATTTGAAAGTACTGCGCGAAGCAAAGCTAATCTCCATGGTACAACAGGGCACGCGCAGTATCTATTCGGTCAATAGCGATGGCGTACAGGCCATGCGCGACTACCTGGACCGCTTTTGGACCGAATCGCTGGAGAACTTCAAGCAAATTGCTGAACAAACTGAGAAACTAAAAACCAAATCAAATGCAGCCAATAAAAAAAGAAGTAACCGTTGAGGCCTCGCAGGAGACAGCCTTTAACGTATTTACCCAAAAAATGGATTTGTGGTGGCCCAAAACCCATCACGTAGGGAAAACGCCGTTGGTGGAATCGGTATTGGAACCGGGCGCAAACGGCCGCTGGTACTCGAAGCATGAGGACGGAAGCGAAGTAAACGTAGGCTATGTTTTATCCTGGAGCCCCTATGGCCACCTGGTGCTGGCATGGCAGATAGACGGCAACTTTCAATACGACCCCAACCTGGTTACCGAAGTGGAGATAAAATTTATTGACGAGGGGCCGAAAAAAACCCGCATACAAATGGAACACCGCGACCTGCACAAACTAACCGGCGGAGCAAAGGTAATTGCAGACATGGACGGCGGCTGGGAATATATTATGAACCTTTATAAAGGAGCAGCCGATGAAGCCTAAATTGCTGTTACGCATTGCATCGGTGATCATGCTGCTGCATACCGTGGGCCATACTTTTGGCGCACTTGGCTGGAAAAACGCGCCGAACACGGCTGTTGCCAACGTTATTGCCGGCATGGAAAGGGAACATTTTGCTTTTATGGGACGTTCGGCAACCGTGGCGATGTTTTATGAGGGCTATGGCATTATGAATATCTTTGTGCTCATATTGTTAAGCATATTGCTTTGGCTGTTATCCGGCCAGGCCGCAAATCCGGCAACCCGTGGTATGTCGTTATTGCTCGGCATTTTCATGGTTATCATGGCGGTTTGCGAATACATATACTTCTTTCCACTCGCCGCGATAATGTCACTGATAGCCGGTGTGTGCGCGCTGCTGGCATGGGGTAAATTTTCTGGTGCTAATAGCTAATCATTGCCCACCATCACGAGCCGGGCGAATGTGTGTATTTAATGATTTTACAAAGGGACAAATCATGAGGATAATAACGAGCTTGGCCTTTCAACCGTATGGCAGATTTGCGAGGCAACAGGAATAAAAGTTATTATAAATTTATTGATAACATCCTTTTATTTTTACTTAGTAGGTGTTCGGGAAAGTTTGCGACGTTCATGCATAAGTAAAATCGAACAGCACAAATAAAAAAAGAGGCTTGCCCGTTTGAGCGAGCCTCCCTTTTTTGATTGTTTGCCGTTTCCTCAACCGGCATATAAAGCAAATAACGGGATATTTTGGTTCAAGCCCATTGAGTCACACTGAGATTTTGCCTTAAACATTTCAAATTTATTTGATAGAGATTTCTAGATCAGCGTCAATAGATTGATTTAAATAGGGTTGCCTGTTTATTTATGCGATCCGGAAAAGATTACTTTTAGCATACTCATTTATATGGCATTTTTGCTTAGCGCTCTGACACGGCGGATATATAATGAATCGGTGTTGAGCGTTTTTTATTTTTAGTGGGGCCAGTATGTGGTCTCTTTTTCAGGCGGAAGCGGTATTAACACCCGATGAAATAGGGTGTTTTCACGGTAATAGTTAGCTGCCTCGATTCTTAGATTTGATGGTAGACGGCGTTAGTCGAGGTTGATGTTGGTTTTTACTGCTTATTGACCACTTGCTCATGACAAATTTTAAGCGGGTTATTTTGATGGTTTTTGGGGCTGCAGTTTTGATGGGCTGCAGGCATAAGCAGAGGCTGGTTACGCATCATGGCCTGGTCATTGATACAATTAGGTCAAGCCATTGGCCGAATTTTCGGCTGACGCTGGACAGGGTCTCGGGATTTGATACGGTGCATTTGCATGGTACGATTTATTATATCATCGAAGGGGACCTGTTGGTGACGGCTGAGCAATTGAATGACAGGCTGGCAAAGGATAGTGCGCGGCAAAAAATTGTGGCCGATACGACAAGGAAGCAGCCGAAGCACCTCTTTGAGCAGCAAACGATCATCGAGTTTAATACGATCACGCTGGATACGGTCAAGTGGACAAAATTCCCGATCCGGTTTTGCATCGACAAGCATTCTTTTGCTACTCAGGCTGGTGGTTATGATAAGGTAAGCGCTTCAATGCGGCAGGCGGCATTGGATTGGCAGGCGATGTGCGGCGTTAAAATTGTCTATGTGGAGGCGCTGGATGATCAAGTCGGGATCGCTGCAGGCGCCGATGTGGATTTTGTGGTGAGTTATAAGAACTTTGACAATTCCGGTTATGTGGCGACATCTTTTTTTCCGGAGGATCCGGTTAGCAAACGTGTGTTGTTGGTTTACCCGTCTTATTGGACGACGGCTTATGACCAGGTTGGCGTGTTCCGTCATGAGTTCGGGCACATCTTTGGCTTCCGGCATGAGGAAACAGCAAACAGCCCCGCCGTACCAACTTTTTGCAAGCAAACGCCTTCACCGAACCAAACATCTGTCGGTGTGAGTTACGACAGGGTGTCGGTGATGCACTATTATTGCGGTGGTAACGGTACGCGCTCGCTCGATTTTTCAGCTAATGACAAATTAACTTTTCCATTAATCTATCCAAAATCCAATTAATTTATGAAAATCCAAACTTTACTATTGACAGTTCCGGTGGTGTTATGCTTTGGAAAAGCATTTGCCCAGGGGCAGATGCCTCCGGCACCGCCACTGCCGCCACCGCCTGCGGCGGCGCCAAAACCGGTTTACATTGACGGGGCGAACGCAGAATTGAAGTACGATTTTTTGAATCCGAATGGGAATATCCCCTCAAACTTTATCATTAAGAGTGGTGCGCGGGTTTATTTTAAAATTGAAAATATCAATAAATCGCTATACGCAATCACGTTTAACAATTCCGATAAATCACTTTTTACCGACAAACCGCCGATTTTTAACCTAATGACGCCGGATATCTCCAAGCTGAACTCCGCGTTGTCAGCAGGCGGTGCCGGAGGCTCGGCAGCGCTGATGGATAAAAGCCAGATACCGGCAGACTTTCCGGAAGTGCTTAAGCAGGATGCAACCAAGTATATCGACGCGCGGGATGACCTGGCGGGCAAAATATCGTCCTATATCAACTATTATAATACGTTCAAAGACGTTAATAGTTACTATCAGGCATTGACGGACCTGCTCTCAGACGATTGTCATGATTTTCCGGCGCTGAAGCAGACAAAACTTACTTTGACGACTGCTGTGCTGAAAGGAAGCCTGGGTTATACTGGTAATTCGCAGGATGAAGTATTTCTGGGGTCGACGCTAAAAACCGGGACAGAGAATTTATTGAAGGGACTGGACGACCAATATACCGAGATCACCCGGAAACAAACACTTTTCGGCACCAACACCACGGCCTACCAAACTGCGCTTACAGCGGAAGCGGTAAAGGATAAGGGCAAGAAAGCAGATGCAAAATTATTGCCTGAACTCGCGGCGCAGCAGCAGGAACTGTCGGCATTTCAGGCTATACTGGACGAATCAATGACCGAGGTAAAGTCAGCTAAAATCGCTATCGATGCGGTCAAAACGGATTTCAGTTCAACGTTAAAGAAAACCTATGACAAGATCAATTATTCGAATTTTACCTTTATATCGCCGTCCTATACTTCCCGTAAGGACCTGCTGGATATCACCATGAGTATTCAGCCTAAAGCCCAACTAGTATGTGATAACAATTATGCGCCTTTCAATACAACGATCGAAGGAAAGGTTACTGGTTTCAAAATGAATTTCAGCACCGGCTTGTTCGCGATCA